>CAXPUM010000023.1:0-23375 GCA_964220295.1 Flavobacteriaceae bacterium | reverse complement strand
ATTCCTGTTCCTAATGGTGAGAATAATGCGGAAGTGATTACTCAACTTCAATCACTAATCGCTGAACATCAAATAGCAGGCTTTATTTATGAACCTTTAATTCAGGGAGCTGCTGCCATGAAATTTCATGATCCAAAAGGTTTGAACCAAATTCTGAAAGTTTGTAGAGAAAATGAGGTGATCCTGGTGGCCGATGAAGTCATGACAGGATTTGGCAAAACTGGAAAAAAGTTTGCTTCTGAATATCTCGAAGAACAGCCAGATATTATTTGTATGTCGAAGGCGCTAACCGCCGGATTGCTGCCCATGGGTGTGACCTCCTGCAGTCAGAAGATTTATGACGCATTTTATTCGGAAGATCTAGCGAAAGGTCTTTTTCATGGTCATACCTACACCGCGAACCCACTCGCCTGCACGGCCGCTCTTGCGGGTATTGAACTGCTTAATTCCGAAGAAATTCAGAATAATATCCAATATATCATTAAGAAAAATCAGGAATTTGCAGGTAAACTTCGGGCAAATTCCAAAACCAATAATGTTCGCACACTTGGTGTGATCCTGGCGTTTGAACTGGATGTGGAAATGGAACGATATGGAAATCTTCGCAATAAGCTTTTCAATTTTTTCATGGACAAAGGAGTTGCATTACGACCACTGGGAAACACTATATACATAGTGCCTCCATATGTCATTTCAGAGGAAGATCTGGAATTTACATTTAGCGTTATTGAAGATGCGCTTATGGTTTTTTAATTCACGTTTTGAGTTAAAAATTTTCTAATTCCGACTTCTATTTTTACCTAATTTAGGATGTATAATTCTATAAAAGATGATTCATCCTGATACGAAACTGGAGTGGATAAGCGAGGAGATCGGGTTCGGATTAGTGGCTACAAAACTAATCCCGAAGGGAACAATAACCTGGGTGCAGGATGAATTGGATCAAGTTTTTGAACCAGATGCACCGCTTTATTTGAAAGAAGCGGAAAAAGAGATGCTGGAAAAATACAGTTTCAGAAATAATGAAGGCGAACACATTCTCTGCTGGGATTTTGCAAAATTTGTCAACCATAGTTTTAAATCAAATTGTCTTTCTACTGCATATAATTTTGAAATAGCCATTCGGGATATTCAGCCAGGCGAAGAACTCACAGATGATTACGGTTACCTGAATTTAATTGAAGCTTTTAAACCGAAAGATGAGGGTACAGAGCGCAAAATCGTGAATCCTGATGATACTTTGAAATGTTATGCAGAGTGGGATAAGGCAATTGCTGAAACGTTTCCTCAAATTCTGAATTTGGATCAACCACTTATGAATCTTCTTTCCGAAGAAACGCTAAATGAAATCGAAGGGATCGTGGCCGGTAGCAAGAAAATGCTCTCTACCAGAACGCTGTATTTTGAACCTCAAAAAAGCGGAATATAGCCTGGTATTTTCTGGTTATTCCAGCCTTCGTACCTTATTTTTGTCAAAAATTCTGATTTGAAAGAATCAATAGGAATCGTTTCAGTAGGTAGTATTTCTGCTTTAGGTACTCAACCTGATGAAATCTGGCAAAATTACCAGGACGACCAACATTATTTTTCTGAAAGTCCAAACAGTGATTTTAAAGTACTGGCGGGATTTCTTCCTGATAAATTACAGGCTGAAATTGAAAATCTGCGAACAGAAGATTCCAGATATCGAAATCTGGACAGGTCAGTTCTTTTGGCAATTCTGGCTTCAAGAAAAGCATTTAATGGCGCTGGCCTCGATCGGTCCAGCGGAATAAATGTGGGCAGTAGCAGGGGAGCCACAGAGCTTTTTGAAAAATATCATAAAGAATACATCGAAACTGGGAGCGTCTCCACCTATACTTCACCAACCACCACTTTAGGGAATATTTCATCCTGGGTCGCGCAGGATCTGCAATTAAGCGGACCGGAGTTTTCTCATAGTATTACCTGTTCCACCGGCATGCATTCAATTTTGAATGGAATAGCCTGGATGAAAAGTGGTATTACAGATTCCTTTTTTGCGGGAGGAAGTGAAGCACCTCTAACTGGATTCACTCTGGCGCAAATGAAAGCAATGAAAATTTATTCTCGGGAACTCACCAATCCGTGTCGATCTTTAGATATGGATAAAACCGGAAATACGATGATTTTGGGTGAGGGAGCCGGGATGGTGGCCCTTCAGAAAAATAGTGACAATCCTAAAGCTTATATCAAAGGAATTGGATATGCTACGGAAAAACTGAAGCACGGGGCTTCGCTTTCCAAAAATGGGGACTGCCTTCAGAAATCGATGAAAATGGCGATGAGTAACAGTGATATTTCTCAAGTTGATGCGATCGTGATGCATGCTCCGGGAACCATTGGTGGTGATCTTGCCGAGGTGAATGCAGTTAAAAATATTTTTGGTAAGGAGGTGCCGGCGATGACCAGTAATAAATGGAAGATCGGTCATAGTTTCGGGGCTTCAGGAATTCTAAGCCTGGAAATGGCCATTTTGATGTTGCAGCATCAAAAGTTTTTACCTGTTCCTTTTTCAGAATTTCAGCGGCAGCCAGATAAATTGGAAAATATCATGGTGAATTCCGTAGGTTTTGGAGGCAATGCTGTTTCTTTGCTAATAGGTCGCGAGAAATAGCTGTTAGCTATTCCGTTTATAAATCAAAAGGGAAGCAGGCGATTTAAAAGTTCAGTTTTCCTTATTTTTGAATACAAATCAAATTACATGGCTAGACATAACTGGACAAAAGAAGAGATTCTAGAGATATATAATAAACCCCTGATGGAGCTGCTTTATGAAGCGGCCAGCATTCACAGGGAACATCATGACCCAAATACTGTTCAGGTTTCCACATTATTATCTATTAAGACTGGTGGTTGCCCTGAAGATTGCGGTTATTGCCCGCAGGCAGCACGTTATCATACCGATCTGGAAGGGAATGACCTAATGAGTGTGAACCAGGTGAAAGCCCAGGCGCTGCGTGCGAAAGCAGCCGGTAGTTCAAGGGTTTGTATGGGTGCAGCATGGAGAAATGTGAAAGATGGAGATGAATTTGACAACGTGCTGGAAATGGTTAGAACCATTAATAAGCTCGATATGGAAGTTTGTTGTACGCTTGGAATGCTTACAGAAAATCAGGCTCAACGACTTGCTGAAGCTGGTCTTTACGCCTATAACCATAATTTAGATACTTCAGAAGAATACTATAAGGAGGTGATCTCTACCCGCGGTTACGAAGATCGTTTGAAAACCATCGATAATGTACGTAAAACGAATGTGACTGTTTGTAGTGGTGGAATTATCGGGATGGGTGAAAAAGAAGAAGACAGAGCAGGGATGTTGGTTGCCCTTGCCACATTGAATCCGCAGCCGGAATCTGTACCGATCAATGCATTGGTGGCTGTTGAAGGAACTCCTATGGCTGAGGAAAAACCAGTTCCAATCTGGGAAATGATCAGAATGGTTGCCACGACCAGAATCGTTATGCCAGAAACACAGGTAAGACTTTCAGCCGGACGTACTCAAATGAGTCGTGAAGGACAGGCAATGTGTTTCTTTGCCGGTGCGAATTCGATTTTTGCCGGAGATAAATTATTGACCACTCCGAATCCTGATGTTAATGAGGATATGGAAATGTTTAAAATGCTAGGGTTGAATCCTCAGAAAGCCTTTGAAAAGAAACAGCAACCGGTGAGTGTGGATGCAGAAAAATCGGCTTACCAAAGCCAAGGTGAAAAACCAAGATGGAGCAGGCCGGGGCATCAGATTGATCGGAACCTTCAGGCACAGGAAAAGGCCAAAACGAAGGCTTAACGAATACTTATAATTTGAAACTGGATCTTCAAAATATTCCGCGTGAAAAGGAACTTTCTAAAGAAGAATTCCAGAAAAAATATTTTATCCCGCAAAAGCCGGTTATTCTCGAAGATTTAACTAAAGAATGGCCGGCTTTTGATAAATGGAATTTTGATTACTTCCGAAGCAAGGCTGGAGAGGTGGTTGTTCCCTTATATGATGGAAAACCGGCAAAAGGCAGACAGAATAGCCATGGTGTGGCGAAAAGAGTAAAATTTTCAGAATACATTGATATTTTACAAAGCGGGCCCACCGATCTCAGGATGTTTTTCTTTAATCTGCTGCAAAATTGTCCTGAACTTCTGGATGATTTTGAATATCCTGATTTGGGGGTGAAATTCTTTAAAAAACTACCAGTCTTGTTTGTGGGTGGCGAAGGTTCAAAAGTGGTGATGCACTATGATATGGACCTGGCCAACAATTTTCATTTCAATTTCAACGGAGAGAAAAAGGTAATTCTGTATCCGCCGGAGCAGACCGGTTTCTTATATAAAGTTCCATATTCTATAGTGAGTATGGAAATTATTGATATGGATGATCCAGATTTGGAAAAATATCCAGCACTTAGAAAGGCAAAGGGTTTTGAGGCAAGACTGAGGCATGGTGATACCTTATTCATCCCGAGTAAGTGGTGGCATTTTATTAAATATGAATCGCCTAGTTTATCGATGACGCTTCGATCTTTGCCAACATCTCCGAAAAAAATAGCTGAAGTTCTAAATAATTTACTATTTATGCGGAACTACGATAACCTGATGCGCAAGTTCAAGGGTCAGAAATGGATCGATTACAAAAATGAGGTTGCGATCAGGCGTACACACAGGCACGCAGGGATAGATAAATAAGTGAAAGATGGAGCTGAAGCAGATACCACGTATAGAAAACATTTCAAAAGAAGACTTCGTAAGAGATTATGTACGTCCTCAAAAGCCTGTGGTTATCAAAAAATTGATCGATACCTGGCCGGCTTTTTCTAAATGGAATCTAGAGTATATACGGGAGGTTGCCGGTGACCGGAAAGTACCTTTATATGATGACAGGCCAATTTCATCGGAATTTAAATTCAACCAGGCTCATGCAGAAATGAAAATGAGCGAGTATATAGACATTTTGGAGGCTAAGCCTACCAATTATCGAATATTTCTATATAACCTGCTTAAAGAGGTGCCTAAGCTTCAGAAGGACTTTAGTTATCCCGACGTAGGGCTGCGGTTTCTAAAGCAATTGCCCATGCTTTTCTTTGGTGGTGAGAAATCCAGCGTTTTCATGCATTATGATATAGATTACGCCAATATTCTTCATTTTCATTTCCACGGAAAAAAACAATGCATACTCTTCCCGCCTTCGGAAAGCAAGAATCTCTATAAGGTGCCTCATGCCCTGATTAGTCGTGAGGATATCAATTTTAACAATCCGGATTATAAAAAATTTCCGGTTTTAAAGAAAGCACAGGGCTATATTACAGAATTGAATCATGGTGAAACGCTTTACATGCCAGAAGGTTATTGGCATCATATGACGTATTTAACGGCAGGTTTTTCAATGAGTCTGCGGGCGACACCACGAACACTTACCAACCTCTCAAAAGCGGTTTATAATCTGGTTTTTATGCGGCATTTTGATAATTATATGAGGAAATATCGCGGCCAGAAATGGATTGATTATAAGAATAAATTAGCGATAGAACGTACGCATAAAAAGCACGATATTAGTTGAGAAGTGTATTAACGCAGTCGTAAACTAAAGGAGCTTCATAACCGCGGCGGAGTAGGTGGTCGGCCAGTTTTTTCTTCTTTTTAAATATATTTGGTTCACTGATCTTTTCCAGCTTTTTTTCAGCTATAGTATAAAGTGCCTTGTTATAATCTTTAGGATTGATCTCAGAGAGTCCTAGTTTGATGATCGGGCTGGAAATTTCTTTTTGTTTCAGCGCCTGGGTGATCTTGATCTTACCCCATTTTTTAATTCGGAATTTCCCGCGCACAAAACTTCTGGCAAAGCGCTCCTCATTCAGAAAACCATCCTGCATTAACCTAATAATGATCTTTTCCTTCGCTTCCGGAATCATGCGCATGTCATTCAGCTTATCTTCCACCTCTTTTTGAGAACGATCGCGATAGGCACAGTAATGCATCAGTTTTTGCATGGCTTCATCTACAGTGTAAGACTTGTGATCATTTCTCATATGAGGCTCTTCAGCGATTCTCGCGAATATAAATAGGTTTTAGAATTAAAAAAAGCCCTTCGTTTGGAAGGGCTTTTTTCAGCATGAAAATATATCTATTTTGCTTTTTTGTTCAGGCGACTTTCTGCCAGTTTATCTAGCTTATTATCTGCGTTATATTCTTCATCTAGTGTTTTCTGAAGTTTCGCAGCAACGTCTTTATGGCCTAGTTCCTTCGCATAGCGAACAACTGTTCCATAACCTGAAATTTCATAATGTTCTACTCTCTGAGCATCAGCTATTAGTCCTGCATCACGAACTTCTTCTGAAGCATCTTCTTTTAGGAATTCTTCAGCTTCCTCGATAAGCCCTTTCATGGCTTTACAAGTTTCACCGGTTGGTTTAAATCCCAGCTCTTTGCAGATTTCTGCCAGTCTTTCTTTGTGCTCTTTAGTTTCTTCAAGATGACCTTCGAAGGCATCTTTCAGTTTTTTGTCATGTGCAGCTTTTACCATTTTAGGTAATGCTTTTGTAAGCTGCGTTTCAGCGCTGTACAAATCTTTCAGCTGGTGCTCGAACAGATCTTTTAAGTTTTCCATAATTCAATATTTATTGGTTAATAATGGTAAATGTATCTGTAAACAGTCCGCATTGAGGTTAATTAGGTGCTAAAGCTTTGTTGGAATATTGCCAAAAAAAAACGCCCATCAATTGCTTGAAGGGCGTTTTTTAATTTATTGAATTACTTCCCCGTCTTTATCGTGGAAGTGATACTCTAAATACGTGTAAGCATCTCGAGGTAAAATTTTCACCCAACGTTTGTGGTCTACAAACCACTTTGATCGGGGCGATGGAAAGCCTTTGGTTAAAAAGGCTGCAATGAATGGGTGCGCCGTAAGTGTGATTTTTTTCACATCTTTTTTGATGAGTTTCTCAAGATCAACCTGGATTTTATTCACCAAACTGATTGGTGCTTCAATTTCTCCAGCTCCGTTAGGGTCGTCCTCACGGGTCTTGATATTCATTTCAGGTCTTACGCGCTGTCTTGTAATCTGGATCAATCCGAATTTGCTAGGAGGCAAAATTTTATGTTTTGCCCGGTCGTCGCTCATCTCATTCCGAAGATGATCGAAGAGCTTTTTTCGATTTTCAGCTCTGTTCATGTCGATAAAGTCTACCACAATGATTCCGCCCATATCGCGCAGTCTTAACTGGCGGGCGATTTCGGTAGCACTAATAAGGTTAACCTCTAATGCGGTATCTTCCTGGTTTTTAGATTTGTTTGAACGGTTTCCGCTGTTCACGTCAACGACGTGCATTGCTTCGGTGTGTTCAATAACCAGATAGGCGCCTTTACTCATGGATACGGTTCGCCCAAAGGAAGTTTTAATTTGTCTTTCGATACCGAACTTTTCGAAAATAGGTTGGTTGGATTGATGCAGTTTTACGATTGATTCTTTTTCAGGAGCAATTTCGCTCACGTAGTCTTTGATTTGCGTATAAAGCGTTTCATCGTCAACACAAATAGAGGTAAAGGTATCATTGAAGATATCTCGCAACAGGGAAGAAGCCCTGTTTAGCTCACCTAGTACTTTTGAAGGATGATGCGGTTTATACAGTTTTTTACACATAGCTGTCCAGCGACCAACCAAATTTTGGAGATCCCTGTCCAATTCTGCTACTTTTTTGCCTTCAGCCACGGTTCTAACGATCACACCAAAACCTTTGGGTTTGATGCTTTTGACCAGCCTCTTGAGCCTTTCTTTTTCATCGCGACTTTCGATCTTTTGAGAGACCGATACGCGGTTGGAAAAAGGAACAAGCACTATATACCTGCCCGGAAGGGACAGTTCTGAACTTATTCGTGGGCCTTTTGTTGAGATTGGTTCTTTTACGATTTGAACCAGAATTGACTGATTGGATTTTAAGACATCGGCAATAGAGCCGTTCTTGTCTATATCCTTTTCAAAAGAAAAATTCTTTAAAGAATAATCTTTTAGTTTACCTGTGCTTACACGTTTTATGAACTTCAGCATCGAGGAGATCTGGGGTCCCAGGTCATGATAGTGTAAAAAACCATCTTTTTCATAGCCTACATTTACAAATGCGGCATTGAGACCTGGAACAGCTTTACGTATTTTGGCGATGAAAACATCTCCTACGTTAAACTTATTACCATCTTCCTCCTTGTTGAGTTCTATAAGTTTTCCATCTTTTAATAAGGCAAAATCTACAGCAGAAGGTTCGGACCTAATTATTAATTCTTTGTCCACACTTCCAGATTTTTTATCCATATCTGTATCAAAACGGATATAGATGGATTAAACATTATTTATTTCACAGGGTTTTTAAAGCCTGAAGAAACTTCACATTTCTTAAACGGAAGTTTCGATTTCAAAGAACGATTAAATAAAAAAAGTAGTATGAAACTACTTTTTCTTATGGCGGTTTGCTCTTCTGCGTTTCTTACGCTTGTGAGTGGCCACCTTATGTCTTTTTCTCTTCTTACCACTTGGCATAGTGCAATATTTTAAAAATTAATAAATTATTTCTTAGAATCCCGGCCGAAACCGGGGATCATATTTTGGTTACTTAACTTCTACGTTAGATTTAACTCCTTCTACAAATATCTTTGCAGGTTTAAATGCAGGGATATTATGTGCAGGAATTTTGATAGTTGTGTTCTTAGAAATGTTTCTTCCAGTTTTTTCTGCTCTGGTTTTTACTACAAAACTTCCGAAGCCACGAAGGTATACATTATCACCGCTTTCTAAAGAAGTTTTAACTTCATCCATAAAAGATTCGATAGTAGCTTGAACGTCACCTTTTTCCATTCCTAACTTCTCTGAAATGTTTGCTACGATATCTGCTTTCGTCATTTTTCGTGCTATTTAAATTTTATAAATTGGGGTTTCTAATTTTCAAGGGGGCAAATATAAGAATTTAATCTTCAATATTTCAAACCTAATTCACTAATAATAACGCAATAAACTCCTATTATTGCAATGCTTCATTGTTAATTATGAAATTTCCCAACACTCTCGAGAACTGGTATCTGGAAAACAAAAGAGAATTACCATGGCGAAATACCAAAAATCCCTATAATATTTGGCTGAGTGAAATCATGCTGCAGCAAACAAGAGTCGAGCAGGGACTGCCTTATTATGAGAAGTTCATTGAGGCTTTCCCAACCGTTTTTGACCTGGCTGGAGCATCTTCTGAAAAAGTAATGAAACTGTGGCAGGGATTGGGCTATTATTCACGCGCGCGTAATCTGCACGAAGCTGCAAAACATGTCGCTTATGAGCTGAATGGAAATTTCCCCGATACGTATAAAGAATTACTTAAGCTGAAGGGCGTAGGTGATTATACGGCCAGCGCGATCGCTTCTTTTTGCTACAATGAAAATGTAGCACTTGTTGATGGAAATGTTTTCCGGGTACTTTCGCGCCTTAAAGGAATAGACACCCCTATAAACACCACACAGGGAAAAAAACTTTTTAAGAAGATAGCGGAAGAAGAACTGGAAAAAGTCCGTTTTGATCGATCAATTTATAACCAGGCGATCATGGAATTTGGCGCATTACACTGCAAACCTTCCAATCCTGCCTGTGAAGTCTGTCCTTTTAACGAGGAATGCGTGGCTTTGAGAACTCATAAGATCAAAGACCTCCCGGTAAAGCTGAAGAAAACAAAGGTCAAAAATAGGTATTTCAACTACCTGGTGTTTCAGAATGAGCAGGAGCAAACCATTATAGAAAAGAGATCGGGAAAGGGAATCTGGAATGGCCTTTATCAATTCCCACTTATCGAAACATCCGGTCTGGTTTCAGAAAAAGAATTACTTCAAAATACAGATTTTCGGGAATATATTAAGGAGAAAAAATTTTCCGTAGAAATTTATAATCATGAGCCGGTCATCCACAAGCTTTCGCACCAGCACTTATACGCGACCTTCTGGCTGGTTGAAACCGATAGATTGGAGCACGAAAATGTCTCTCTGGAAAACTTGACCAATTATCCTGTTCCGGTGCTCATTCAGAATTTTCTAAATGAATACCTGCCGGAGGACTACAAATAGATACTTGTTCATATCTTTGCATTTCGATTCGGCCTAAGGCAGAATTTTTTATTATTTTAGAATAAATAAAAGAATCACAACCGTTTATCGGTTTAAAATAGATTAAAATGACTGGTACTTTAAACAAAGTAATGCTTATAGGACACACTGGCGATGACGTGAAGATGCATTATTTTGAAGGAGGCGGGAGCATTGGCCGTTTCCCTGTTGCAACCAACGAAAGTTACACCAACCGTACTACCGGTGAGCGTGTAACAAATACGGAATGGCACAATGTAGTGGTGCGGAACAAGGCAGCAGAAGTTTGTGAGAAATATTTGAAAAAAGGAGATCGCGTTTATATAGAAGGTCGCATCAAAACCAGAAAATGGCAGGATGACCAGGGCAATGAGCGCTATCAAACTGAAATTCACTGTACCGAATTTACTTTCCTTACTCCTAAAGGAGAAAGCGATTCCGGATACCAGAACAATTCTGGTAACCAGGGAAATTCGAACAGGCAAATGGCAGGAGGCAACAAACAGTCGCGTCCCGCCAACGAAAATTATAATAGAAATGAGTCGTATTCTCAAGATGAAGAGGAAGACGACTTACCATTCTAAAGTTTAACTAAAACTATTGCATTTGGACTCGGAACCTCCCAGTTTGCTTTTGTTTTTAGCCACTTTGGGATTAACCCAATATTTAAGCTTCTTTTTTTTATTGGTGCTTTTGCTTTGCTCTGCGCTTATTTCTGGTGCAGAAGTGGCTTTCTTTTCCCTTACTCCGGCGAACTTTATTACTGAAGATGGAAAGCGTTCCAAAACGCAGAACATCGTAATCAATCTCCTGGAAAAGCCGAAAAAGCTGCTGGCTACAATACTAGTGGCCAATAACTTTATCAATATCGCGATCGTTCTGCTTTTTGACAGTGTTGCAGACGATATTTTTGGTGATATGAATACCGAATTCTTCGGAATCGATGTTCGTTTTCTTTTTGAAGTTGGATTAGTTACATTTTTAATTCTCCTTTTTGGAGAAATTCTACCAAAAGTCTATGCCAGCAGGAATAAAGTTCAATTTTCGAATTTTATGGCTTATCCTATCAATATTCTGGATACCCTGTTTTCACCTTTGAGCACTCCCATGCGGCAGGTAACCTTATTCCTTCATGAAAAATTAGGGAAACAGCGAAGTTTTATTAGTATTGATCACCTTTCACAGGCTTTGGAGCTAACTAGTGAAGAAGATACTTCAAAAGAAGAACAGAAGATCCTGCAGGGGATCGTTAGTTTTGGAAATACTGATACGAAACAGGTCATGCGTCCGAGAATGGATATTTTCGCCCTGAATGAGGACAGGACTCTTCCAGATATCATTCCCGAGATCATCGAAAATGGCTATTCACGAATTCCTGTCTTCAAGGAAAATGTAGATAATGTAGTGGGAATTCTCTACATCAAAGATTTATTGCCTTATATAGATAAGAAAAATTTTGATTGGACCAAGCTCTTGCGAGAGCCCTATTTTGTGCCTGAAAATAAGAAACTGGACGATCTTTTAAATGAGTTTAAAGACAAGAAAAATCACCTCGCGATCGTTGTGGATGAATATGGAGGAACCAGCGGACTTATTTCTCTAGAAGACATAATCGAAGAAATTGTAGGAGATATCAGTGATGAATTTGATGATGAGGACCTGATCTATTCCAAGCTGGATGAAACTAATTTTGTGTTTGAAGGAAAAACGCCGCTAAAGGATTTTTATAAGATCGTGAAAATTGAAGATGTTTCATTTTTTGAGGATCAGAAGGGCGAAGCTGATACTCTTGCCGGATTCTTATTGGAAATTTCAGGTGGTTTTCCGAAGAAAAATGACATTATCGAGTTTCATAATTTCCACTTTAAGATCGAGGTGATCGACGACAAACGAATCAAACAAATAAAATTAAGCATACAGCCATTAGAAACTACCGAATGAAACACATAATCTGGTTATTTCTTGTCGCTATCTTTTTCGGATCCTGTAAAGACGAGGTTCAGCCAAAGCCGAAGGGTTTTCTTGCCTTACAGTATCCAAATCCTGAATACCACCGTGTTGATATTGGCTGCCCCTACACTTTTGATATTAATAAAATCGCGGAAGTTAAACCTTCCAGGAATCGAATTCCATGCTGGATTGATCTAAATTATCCAGATATGCAAGGGACTATTTTCCTTACCTATCGCCAGGTTCAGGATAATCTTGATTCCCTCCTGACCGATGCCCAGAAACTGCCGTTGCAACATACTATTAAGGCAGATGTCATTGAAGGAGATATTTATACCAACGATATTCATAAAACTTACGGGATGTTTTACGAGGTTGATGGAAACGCCGCTTCCCAGGCACAGTTTTATTTAACCGATAGTACGAAGCACTTTATCACCGGTTCAGTATATTTTAACAGCGTTCCGAATTACGACAGTATTGTCCCTGCCGCTGCCTATCTTCGGAAAGATATTCGCCATTTGATGGAAAGCCTTAGATGGAAAGAAGAAAATTGATTGGCTATTTTCCTTAAAACCGAATAGTTTTTAGATTTTTGCGCCTCATTTAATTGCTATGGCTGCAGGAAAACTCAAATGGATCTATCTCGTATTTCTCTCTATTGTATGGGGAAGTTCTTTTATCCTGATCAAAAAATCACTGGTAGGTTTAGACGCCCTTCAGGTTGGGTCTTTCCGAATAATTTTCGCCGCTCTTTTCTTGATGCTGGTTGGTTTCCGAAGAATAATGAAGCTGAATGCGCGACAGTGGAAATGGATCGTTATTTCAGGATTTTTAGGTTCCTTTTTCCCTGTTTATCTTTTTTCTTTTGCTGAAACCGAAATTGACAGCGCGATAGCATCCATTCTAAATGCAACTACACCTTTAATGACCTTGATTTTCGGAGCCTTATTTTTTAAAGCGATTTTCACACAGAATAAAGTGATTGGGGTAATTGTGGGTCTTATAGGGACTGCAGGCCTTATTTTGAGCGGTGCCAGCGTCAACCCCGATCAAAACTACCTTTATTCCCTATTGGTCGTGCTTGCGGCAAGCTGTTATGCCTTTAATGTAAATATTCTGAAGACCAAAATGAGCGATATTACTCCGTTGGGGATCGCCGCTGGAAACTTCATAAGCCTTTTGATTCCTGCTGTATTAGTGTTGTACTTCAGCAGATTTTTCGAACAGGAGATTACTTCAGAAATTCAAAGTTCGCTGATCTACGTCGCTATTCTTGGGATTGTGGGAACCGGTATTGCAATGATTATTTTCAACAAGCTGGTTCAGATCTCAGACCCCGTTTTTACCACATCAGTTACCTATACCATTCCTATCGTCGCATTGGGCTGGGGGATCTTAGATGGTGAAGTATTCAGTTCCTGGCAGCTGCTTTCCGCATTAATTATTCTGGTGGGAGTTTTTATTGTGAACCGCGCTAAAAATCTGCTGAATAAAAAGAAGAAAATTAGCACATAAAAAAACCGGCGCTAAGGCCGGCTTTTTCAGTTTTATAAATTCAGGGATTACTCTACTTTGAAAGTATCTGCAGTAACTCCTTCATTCACTTTAATTTCAGAAACTTTGAACTCAAAAGACTGCGGTCCCATACTTTGAGCGATCATAAATGGAAATTTCACTCCTTTTACTTCTTGATAATCACTATACATGGTTGGGATTGACATGGACTGTCCTCCCTGAGACATGGTTTTAACCTGCTTCACTTTAAGTCCGCTTTCCTTATCGTAATAATTGGTTGTATTATCACTGATTTTTACGGCGTAAGCATCTTTACCATCAACCTGCTCGATGCCTTCCACACTGGCATTTCCAGCGGTAAGTTCTGGAAACGGATCAGCATCTGCCTTTGCAGCTTTGATCTGGTCTTCGCTGTATGGCATTTTCTGTCCCTGAGCCATTACATAACCTTTCTCACCATTAAAAACCTGCTGACTCATTACATTTCCATTCATGGAAACAGTTTGGTTCAATTTACCATCGGTCGTACGTGTCATTTCAAGATCGAGACCCATACCCTGCACAGTTGCGGAAGCGATCATTACAACACTTTCCACATCGTTTACGGCATCACGGCCACCAATGGCATCGATATATTTATTGAAAACCTGCTCAGCAGTAACCGAAGGATCTACTTTTTTCGCTTCTGGCTTTTCAGTTTCTTTTCCAAATCGATCATAGAACTTAATAGGAATTTTTTTCCCGTTGTAAGTCATTTTCTCAAGATTCTCCAAAACATCGCTTGCTTTTCCTGCGATTACGATTCTAGAGTTATCTGCAAGAAAATATTTCTTTGCAACACGCTGAACATCTTCCGCAGTTACCGCTGCAATATTTTCGAGGTATTCCTCGTAGAAATCATCGTCCAGATCTTCCGTTTCAATTTCCATTGCGAAACCTGCGATAGTAGAAGGCTGCTCTAAAGAAAGAACGAAGTCACCGGTAAGCTTGGCTTTTGCATTTGCTAGTTCAGCATCGGTTACTTTTTCTTTTCTGATCTTGTATAGTTCATCCAAAAATGCAACTACCGAACTATCGGTTACTTCGTTACGCACACTCGCGCTGGCTGCAAAGGTTGCAGCATATTTGTCGTTTCCGGCACTAGAATAAGCTCCGTAGGTATAACCTTTATCTTCACGAAGATTTAGGAAAAGACGAGCTTCTCCACCTCCACCAAGAATTTTGTTTGCCACAAGAACAGGAAAATAATCCTCATCTTTTTTCTTAAGATTGATGGTGTTTACTAAAGCGATTTCACTCTGTACCGCGTTAGGCATATTGATAAAATCTATCTCTGTCTGGTCAACATTGCTAACTTCAGGCACATTTGCCGCAGGAACTTCCGTTTTCTTCCAGGAGGAAAATTCTTTTTTTACCAGGTCTTTTACTTCGTCTTCATCTACATCTCCTACGATCACTAAATAGGCATTCTGCGGAGAAAACCACGTTTTATAATAATCCTGAACATCAGCTAACGTCAGGCCTTTAATGGTTTCCTCAGTTTGAAATTCCCCGTAAGGGTGGTCCAAACCGTAGGCCAGAGCAGAGCGTACACGTCTTGCATTATAAGAAACGTCCTTTTCACTATTTTTCAGGAAATCTTTCGTTCTGGTCACAGATTTATCAAATTCTTCCTGGGTGAATTTTGGATGAAGCATTCCATCTGCCATCAGTTTTAAAACTTCAGGAAAATATTTTGAAAGTGTATTGGCGCTAGCTCCATTTGAAGAAAAATTTAATCTGGCTCCTAGGAAATCCACTCTTTCATTATAATCATCTTTAGACATGTTTTCGGTTCCGGTTCCTAATAGGTCGCCGGTGATCCCAGATACTCCTGCCTTTTGTCCTTCTACGTGAGGAGGATTGTCAAATCGCAATGACATGGCTACCCTTGGTAATTTATGGTTTTCAACCACCATTACCTTAAGACCGTTATCGAGATCAAAACTTTCCGGTTCTTCAACATTTACTTTTGGTGCAGGTCCCGGTTCGGGCATTTTACTGCGATCTATCTGTGCATTCACACCAACTGATGCCAGAAGGAGTAATGCTATAGCTAAAATATTTTTTTTCATCATTTTGTTTTTTGAATGTTACTCAGCCTGGCTGCTTTCAGGTAAATATTCCAGTACGACTCTTTGGTTTGGCTTTAAGTATTCATTAGCCACTCGTTTAATATCTTCACGCGTAATAGAACGATAGATATCGATCTCATCGTTGATCAGGCTTGTGTCACCATAAAGAAGGTAGTTTCTTGCCAGGGAGTTTGCGATACCGGCAACGCTTGAGTTAGAGTTTACGAAGCTGTTTTCGGCTTTGTTCTGCAATTTCTGAAAATCTTTTTCTGAAATTAGATCATTACGAAGCTTTGTAATTTCTTCTTCGATTTCAGTATCCAAAGTGTTAAGAGAAGTTTCACCTAATGGAATGGCAAAAATCAGGTACATACCGTAATCTTCCTGCTCTAAGTTGAAAGCTCCAACCTGAAGCGCCTGTTTCTGGTCATCAACTAGTTTTTTATATAATTTGGAACTGTTACCGTCGCTAAGGTAATCTGAAATCATATTCAGGATATACGAATCTTTAGCTGTAAAAGATGGTGTGCGGTATCCAATTACCGTTGCAGGAATCTGGATGTTGGAATCGTAAGCTTTAGCATTGATCTGCTCGGTAATAGGGCTTTCTTTAGGGAAATCTCTCTTGATCTCTTCTCCTTTTGGAATATCACCAAAATATTCCTGAACCATTTCCTTCGTGTCTTTGATGTCAATATCGCCGGCAACAACTAAAACAGCGTTATTAGGAACATAATATTTATCAAAATAAGCTTTGAACTCATCTAATTTCGCAGCATCAAGATCTTCCATGTAGCCTACATTAGGATCTTTATATGGATGCTTTTCAAATAAATTGGAAGACATAGACTGAAGCAAATTTCCGTAAGGAGAATTGTCATATCTCATACGTCTTTCCTCTTTGACAACTTCATTTTGAGTATCTACACCTTTTTTGCCAATAACCGGGTGAAGCATTCTTTCAGATTCCATCCACAAACCTAATTCTAGGTTATTAGAAGGGAAAATCTCGTAATAATACGTTCTGTCCTGGGTGGTGTTTGCATTGTTACTTCCGCCATGAGAACTTACAATTTCGAACCATTTTCCATTTCCAATGTTTTCGGTTCCCTCGAATAATAAATGTTCGAAGAAGTGTGCAAATCCTGTACGACCGTCTTCCCGATCTTTACCACCCACGTGGTACATAACAGATGTTGTAACAACGGGTGCCGTATTATCCTGATGCAGGATCACGTGCAGACCATTGTCTAAATCATACTCAGTAAATTCTACTTCCTGAGCGAAACCTGCAACCCCTATAGATAGGAAACAGGCTAGCACTTTTAGCTTGTTGATCATTTTGAGTGAATTTTCATTTATGTGAATGATAAGTCTTTCTTAATTATAAATGTTACAAAATCTCGCAGATATTATCAACTTTTAATCAAATGCGTTAAAATTAACAGCCTCTTAAGGCAATAACACTAACATTTTTTGGAAATTTACTTTAAAACGGAAATTGTTATGAGTTTAAAGATCCCAATATTATACGGAATATTTACGGCCGCTGCGCTGATTGCTTATTTTTTGATACTCTCAATCTTTGGATTACACATAAATCCGGTATTCAGTGTTTTTAACGGAGTAATAATGGCAGTTGGCTTATGGTTTGGTTTAAGAGCTTATCGAAAAAGTAAAGGGAATAAATTTAAATATCAGAAGGCTTTTTCAGCTATTTTTCTTACCGGGATTAACGCAACGATCATTTTCCTGATATTTTTCGCTTTATATGCTACGGAACTGAATCCTGATTTCCTGGATCAATTAATTTCTATGTGGGCGACCTTTTATAGTACCACGATAGGAATGGTTCTTTTCACCATCGCGCTTATGGGCTTCTCAACAAGCATTGTTCTTGCACTGGCGTACATGCAATTGTTCAAGGATTCCTGGAATACTACTGAAGCAAAAAAGCATACGATGTAACTTTTTTCAAAAAAGAAAAAACCTTTGTCAATTAATTAATTAGAATTATATTTGCACCCGCTTGCGTGAAAACGCGGCTAATAATTTGAAACTAAATTAATTAATTATACGCTATGTACGCAATTGTAGAGATAGCAGGGCAGCAATTTAAAGTTGCAAAAGACCAGAAGGTTTTTGTTCACCGTTTGAAAGGAGAAGAAGGAGACAGCGTTTCTTTCGATAAAGTTCTTCTTACAGGTGATGGTGATGACATTACCGTTGGCGCCCCGGCTATAGAAGGTGCTTTGGTTGGAGCTAAGATCAACCGCCACCTTAAAGGAGATAAGGTTATTGTTTTCAAGAAGAAAAGAAGAAAAGGATACCGAGTTAAAAATGGACACCGTCAGTCTCTTACTGAAATTCTTATTGAGGATATCAGCATCGACGGAAAGAAAAAATCTTCTGCTAAGAAAGAAGAGCCTAAGAAAGAAGCTAAAAAATCTGAAGACAAGAAAACCGAGGATTTAAGCAGTCACACTGTGGTTGAGCTTAGAGAAATGGCGAAAGAAAAGGGCGTTGAAGGATATTCTTCAATGAAGAAAGCAGAATTAATCGAAGCTTTAAGCTAAATTTAAACTACTAAAAACGAAATAAAATGGCACACAAAAAAGGAGTTGGTAGTTCCAAGAACGGTAGAGAATCAGAATCGAAACGATTAGGAGTAAAGATCTTTGGAGGTCAGGCTGCTATCGCTGGAAATATCCTAGTAAGACAGCGTGGATTTACTCACCATCCAGGTGCGAACGTTTACGCAGGAAAAGATCATACACTTCATGCTAAAATAGACGGGATTGTAAAATTCGCTAAAAAGCAGGGAGATAAGTCATATGTTTCTATCGAGCCTTTCGAAGCTTAATTAGAAATTATAAGATATTCTTAAACCCTTCAGTTTTGAAGGGTTTTTTTATGTCCTGAATTAATTTTGTTTTATATTATAATAAAAAAATTAAACAAAATGATAGTTGAAGAATATGACCTTAATGAAAGACAGGTTGACCGCATTATTGCAATGGCTTGGGAAGACCGCACACCTTTTGAGGCAATAGAATATCAATTCAATCTTACCGAAAAGGAAGTAATTCGCTTCATGCGGGAACAAATGCATCCACGAAATTGGAGAAAATGGCGGGCAAGGGTTCAGGGTAGGAAGACCAAGCATTCCAAATTGCGGAAGGATTCGGTGAAAAGATTTAAAAGCGATCGCCAGCGGCAAATCACAGGCAATAGAATTTCGAAAAAGAAATATTAGAAAGTTGTACTTTTAAGAGAAACAAACTGCCATAATATGAAGAATCTATTAGCTTTCCTTTGTACTTTTTTTATCGCCTCATTGGTGTTTTCTCAGAATGTTTCTGTTGAAACATCTTATGGAAAAGTTGAAGGTGAGAAAAAGAATGACCTGAACTATTTTTTAGGAGTACCGTATGCACAACCACCTATCGATTCATTGAGATGGCACGCGCCAGTGAAATTGGAAAAGTGGAATGGCGTTAAAGAAACGAAGAAATTTGGTCCTTCAGCCGTTCAAACCAACGTATTTGGAGATATGATCTATCGCAGCGATGGGAAAAGCGAAGATTGTTTGTATCTAAATATCTGGTCCCCCGAGGTAGGTAAAGATAAAAAACTTCCCGTTCTAGTTTACTTTTACGGGGGCGGGTTTGTGGCTGGGGACGGCTCTGAACCGCGTTATGATGGAGCCGCACTGGCTAAGCAAGGAATCGTAAGCGTCACGGTAAATTACCGCCTGAATATCTTCGGTTTTTTTGCACATCCAAACTTGAGTGCGGAGGCTAATTATGAAGCTTCAGGTAATTATGGGTTACTGGATCAGGCTGCTGCTTTAAAATGGGTTTATGAAAATATTCAAAATTTTGGTGGAGATCCAGAAAAAATCACCATTGCAGGAGAATCTGCCGGTTCTATTTCGGTTAGTGCTCAAATGGCGTCACCGCTTTCCAGAGATTACCTGGCCGGGGCTATTGGGGAGAGCGGGGCTTCAATTAAACCTACGCTTGCCCCTGTTTCTTTAAAAGAGGCAGAAAAAGTGGGTGAGGATTTTTTGTCAAAAGTGGGTTATACGTTTGAAGACTTCAGAAAATTGCCAACCGATTCTGTTTATAAAATCTACCAGCAGTCCGGTCGTTTCGGTTTTCCAACGGTTGTAGATAATTATTTTCTTCCGAAGACACTGCCAGAAATTTTTATAGCAAATGAACAGGCGCAGATCCCGCTTTTGGTTGGATGGAATTCGGCTGAAGTTGGAGGTGAAGGCGTAATGCAGGACAAGGAGATGACAATTGATAATTACAGAACAAAAGTTGCGGAATTATATCCTGATAAATCAGAAGAAGTTTTACAGCTTTATAAACCAAAAAGCGATAAGGATGTGCGAATGATCGCTGCTGAATTGGCTTCAGACAGATTTATATCTTACAGTACCTGGAAATGGTCAGATCTACACGTGAACAATTCGGATAAACCGGTATATCGTTATTTATTTAGCAGAATAAGACCTTCCAATCCTGATTCACCATATAAGCCGGTCGGAGCTCCGCATGCTTCAGAAATTGAATATTTTCTCGGAAATCTTTCAAAAGAGCAGTTTCCTTATTTGACGGAAACAGATTTCAATATTTCTAATACCATTCAGCAGTATTTAGTCAATTTTATAAAGGAAGGAAATCCTAATGGAGACGGATTGTTAGAATGGCCAGCTGTAGAGGAGGAAGATCAAAGTCCACCGGTTTTAATTATGAATGAAGAATTCAGGGTCAATAATTCAGAAATTGAAAAGCGCTATGAATTTCTGGACGCCTCGTACGGTAATGACTAAAAATAAAAAAATCCCCGTGACCAAACGGGGATTTTTCAAAAAACCAAACAAAAAGGAAATCAATTTAAAGCAAAGCTACTCAACAAATTGACCTCATTACCTTTATAGCTATACTGATAAAGGATGCCGTCCCCGATCATAAGCAGCTTATCCTCAAGTGGGATAACATCATAGGTGTTAATGTTGCTGAATTGATCTATTAACCTAAGATCGGGGGTTTCTTCAATGTCGTAAACCTTCAGTCCGGCGCTGCCATCACAAACAAAAAGCCAGTTGTTTTTGATGCCAAGACCGTGAGGGTTCGTTATTTCATATGTTTTTACTATCGATGGGTTCGTTTTATCATTGATGTCTACTATATCCAGTTGGTTAAAATCCTGTCCGCAGGCATTTCCGCCTCGAATGGTCACATACGCGTAATTGTCTTTTACTACCACTGGATCACAACCCTGCACGTGCTGGATGTATGATGCGTACTCTGGCGTAGTAGGGTTTTGGATGCTATAAATGTATAATCCACGAGGACTACCCATATACATATAACCATCATAGTGGAAAAGCGTTTCGATATCCCAACCAACATTCACGCTGTTTAAAACGGAAGGATTATCAGCATTGGTGATGTCCAGAATGGATAATTTTTGTTCGTCGGCAATATATAACAGGTCGTCAATTATGCTAAATCTGGCAAAGGAACCACCCGTTCCACTTGATCCTCCTGATCCACTGGATAAAGCATCGCCTTCAGAAAAGAACATTTCCCGGTTGGTTGCATACTCAATTTTCTTCGTTTCCATTACATAGCCAATGATCACTTCTTTGGAAGGATCGAAATTTTGGGAATCTATATAAGAAACTCCTCTTGGAACAACCTGATGATAATTGGGAAATACATCTTTAATCCTGCCGGATTCTTTGATATTATTGATATCTGAAATATCAAAAACAACGAGATCCATCCCGTTATTAGCATAAAGTTTATCGTTTTTTACAGCGATATCTGTATTTCTTGGGATTTTCAGGAATTTAATTTTTTCAGGATTATAGCGATCACTGTTATCAATAACATGAACACCTTCATTCTTGTCATTTACAAAGACGTAATCTTTATACGCGTAAATTTTTCCTGATTCTTTGATTCCCTGTGGCTCCTCAACTTTTACAGAAGCCCTGAATTCCTGTATTGACTGAGTGACTGGTACTGCGACCGTTACCGTTTCCCCGGTTTCCTGATCGCAGGAAACCAGAAGAAAGCTGAGTAACAGAAATGGAATAAATAAGTAATATTTCGCCATTATTAGACTAGGTTAGTACCATTTAGATGGGGCAGGTTTCAAAAGGTTGCGTGAAATTTTAAAATTTTTTTCTGTCACTTTGTCAGAACAGGGTTTAGTCCTATCTTTGCCAGTCTAAAAACCTTCAGGTTATTACGGAATTATGGAGAAGATCATAGATGAAAAAAAACAGGGTAATACCCTGGTTATGGAGCCTCAGAAGAAGAATGGTAGGAAGCTTTTCATTGAAAGTTACGGCTGCCAGATGAACTTTAGTGATAGTGAAATCGTAGCCTCCATTCTTTCAAAAGAAGGATATAATACCACTCAAAATCTCGAGGAAGCAGATCTTGTTTTGGTAAATACTTGCTCGATTCGTGAAAAGGCAGAACAAACTGTTCGCAAAAGGCTGGAGAAATATAATGCGGTAAAAAGAATAACCCCAGGAATGAAAGTGGGTGTTCTTGGTTGTATGGCCGAGCGTCTTAAGAGTAAATTTCTTGAAGAGGAAAAAATTGTAGATCTGGTTGTAGGGCCGGATGCATATAAGGATCTTCCAAATCTTATAAATGAAGTGGAAGAAGGTCGCAATGCAGTGAATGTGATTCTGAGCAAAGAAGAAACGTATGGCGATATTTCTCCTGTAAGATTGCAATCTAACGGGGTTTCAGCATTTGTTTCGATCACCCGTGGATGCGATAATATGTGTACTTTTTGCGTCGTTCCATTTACGCGAGGAAGGGAAAGAAGCAGGGATCCTCAAAGCATTGTTGAAGAAGTAAATGATCTGGCAGTAAAAGGTTTTAAAGAGGTAACGTTGCTTGGGCAAAATGTGGATAGTTATTTATGGTACGGCGGCGGACTCAAAAAAGATTTTAAGAATGCTACCGAAATGCAGAAGGCTACGGCTACGAATTTTGCGGCGCTTTTAAGAATGGTAGCTGAAGCTCAGCCAAAAATGAGATTCCGATTTTCTACATCTAATCCTCAGGATATGACTTTAGATGTAATCGATGCTATGGCGGAATATCGAAATATCTGTAACTACATTCACCTTCCTGTTCAAAGTGGTAGTAACAGGATGTTGGAAAAAATGAATAGGCTGCATACACGGGAGGAATATTTCGAATTAATAGATAATATTAGGAAGCGTATTCCAAATTGCGGAATTTCTCATGATTTGATCACCGGTTTTCCAACCGAGACGGAAGAAGATCACGAGGACACCATTTCGCTTATGAAATATGTAAAATATGATTTCGGTTTTATGTTCGCTTATTCTGAAAGACCCGGTACCATGGCGGCCAGAAAATTTGAAGATGACGTACCGGAAGAGGTTAAGAAAAGGCGATTGACCGAGATCGTTAATTTACAACAGGAACACAGCAGGTACAATACCGAGAAATTTATTGGTCAGACCGTTGAGGTCCTGATTGAAAAAGAATCGAAAAAATCTGATGCTCATTGGGCAGGTAGGAATAGCCAGAATACAATGGTGGTGTTCCCAAAAGAAAATTATCAGATCGGTGATTTCGTAAATGTGAAAGTTGAAGAGTGTAC
>CAXPUM010000022.1:0-5166 GCA_964220295.1 Flavobacteriaceae bacterium | reverse complement strand
ACGTCTCCTCCTTTATGTACACATAGCCATGCCCATCCAGATCCAAACTGACCCGCAGCAGCGTTAGAAAATTCTTCCTTGAAAGCTTCAAATGAACCGAATTTCTTATCGATTGCTGCTGCTAATTCACCTTCTGGTTTTCCGCCACCTTCTGGAGACATGATTTCCCAAAAAAGACTGTGGTTGTAAAATCCACCACCATTATTTCGAACAGCTTTATTAGACATGTCAAGATTTTTCAGAATATTTTCGATATTCTTTCCTTCCATATCTGTTCCTTCAATCGCAGCATTCAGCTTTTTAGTGTAACCTGCGTGGTGCTTATCATGGTGTATTTCCATAGTGCGAGCATCTATATGAGGCTCCAGTGCATCAAATGCATATTTTAATTTTGGTAACTCAAATGACATAATTATTCAATTTTTTTAGTGATTAGTACTTAAATCCTCTCAAATTTAGCCATTCATGTACTCTCACGAAATTTTTTCGTGTTATAAAATACTTAAAAGGCCTTAGTATGTGCCACTTCTTTTTATTTTAATTTTATATTCCGAAAATCACATCCAAAGCAAAATTCTTGGAAAATTCTTTCACTATTTACGATGCTTCTGCCGGTTCTGGTAAAACCTTCACACTGGTAAAGAAATACCTTTCAATTCTTCTGAAATCGAATAGATTTGATACCTATAAAAACATTCTCGCGATCACCTTTACGAATAAGGCGGTTGCTGAAATGAAAAACAGGATTATTAAAAACTTGTCCAATTTTGCCAAAGAAGAAACCACTGCTTCTAATAACGACATGTTGCAAATGTTGATTTCGGAAACCGGACTGGAAGAAAATGCCGTAAAAAAGAAATCGGCTGAAATTTTAAAAAGCATCATTCATAATTATGCGGCATTTGAAGTTTCTACGATCGATGGTTTTACCCATCGGGTCTTGAGAACATTTGCTCGTGATCTGGGAATTCCCATGAATTTTGAAGTGGAACTGAATTCTGATGAAATTCTAGCTGAAGCTGTTGATAGTCTTATCAACCGGGCCGGAACCGAAAAGGAGGTTACCAGGATCCTGATTGATTATACGCTTTCTAAAACCGATGATGATAAAAGCTGGGATGTCTCACGAGACCTCTTTCAAATTGCACGCTTGCTAACAAACGAAAATAACCAAAAAGCGATTCAGCTATTACGGGATCGGTCTTTGAATGATTTTAAAAGATTTTCTAAAAATTTAAAAGCGCGGATCAAAGAAAATGAGCAAACACTGAAGCAGATAGGCGTTGATTTTCAGCAATTATTGAATCAAAACGGTATTGAACCCAACTATTTTAGCCGGGGTTCTGTTCCGGGTTATTTTGATAAACTGATCGAAGCCGATCGTAATATCAATTACGAAACAAAATGGGCTCAGAATATCGAAACCGACACACTTTATACAAAAGCCACTCCCGCCAACATAAAAGCGCAAATCGATGGTTTACAGCCGGAAATTGCAGCACTTTTTCTCAAATCTAAAGATCTCTATTTTCAAATTCAATTCCTCGAAGAAATTCAGAAGAACATTGTACAGTTATCGCTGCTGAATGAAATTAATCGCGAAGTAGAACAAATTAAAGCTGACCGGAACATTATGCTGATTTCAGAATTTAATCCAAAGATCAGTGAAGAGGTTAAAGACCAGCCAGCACCTTTTATCTATGAAAGATTGGGAGAGCGTT
The DNA here is from genome assembly GCA_964220295.1 of Flavobacteriaceae bacterium. Lineage (GTDB taxonomy): Bacteria > Bacteroidota > Bacteroidia > Flavobacteriales > Flavobacteriaceae > Christiangramia. The sequence goes on along the minus strand of CAXPUM010000022.1, from coordinate 3,445 downwards.
ACCAACATTATTTTATTGATGAATTTCAGGATACATCAGTCATGCAATGGCAAAATTTAATTCCGTTGATAGGTCATAACCTTTCCAGCACCGAAGAAAATTCCAGTTTGACACTGGTAGGTGATGCCAAGCAGAGCATCTATCGCTGGCGTGGTGGTCGAGCCGAACAGTTTATTGAGCTTTGCAAAGAGACAAATCCTTTTCCCGTAGAGAAACAGAAAACACAACTTCCTGATAACTTCCGAAGTGGATCCATCATTGTCAATTTTAATAATGACTTTTTCAACTACGCAGCAGATTCTTTAACATTCCCGGATTATTCTGAATTATTTCGAAGCGGAAAACAACATCCTAAAAAGGGTGATTTTGGCTATGTGAATTTGAAATTTATAGAAGCAAAAACGAAAGAAGAAGAATTCGAAATTTATCCGGAGAAGATTCTGAAAACGATCAAGAAACTGGATGAAGATCAGTTCAAAAGAGGCGATATTTGCATTCTCACCCGAACGAAAAGGGAAGGAATTGCGGTTGCCGAATATCTTTCAGAAAATAGTATTTCGGTTGTTTCTTCGGAAACTCTTCTGCTTTCACAATCACCGGCAGTTAATTTCATCGTGGATATGCTGAAGTTGAGTCAGCAACCCGAAAACGAGGAATTACGCTTTAGCACACTCAATTTCATTATTGAAAGAGAAATTGGCCAAGAGGAGAAATACGAAAAACTGATTGCAAATCTACACGTAGAAAGCTCTCTGCTTTTTAAATGGCTAGAGGAAATTAATATAAATTTTGACCTGGAAACCATCCAACGGTTGTCGTTATATGAGGCTGCGGAGTATATAATCAGGAGTTTCGAGCTCGTAGAAGATTCAGATGCACATATCCAGTTTTTCCTGGATTTCATATTTGAAAGTTCCCAGAAAAATCTAACAGGAATGAACCAGTTTTTTGAGAACTGGGAAAAAAAGAAAGATCGCATGAGCATTGTCATCCCGGAAGCCGAAAATGCGGTTAGGATCATGACGATTCACAAATCTAAAGGTTTGGAATTCCCCGTGGTGATTTATCCTTTTGCCAATTCCAAATTACAGGATACTCGGAATGACAATTTATGGCTGGGCATTGAAGACGAGAATATTCCGGTAGCCTACATAAGCGCCTCCAAAAAAATGATGGATTGGAATTTAAGTGCTTCGGAAGCTTTCCAGGAATTGCTTTATCAAAATGAGCTGGATACCCTTAATGTTTTTTATGTTGCCTGCACCCGGGCGTCAGAAAGACTTTATATTCTCAGTAATAAAAATGAGAAACCATCAGGAAATATTGCTGATCTGCTCTTGGATTTTGCTGAAAGTCAGACTCAATTAGAGGAAAACATGGAATTTCATCTTGGCGTACCAGAAAATTCCAGAAACCAAAATTCTGAAATAGCTACTGCCGTCACTGCTTCACGGTTTTATACCTCGCCAGTGCAAAATGACGCCGTTAGAATAATTACTCGTTCTGGTTCTTTGTGGGATTCGAAGCAGCAGGAAGCAATTGAAAAAGGCGAAATTATCCACGAAATTCTTTCTTACATCAATACTTCGGAAGATTTGGAGATGGCCCTGCAAAAAGCTATCAGTATTGGGTTGATTGCTGGAACTTCCAGAGAACAAATTTCCGCAGAAATAAGCGCAATCATCCATCATCCAGATTTAAAAGCTTATTATCAGGAAGGAGCCGATAATATAAATGAGCGAGATATCATTTCGGCTGATGGTGAGCGTCTGCGACCGGACAGATTGAATTTTTCGGGAAAAATGGTCAGCATAATAGATTACAAAACCGGCGGATTTACCGATACGCATGAAAACCAACTGAAAAAATATCAAGCGATATTGAACAATATGGGTTTTACCGTTCAGGAAAAGTTGCTGGTCTATACACATTCACCAGTGATTATTAAAAAAGTATAATTAGAAAACTAACTTTGTCAAAAAAATAAGATATGTACGGATCAATTAAAGAATACCTGCAAAACGAAATCGAAGAAATAAAGGAGGCAGGCTTATATAAGAAAGAGCGAATTATTACCTCCCCTCAGGATGCGGTAATAAAAATTTCTACCGGACAGGAAGTGATAAACTTTTGTGCGAATAATTATTTAGGTCTTTCATCCCACCCAGAAGTGATTCAGGCTGCTAAAGACACCTTGGATTCTCATGGTTTTGGAATGTCTAGTGTTCGGTTTATATGTGGAACTCAGGATATTCATAAAGAATTAGAGCAAAAAATCGCTGATTTTTACGGTACAGAAGACACCATTCTTTACGCCGCGGCATTTGATGCCAACGGAGGAATTTTTGAACCTTTGCTTACGAAGGAAGACGCGATTATTTCAGATTCTCTTAACCACGCTTCTATTATTGATGGCGTCCGACTTTGTAAAGCGGCTCGTTATCGTTATGAAAACGGAAACATGGAAGATCTGGAAAAACAACTGATCGATGCCAATGAAAAAGGAGCCCGGTTTAAAATTATCGTTACTGACGGAGTCTTTTCTATGGACGGATTAGTAGCGCCCCTTGACAAAATTTGTGATCTAGCTGAAAAATATGACGCGATGGTCATGATCGACGAATGTCATGCAACCGGTTTTATAGGCGAGAATGGAATTGGAACACTGGAAGAAAAAAAAGTTTTAGGTAGAGTTGATATTATCACCGGAACATTAGGAAAAGCGCTTGGAGGTGCCATGGGTGGCTACACAACTGCCAAAAAAGAAATTATTGAAATTTTACGCCAGCGCTCGAGGCCTTATCTATTTTCGAATTCTCTTGCGCCAGCTATTGTAGGAGCGTCCATTAAGGTTTTTGAGATGTTAGAAAGCGATTCCAGTCTTCGCAATAAGCTCAAGGAAAATACTGCTTATTTCAAAAAAGGAATAATGGATGCCGGATTTGAAATAATTGATGGTGAAGCTGCAATTGTTCCAGTTATGCTGCATGATGCTAAATTATCTCAACAAATGGCAGATAAATTACTGGAGGAAGGTATTTATGTCATCGGATTCTTTTATCCTGTCGTACCAAAAGGCAAGGCAAGAATACGGGTACAACTCTCTGCGGCACACGAAAAAGAGCATCTTGATAAGGCAATAGAAGCATTTAAAAAGGTCGGAAAAGAACTTGAAGTGATTTAACTTTTATAGAGTTTTCAAAAATAAAGTTTTAGTAAAATATTTGATTTTCAGGACTTCGGGGTGCCAAAAACCCCTTGGAATCCCCTATCAATTAAGAAAACTTTATTATTTCAAACTTTGTTAATATGCATTAAGCGCATACTTTTGTTCACAATTAACACTTAAAACTAAACTATTAAATATGAAACATCTTAGCAAAATTGTAATTGCCGCATTTCTTGTGTTAGGCTTTACTTCAGTTCAGGCACAGGATGCTGATAA
>CAXPUM010000021.1:0-16288 GCA_964220295.1 Flavobacteriaceae bacterium | reverse complement strand
TTTTTTCAGCAGCATAACAACCGGTAAGATCACCGCTCCGACGACGAGTCCCACTAAAAATTCACCTAAAATACTCGGCAAGGTATGAACCAGCTCGTGAATAAAATGAACATTATGAACAAAAATTCCACCCGAAACCAGAATCAGGGCAATTGTCCCAATAACCGAAAGACTTTTGATCACCTTTGGTAGCGCGCTAACTAAGAATTTTCCAATTTTATCAGAAAAACTATCATCCCTTTCATTCAGATTGATGAGCTTAGCACCGAATTCATCCATTCTAACAATTAAGGCAACTATCCCATAAACTCCCACTGTTGCGACAATAGCAATTAGCGTTACTACGATGATCTGGGTAGTTAAAGCTTCTTGAGTTACGGTTCCGAGAGCGATGATGATGATTTCTACGGAAAGGATGAAATCTGTCAAAACAGCCGATTTGATCTTCTCCTTTTCTCTTTCTAAAGCCTGCTCCTTGGTCATTTCTTCCAAAACAGGTTTTTCGGAAGGATGAGCGTGGGGAAAAAAGAACTGATAGATTTTTTCGGCTCCCTCGTAAGCCAGGTATAAGCCACCAATCAATAAAATGATCGTGATCGCAACTGGTACAAAAGCACTCAGTAAAAAAGCGACTGGCAGAATAATGAGTTTATTAAGAAGGGAACCTTTTGTAATGGCCCACAATACCGGAATTTCTCTTGAAGAAACAAAACCGGAAGCTTTTTCGGCGTTTACGGCCAGATCATCGCCAAGAATTCCAGCTGTCTTTTTACCAGCAACTTTCCCCATGACCGCAACGTCATCCATTAAAGCAGCAATATCATCAAGCAAGGCGAAAAATCCGGAAGCCATCTATTTTGTTTTGAATTTGAAGATGGTAATTTCAACTATTTTGATGGAATAGAAAAGTCTAATAGGCTTAAAAAGTTTATCTGACGAAAACTGTTAATATTTTCGTTGATAAGTATCAACAATACGCAAGAATTAAAGAACTAAAAATCAGTATTTTGCTACTATCTGAAAGCCCCCACCTACTTCAGAGCAGCCTATTGAAATTATTGAAAATCAACCATAATGAATGCAACGCCCCGCAACCCAAAACTGGTGCAGGTAATAGATTCTAATTTTAATCTGTTTCGATTTTTGATCAAAAGCGCCTTAATCATATGCATAGGTTTTTTTGTCTATTTGATGACCTCAAAGACTGATGTTTCAGAAGCTTTTTCTGAAAATAATAATTCCCCTTACACTAGTTTTCAAGAGCCACCACCAACACCGTTCTAGGAGTTTTCTTCGGTGTATTTTTTGAAATTATTTAGAATAGCTTGCCATCCAGCCTGTTGCATTTCGACGGCATTCATTTCTTCAGGTTCAAATTTTTCTGTCACTAGAATTTTACCATCTTTCTTTTCAAAAATGACAGATACGTCACGCCCATCGGCGATCTTATATTCTATAAGTTGATGTTCTTCTATTTTTGTATACTCACCTTCAAATTCAAAACCGGCGCTGCCATCTTTCGCTTCCATGCGGCAGGAAAATTTGCCGCCTTCTTTGAAATCTGATTTCGCATTAGTAGCCATCCAATCGTCACTGGCCTGATTCCATTTTTCGATATGCCTGGGAGTATTCCAGAATTCCCAAACCTTTTCAATATCTGAATTGATCTCAGTGGAAATCGCTATTCTATCTTGAGCCATTTTTAAAAGAATTAAGTTGAACAATCATTACAATTAAAATTACAGAAAAATCAGAATCAAATGTAATTCCATTCCGTGTTAAATATAAGGGATTGCCCCTACTTGCATAATAGCATTATTAGCTATAAATTTAAGTTTCAAAGTTTTGGTTACAGAATAAGCAAAAGCATAGGCGAAATGATACATTTCTTATTCTATAACTAACCAACCAAAAAAGGGCTACTTCGTATCCCTTTTTTTTATTTTACTAATGATTACTTTAGTAAAAAAAATTCCACTGGCATTTCTAAAAGATAAAACATCGCAGTCAAAAAGTCGAATCGCAGGTCTCGACAGCTTGAGGTTCATTGCTTTTTTAATGGTCTTTTTATTCCATGTCTCCAAAAAATTTTGTTTCGGATTTTTAGGCGTTGACTTTTTCTTTGTGCTCTCCAGCTTTTTACTCACCTATCTTGCATTCCGGGAGATGGAACACTCAGGAAATTTCTCTAAAAGCAATTTTTTCATCCGAAGATTTCTGCGAATTTTCCCGCTTTATTATTTGATCCTAATTATTTGTTTGTTGCTTCTGCCATCAATAGCAAAGCTGGCCAATCAAACTATCACCTTACCAGAAAAGCCATGGTATTTCTGGGTATTTTTAGCGAATTATGAAAACAGCAATTATTTGTTGCCGCTTAAGTTTCTATGGTCAGTAGCAGTTGAAGAGCAATTTTACCTGTTGTTTCTATTATTGAGTCTTGCTTTCCGAAAATACTTTATCTGGATCATTGCCATTTTATTAACCGGCTATTTAGTTTTCTTTCAGATCAATGCATATTATGAATGGGAGCAATACAAAACCTTGCCCTTTCACTTCGCTAATTTTGCATTTGGAATGCTGGGTGGCTGGTTATTTTATAAAAAACGAATTACAGCTTTATTCAGTTTTATAGCATTGGGCTTATCCAGCTTCTTATTATATCTAACCCCTTATGACCATTGGTTTTTTAATATAATTTTATCCATCTGGTTCCTGTCTGTAATTTTCAGTATTGAGAAAGTTGGAAGCAAGCTCAGTAAAAATTCATTCTTTAATTTAACCGAATACCTGGGAAAATACACCTACGGCTTGTACATGTATAGCGGGCTGATAATAATTCTAATTAATAAGACTTCTCTTAAAGAGCATTTTGCGGCCATTCCTATCAAATTAATATTCACTTTTCTTACTGCATTCCTCTCGTATCACTTATTTGAAAAGCATTTTCTAAAACTAAAATCTAGATTCCGAAAAAAATAATTCTCAAAATTTTTTAATTAAACAAACGTTTAATTTAAACGATTGTTTAAATTTGCATCGCAAAAATTTCTGATGTGGATTTAAATCAAAAACAGATAGCCATTTTACAAATTGCTGAAAAGCTGTTTGCCGAAAATGGTTTTGATGGAACTTCTGTAAGGCAGATCGCCAAAGAGGCCGATATTAATATCGCGATGATCTCGTATTACTTCGGTTCGAAAGAAAAGCTTCTGGAAACGCTCCTTTTCTACCGCGGTTCCGATTTTAAGATTCAGATTGAGAATATTCTTTCTCAGGATTCAGATTACCTCCAAAAGGTAGATGCCATTATTGCACTGATCGTAAAAAGAATTCATAACAATCGTCGCATTTACAAGATCGTCCATTTTGAATTTCAGAATCCGGGTAGAACTACCGATTTCCAGAATTATATCGACTTCAAGAAATCGAATTATCAGCTGCTGGAAAAATTTATTGTGGAGGGCCAGAACAAAGGTGTCTTCAGCAAAAATGTAAACAAGCAGCTCATAACCACTACGATTCTGGGAACCTACTTCAATCTTTATTATAACAAGAAATTCTTTCAGGCAATGCACAGTATGGAAGAAGAATTCAATTTCGAGGAATATATAGATACCCATCTAATCCCTCACATTCAAAAAACCATTAAAGCCCTATTGACTTATGAAAAATAAGTTTTTAATACTGCTTTTCGTCGTCGTTTTGTCAAATTTCAGTCATGCTCAACAAAAGGAGATGACCATTGAAGAAGCAGTAAATCTGGCGATGAAGCAAAGCGATGAAAGTAAGATCGCAGACCAGACTATCACAACGGCAGAATCGCAACTGGATGTCACAAAGGCCAATCAATATCCAGATTTTAAACTTTCAGGACAATACAGTTATCTGTCAAATGCCGATGTAAATTTTAAATTGAATACCGGCAGTAATTCTTCGGAAGAAAATCCGGACCAGCAGGCAGGTGCCTCACCCAAAATTAATCAGTTATTGTTAGGACAGGCCAATGTTTCCATGCCTATTTTCTCAGGATTTAAGCTGAAAAATGCCATTGAAGCCGATCAAAACAACCTGGAAGCTGCAAAATTTTCTGCGGAAGATTCTAAAGAAAAGATCGCTATACAAGTCGTTCAGGATTATCTGAATTTATACAAAGCCCGGAAAGCGGTTGGACTTATTAAAGAAAGCTTGAAAAGTGCTGAACAACGAGTAAAGGACTTTTCAGCTATGGAACAAAACGGACTTCTGGCCAGAAATGATCTTTTAAAAGCTCAGCTTCAGCAGGCAAATACACAGGTAAGCCTTGAAGAAGCCAGGAAAAATGAAGATGTTCTTAATTATAAATTAGTTACAGAATTGAATCTTCCCGCCAGTACGGTGATCAATACGACCGAATCAGGGTTTGTCATTATGCCAAAACAATTTTCCGAAGTGGGAGAAAGAAACGATATACAGGCATTGAAATCTCAGGAGGAAGCCGCAGAAAATGGTATTAAAATCGCAAAAAGCGACTACTATCCGTCTGTTGGTTTTACCGGCGGCTATATTGCTCTGGATGTTCACAATGCGTTGACTGTTTCGAATGCAATGAATCTGGGAGTCGGAGTTTCTTACAATCTTTCCAGTTTGTTTAAGAATAAACATGAGGTGAAATTAGCTGAAAGCCGTGCCCAGGAATTAAAATTTCAAATTGACAGAGTAAGTGACCTGGCTTCTATCCAGGTTAAAAATGCAGAAAAAGAGTATGAGCTTGCCCTTAAAAAGTTAGATGTTTATTCTCAATCTGACGAGCAGGCCGCGGAAAATTTCAGAATCGTACAGGACAAGTATGATAATGGATTGGAAGATACGAATGATCTTTTGGAGGCTGATGTCGAACAGCTTCAGGCAAAAATAAATCTGGCATATGCCAAAGCGAACATCACTCAAAAATATTACGAACTGTTAAGAGCAACCGGAAATCTAACCGATCAATTCAATTTAGATTAATACTAAGAAAATGGAACAGAAGAAGAAAACCAATAAAAAATTCATCATCATCATCTCAGCCCTGGTTATTGTAGGACTGGTTTATGGTGGCTATAAATATTTTCATTCACTCTCTCACGAGCAGACAGATGATGCTCAGGTTGAAGCGAATATGAACGCAATTATTCCTCATGTTGGGGGTTATGTTGAGAAAGTTTTCGTAGAAGACAATCAACAGGTCAAAAAAGGAGATACCCTTTTTGTGATTGATAATCGCGATTACAAGGTTCAGTTAGAACAGGCCAGAGCAAAAATGGCTGCAGCTGAAAGTCAGGTGAATGTTGCAAAAGCCAGTATTGGTTCCTACCAGGCCAATGCGGCAGCATCAAGAGCTCAAACCAATTCGGCTTCAGAAAATATTGAAACGGCTAAGATTAGATTATGGAGAGCTGAAAATGATTTCAAGAGATATGAAAATCTTTATTCTAATCATTCCATAACCGAACAGCAGTACGAAGAGGCTCTTGCTGCTAAACAACAGGCAGAAAAGCAATTGGAAATCCTGAAAAATCAGCAAAAAGCAAGTGCCAGCCAAAGTAACGCTGCTGCTTCTCAAACTGAAATTTCTGAAAAGCAGGTTACCGTTGCCCAGGCTAATTTGAAAAGCGCTGAAGCTGCTTTAGATGCTGCGATGTTGAATATGGATTATACCATCGTCACTGCGCCTATAGACGGACAGCTTTCTAGTGTAGACCTACAACCAGGACAATTTGTACAACCTGGCCAGTCTTTATTCTATTTAGTTAATACAGATAAAAAATGGATCATAGCCAATTTCAAAGAAACTCAATTAGATAAGATGAATGTTGGGCAAAAAGTTGGAATTGAGGTCGATGCTTATCCTGGAACCGAATTCGAAGGTGAAGTGACTGCCTTTTCTCCGGCAACCGGGGCCCGTTTTTCGCTGCTTCCTCCAGACAATGCAACCGGTAATTTTGTAAAAACGGTACAAAGGCTTCCTGTCAAAATCGATTTTACAAAATCGAACGACCCGGAAAAACTAAAAATGCTTCGTTCAGGAATGAACGTAGAAGTAGATGTACATCTAAATTAAAATTATGCAGAACGAAAACAGTCTGGTAGAATATGGTTTCAGAAGAGTGATCATCACGATCACTGCAATTCTTTGCGCTCTTTTAGAAATCATTGATACTACCATTGTGAATGTCGCACTGAATGATATGCGCGGGAGTTTAGGAGCTACGCTTACCGATATTGCGTGGGTCATAACTGCATACGCGATTGCAAATGTTATCATCATTCCTATGACCAGCTGGCTTTCCAAGCAGTTTGGCCGAAGAAATTATTTTGCAGCGTCGATTATTATTTTCACCATTGCATCTTTTCTCTGCGGAAATGCTACAAATATATGGGAGCTGGTACTATTTCGTTTCATACAAGGAATGGGTGGTGGAGCCTTATTAGTAACTGCACAGACAATTATTACTGAAAGTTACCCGGTCGCAAAACGTGGAATGGCTCAGGCAATCTACGGAATGGGTGTTATTGTGGGTCCTACTTTAGGTCCTCCTCTCGGCGGTTATTTAGTAGATCATTTTTCCTGGCCTTATATATTTTATATCAATATTCCGATTGGGATCATTGCCACTTTCATGACTATTTTCTTTGTGAGGAGTCCGAAATATGGTGAAAAGCTGAAGGTAAACCAGGTTGACTGGTGGGGAATCATTTTGCTCGCCACATTTATTGGATCCCTTCAGTTTGTTTTGGAGCATGGTCAGCAGGACGATTGGTTTGAAGATAATTTGATTGTAACTCTTAGTTTAGCCGCTCTTTTTGGGTTTATTTTATTCATCTGGCGAGAACTTACCTACGAGAATCCGGTTGTGAATTTAAGGGTACTTAAAGATACCAATCTTAGAATTGGCACCATTCTGACGTTTATTCTGGGCTTCGGATTATTTGGATCGACTTTTATTATTCCTATTTACACTCAATCAATTCTAGGCTGGACCGCAACAGATGCAGGTTTATTACTTATTCCCAGCTCGATTACCACAGGGCTAATGATGCCTATAATAGGGAAGCTGTTAGAAAGAGGCATATCTCATAAATATTTAGCTTCAGCAGGATTTGTCATTTTCTTCATCTACAGTTTCTGGATGTATAACCTAATGACTCCCGATACAGGTTCTGAATTGATGTTTTGGCCATTGGTGGTTCGTGGAGTTGGTTTAGGCTTGTTGTTCGTTCCTATCACTACCCTTTCCCTTTCCACCCTTCAGGGAAAAGATATTGGAGATGGCGCGGCTTTTACAGGAATGATGAGACAGTTGGGAGGATCTTTTGGAATTGCAATTATCACTACGATGGTATCACGTTTATCTCAGCAACACCGAGTAGATCTTATTCCGAATATTTCAGCGATTGATTTCAAAGTTCAGCAAAGAATTGAAGGCATTAAACAAATGTTTATTTCAAAAGGTTTCAGTGCCAATGAAGCTTTAGACAAGGCTTACGCCGTTTTAAATGGTAGTGTGATGAAACAAAGTACTGTGCTCTCTTATATGGACATTTTCTTATACTTAGGAATTTTATTCCTGATCTGCGCACCGGTGGTACTCTTGATCAAAAAAACAGGCGCCGGGAAAAAGCCGGCTATGGGTGGCCACTAGTCAATATCTAAGTTTATCAAATAAAGAAAGCTTCCAAAAGGAAGCTTTTTTGTTTTTTTATATTAATACTTTTTAGAAATAACAACCGCCACGGCGTCTTCCGGGATTCGATTCGCTGTCAAAAATTTTAAAACTAAGACTTAGCATAATTTGATGTAAGCGAGCATCTTCAAAAAAAGCTTTATTAATTCCATATCCTTGAGTGCCACCTGTGGTTGTATTAACAATATCAATATTTTGAACCTCAGCTGTAGATAAGGAACGATCATATCTTAAATCAATTTCAAATCTTCCGAAGCCAGCTTTGATACCGGCCATTCCGGCAAGTGGAGTATTTTGTACGATTATAACCTGGTCTGGTGGTTCCGTTCCCTGCAAAGTTGCATCACGAATATTCTGATAGGCCGGCCCAGCATAAATGTCAATTGGCCCCCAGACATTATATCCAAATAATAATGGTACACTTATTTTACTAACTGCATAAGTAGATGGAGCTGTCGGAAATTGAAATTCGGTTTTCATATCGCTATAAATAATTTCCGGTCTTAATAGGAATTTATTAAAACGAAGTTCAAAAAAAGCACCAGCATGAAAACCAATTTTAGAATCAGCTTCTACGGTACCATCATAGTATAATCCGCCAGAGCTGTTTCCAGTAATCTGCCCACCTGAAACATAGCTAGGGCCTCCTTTTATTCCGAAGCTAAATTCCTGTGCATTTGCAAAACCAAAGAAACTCAGTGCAAGAATAAATAGATAGATCTTTTTGTTCATAGTAATAAGTTAAACTCGGACAATCGGGGTTAAATATATCAATTTAAAAAACTAAATCTAATGATGACCTTATGTTTTTAACGTAAAAAATGGAAGTTGCGTATATACAAATAAAAAAGCGCCAAAAATCTGGCGCTTTTAAAATCATTGTTAATATCCAAATTCTTAGTGAACGATAATTGGATCTGCATTACCGTCAGGATCTCCATTCACGGTACCATCTGTTCCAGCATTTCCTAAAAGAAGAACTCCTGCTGCATGTGGAGAAGCCATAGAAGTACCACTAATAGTGTTGTACCCACCACCTTTCCAAGTAGAAAGAATAGCAACTCCTGGTGCACAATAATCTACTGGAGGATTAGCAAAATTGCTGAAAGAAGCAAAATTGTCATTTTTATCCATCGCAGAAATAGTATAAACGTTAGCACCGTTGGCTCTTGCTGGAGAGTGGTTGTTAGCGTCATCCGACTCATTTCCTGCTGCTAAGGCAAATTTCACATTTTTAGAAGCCGCAACTACTGCATCATCTAAAGCCTGAGAAACTGGCCCTCCAAGAGACATATTGGCTACATCTCCAGACTTACCATTCGCAGCTACAAAATCTACACCTGCGATCACACCAGAATAAGAACCACTACCTCTACTATCAAGAACTTTAATTGGCACTACAGTTGCACCTGCAGCAACACCAATAACTCCTACACTGTTATCTTTTGCTGCGATAGTTCCGGCTACGTGAGTTCCGTGACCGTTACCATCGTCAAGAGACTTTCCATCTTTTCCTGATGTAAATGCATTGAACCCTTTAGAGGCATCAACATTTAAATCTTCATGATCTAAATCAATCCCACTATCAATAATGTAAGCGATACCAGTTCCGCTGTAAGCTACACCCCCATTAACACGGGTAATTCCGAAAGGAGTTTCCTGACTTCCGCCAGTGCCCCCGCCACCATTACCATCGCAAGGTGCACCATTTGGTGTTCCACAAGGAGGCGCAAACATGACGATTTTATCTTCTTCGATATAATCAACATCCTGTCTTCCTCTTAAGACTTCAGCATCAGCTGCGCTTAATTTTAAGGTAGCACCATTAATAGACTTACTATATACTGAAAGAATATCCCCTTTGATACCAGCATTCTGGATCATTTTAAGAGTTCTGGCTTTAACCAAATCCTGAGATTTTTGATAAGACTCGGCCATTCTAGCTTCATTTGTAGAAGCATCATTTTTAAACACAACAATGTATTGCCCTTGAATAACCTGAGCTGAAGAGGGTGCCGCCATATTTGTTTCGACTGAAGGCGCCTCAGTTGAATTATCTTGATTACAAGAAAATAGAAATGCCGCAGATAGGGCTGCAACACTTAATGTTTTGAGTGAATGTAAATTCATTTAGTTTAAACTTTAAGTTAAAAATTAAGTTAATAGATCGCTTAAAACTATGATTTAGTCGACTAAATGCAAATTTTTTTAACTTAAAGTTTAATTATTCGCAATTACCAAATAGCATAAAAAAGTGCCGCAAATCAGAATCTCACTGAGCTTGCAGCACAATTAATTATTTAAAAATTTAACAAATTTAGAGTAAAGAATATTACTTTTCTGCAGTTTCTCCCTCCCAATTCATAAAGCCACCTTCTAGATTATAAGTATTATTAAAACCCATCTGATCCAGCAACGTACAAGCCTGAGAACTTCTTTTACCTGAACGACAGTAGATGTAATAATTCTTGGATTTATCGAGCTTTTCAACTTCGTCTACAAAACCCTGACCTTTATAAATATCGATATGCTTCGCTTCTGGAATATATCCTTCTTCAACTTCTTCATCAGTGCGCACATCAAGGATGACTGCATCTTGATCAGCATTCAGCTGCTCTTTCCATTCTTTTTGTGATAATTCTTTCATGGTATTTCAAAATTTTCTTTGATAAATATAAAAGAAATTCTTCGGTTACTTTGAGGTCAGTTGAGCATATTTTAACAAAACCTTATAGTGCAGAACAAAATTTACCACTTATATTTGTACATACAATTGTTGTTAGTACAATGAAAATTGAAGAGATAATTAAAACATCAACTGAATTGCCAGAATCCAGGCGACTGGTACTTAACTTGATTATCACTGCAAACTATGCGAATGATAAGATAGTGGAAGAACTAAAGCCTTTTGGGATTAGCAATCAACAATTTAACGTGTTACGAATTTTAAGAGGTCAAAAAGGAAAACCTGCTAACCTGTGTACCATTCAGGAAAGAATGATCAGCAAAATGAGTAATACAACAAGGTTGGTTGATAAATTAATTAAAAACAATTATTGTGAACGAATCGTCTGCCCTTCCAATAGAAGAAAAGTAGAAATACGAATTACTGAAGACGGTTTGAAATTGCTAAAAGAAATAGACCCCTTGATCGAAAAGGTGGAGAGAGAAATTGCTGAAAAATTGAAAGAAAAAGAAATTGAATCATTAAATGACTATTTAAATGAACTCAGAAGTTAAAATTGAACCGGAATATCTCGAAAACTTGCAATGGCGTTATGCCACCAAGAAATTTGACAAAGAGAAAAAACTTTCCGAAGAAGACCTAGAAGAACTATTAGAAGGTGTAAGACTTTCAGCTTCTTCATATGGATTGCAACCTTATGAAGTGATCGTGGTTTCAGATCCTGAAATACGTGAAAAATTACGCGCAGCAGCCTGGAATCAGGCACAGATTACTGATGCATCACAATTAATTGTTTTTGCTAATTACAGGCAGATTGATGCTGATCATGTTTCCGATTATATGCAAAATATTGCGGAAACAAGAAATATCGCCAGAGAGGAACTGTCTGGTATGGAAGAAATGATTAATAGTACGGTACAGAGTCGGTCTAAAGAAGGCCAACAAATATGGGGTTCTAAGCAGACTTATATCGCGCTGGGAACTCTTTTAAGTTCTGCTGCCAGTATGAGAATTGACGCTTGCCCGATGGAAGGTTTCAATGCTGATGAATTTGATGAAATTTTGGGATTGAAAGAGAAAAACCTCCAATCATCTGTTATTGCTGCAGTTGGTTACCGTAGTGAAGATGACCAAAACCAGCATCTTGAGAAAGTTAGAAAAAGTAAAACCGATTTATTTCACTTTGTATAATCAAACAAATTAAAAAACCATGAAAAATAAATTTTTAAAAGGCACTATAGCCACCGCAATCGTTTTGACTACTGTAGCATTTACTAACGAGAAGAAAGAAGTAAAGGTTGAAGAAAGCACAGTAAACTGGAAAGGTGAAAAAGTAACCGGTTCTCACAATGGAACCATTCAGTTAGAAAGCGGTCATTTCACTATGGAAGGTGATAAGATTACCGGAGGGGAATTTGTAATGGATATGAGTTCTATTAATGTGACTGATCTGGAAGGAGAATCTAAAGGAAAATTAGAAGGTCACCTGAAATCTGAAGATTTCTTCGGTGTGGAAAAATATCCAACTGCGAAATTGGTAATTACCAGTGCAGCAAAAAAATCTGAAGGAGTATATGGAGTTGTAGGAAATCTTACAATTAAAGAAGAGACTCATCCTATCACTTTTGATTTAAAAATGGATGACAATTCTGCTTCTACCGAGCTGACAATCGACCGTTCAAAATACAATGTACGCTACGGGTCCGGAAGCTTCTTCGATAATCTAGGAGACAAAACCATTTATGACAATTTTGATTTAGATGTGAATCTAAAATTCTAAATAACTAATCCTGAGTTAATCGCTCAGGATTTTTTTTTCGATTTTACTTGATTAAAAAAAATTGCCGTTCTATATTTGACCCAATGTTAAGAATCGAAAATAATAGCTGGTGGTGGAACAACTTACGTCAAACGTCGTGAGCTGATTTGCCATTAACTATATAATATATAAGGCTTGTCTCACGACAAGCCTTTTTTTATTCAAAAAAACGAACAATGTTCCAATTAAAAACCACATATCGCAAAATACTGGCAGATACGATCACACCGGTGAGCATCTACCTGAAATTGCGGGATAAATTCCCAAACAGCCTGTTGCTGGAAAGTAGTGACTATCATGCCAGCGATAACAGTTTCTCTTACATCTGCTGCAACCCCATCGCTTCTATTAAAATCGAAAACGATATGGTAACTCAAGAGTTTCCAGATGGTTCAGTTACTTCGGAAAAATTAACTGATGAAAGATCAGTACCGGAAATCATCCAGCAGTTTTCCCAGCAATTTGAGACAGAAGACTCCGATTTCAAATTCATTTATAATGGAATTTTCGGCTATATCGCCTACGATGCGGTGCGGTATTTTGAAAATGTTTCCATTACAAGAAAGGAAAAAGACCTGAAAATTCCGGATATCTACTATGCGGTTTATCAGAATATCATTGCCATAAATCATTTTAAAAATGAGGCATATTTATTTGACCATAGTTATAACGGCGATTCCAACCTTGAACAAATAGAGCAATTACTGAAGGTTAAAAATTTCGCCTCCTATAATTTCAATCGCCAGGATGAGCCTACGTCAAATTTAAATGATGAGCAGTACAAGCAAATGGTTCAGAAAGCTAAAGAACACTGTCATCGTGGTGATGTTTTCCAACTGGTACTTTCCAGAAGATTTTCTCAAAAATTCAAGGGAGATGAATTTAATGTGTATCGGGCACTGAGAAATGTCAATCCGTCGCCGTACCTCTTTTATTTCGATTATGGCGATTTTAAGATCTTCGGAAGTTCTCCTGAGGCACAATTAATCGTAAAAGAAGGGCAGGCAGAAATTCACCCGATCGCCGGAACCTTTAAGCGTACCGGGAATGATGAAAAAGACGCGGAACTGGCCAAAGAACTTTCAGCAGATCAAAAAGAAAATTCTGAACACGTGATGCTGGTGGATCTAGCCCGAAATGACCTAAGCCGAAATGGGAGCGATGTAAAAGTGGAAAACTATCGGGAAATTCAGTTCTTTTCCCATGTGATCCATCTGGTGAGTAAAGTGACCGGAACAAAGGATCAGAATGTCGCAACTCCTCAAATTGTAGCCGATACCTTTCCGGCAGGAACTTTAAGCGGTGCGCCAAAACCTATGGCTCTGAAACTAATTGAAGAGATCGAAAATGTAAACCGAAGTGCTTATGGTGGAGCAATAGGATTTATGGACTTTAAAGGAAACTTCAACCATGCGATCGTTATCCGCTCCTTCGTGAGCAAAAACCATGAGTTACACTATCAGGCTGGCGCTGGCATCGTTTCCGAATCCAAACCTGAAAATGAATTACAGGAAGTTTTCAATAAACTGGGAGCGCTGACCAAAGCCCTTGAAATTGCTGAAGAAATATGAAAAAGATGAAAAAAATTCTCGTTATAGATAATTACGATTCTTTCGTTTACAATTTGGTACATTACCTCGAAGAACTGGACTGCGAGGTGACCGTAAAACGAAACGATCAGCTGGATATTGAAGAAGCTGAAAACTATGATAAAATCTTGCTTTCACCAGGTCCCGGAATTCCGGACGAGGCAGGCCTCCTAAAACCAATTATTCAGAAATATGCAGCGACTAAGCCCATTCTAGGTGTTTGCCTGGGAATGCAGGCGATCGGTGAAGTTTTCGGCGGAAAACTGAATAACCTGGATGATGTGTACCACGGAGTGGCAACAGAAATTGATGTTTTTGTGGATGATGAATATTTATATGCAGGTCTTCCGAAGAAACTTCAGGTTGGACGTTATCATTCCTGGGTCGTAGACAACCACTTACCTCCTGCCCTACAAGCTACCAGCTATGATGAAAAAAATGAGATCATGTCACTAAGGCATAAAGAATATGACGTTCGCGGTGTGCAGTTTCATCCAGAATCGGTTTTAACTCCGGATGGGAAACAAATGATTCGGAACTGGGTGAATTTTGAAGAGGGAGAACAAAAAGAAAAAGAAATCGCCGAAACTTCAGAAAATTAGGCCATGAAAGATTTACTAAATAGACTCATTAGTCACGAAACCATTTCTACGGAAGAAGCCAAACAGGCGATCATCAATATTTCCGATGGAAAATATAAAGAAACGCAAATTGCCGCTTTTCTTACGGTGTATATGATGCGAAGCATTACTATTGAAGAACTGGAAGGTTTCCGCGATGCGTTACTGGAATTATGCATTCCCGTAGATCTTTCGGAATATGAACCCGTTGATTTATGCGGAACGGGCGGCGATGGTAAAAACACGTTTAATATTTCCACCACCGCATCTTTCGTAACGGCTGGTGCCGGAGTGAAAGTTGCCAAACATGGTAATTATGGTGTATCTTCGGTAAGCGGTAGTTCCAATGTGATGGAACATTTGGGCATCACATTTACCAACAACACCGATTTTCTGAAAGACTGTATTGAAAAAGCCAATATTTGTATCCTGCATGCACCTCTATTTCACCCGGCTATGAAAAATGTGGCACCTGTACGAAAAAGCCTTGCTGTGAAAACATTTTTTAATATGTTGGGGCCTATGGTGAACCCGGCATTTCCTAAGAATCAGTTAGTGGGTGTTTTTAGTCTGGAACTAGCCAGGATGTATGCCTATCTTTATCAGAATACTGATAAAAATTATACGATTTTGCACGCCCTGGATGGCTATGATGAGATTTCTCTCACAGGCGATACAAAATGCATTCGGAATAATTCGGAACAAATGCTGAAAGCGGAAGATTTTGGAGTTCAGAAACTGAAGGAGGAACAGATCGCCGGCGGCGGATCCATAGAAACTTCCGCAGAAATATTGTTGAATATCTTAAAAGGAAACGGGACCGAGCCTCAGGAAAATGCGGTTTGTGCCAATGCTGGTATGGCCATCGCGACTTCCAGAAATCTCAACCCAAAAGATGGTTTTGAACTGGCAAAAGAAGCGATCAGGTCTGGAAACGCTTTCAACAGTTTCAAGAAGTTGCAGGAACTCAGTGAAAAATTTCAGAAATAATGAATATTCTAGATAAGATTATTATTGACAAAATTCGGGAAGTGGAATTAAAAAAGTCCATCGTTCCTGTAAAACAGCTGGAAAAATCAAAACTTTTTAAGAGGTCCGGACAATCGTTGGCAGAAAACCTGAAGCAGTCAAAAACGGGAATTATTGCAGAGCACAAAAGACGTTCTCCATCGAAATCAGTTATCAATCAAAGCCTGAATGTGGAAGAAGTTGTTTCAGGTTATGAAAAAGCGGGAGCTTCAGGCATTTCAGTCTTAACCGATGGAAAGTATTTTGGTGGTTCACTGGATGATCTTTTATTTGCAAGAGCTTCGGTTGAAATTCCAATTCTAAGGAAAGATTTCATGATCGATGAATACCAGATTATTGAAGCAAAAGCCTATGGTGCTGATGTAATTCTGTTAATCGCTGCCGTGCTGGATGAAAAAGAATTGAAGAAGTTTTCCGAAATTGCGAAAAATCTTGGTCTCGATGTGCTTTTAGAGATCCACAACCAGGAAGAACTGGAGAAATCTATTAATACCAAAGCTGACTTGATCGGCATCAACAACCGGAATTTAAAGACGTTCGAAGTCGATATTGAAAATTCGATTCGGTTGGCAAACAGCCTTCCTGATAACTTTGTGAAAGTTGCTGAAAGTGGATTGAGCGATACCGCCATTGTTAAAAAGCTTCGCCGGAATGGATTTGATGGTTTCCTGATCGGTGAAAATTTCATGAAAAGTCAGTATCCCGGAGAAGCGGCGACCAAGTTCATACAGGAATTAAGTTAGACAAATACACAGTAAAAATGAATCAGAAAAACATGGAAGAAAAAACCCTGATCACACCGGCTTCGGGGCAAAGTTCAGGTTTAAGTTTGAAAGTAT
>CAXPUM010000020.1:0-24883 GCA_964220295.1 Flavobacteriaceae bacterium | reverse complement strand
ATTAAAACAACGAATAAATGAAAGATAATTTTTCTGGCCATGCTGATGATTATGCAAAATACCGGCCGTCTTACCCTGATGAAGTGTATGAATTCCTGAAGCAAAACATTTCTACCTTTAATTGTGCATGGGATTGCGCTACTGGAAATGGCCAGGTGGCAAGCAGACTTTCAGAAATTTTTGATCGAGTGGAAGCGACCGATATGAGCAAGGAACAAATGGATCAAGCTCCAAGAAAATCGGCAATTCATTATTCCGTTCAGGCTGCAGAAAAGGTCAATTTTAAGAATGCGATATTTGATTTGATAATTGTTGCCCAGGCTGTTCATTGGTTTGATTTCGATAAATTTTATTCCGAAGTTAAAAGGTGTCTTAAACCGGAGGGCTTGTTGGTGCTTATGGGATACCAATTATTAAATATAAATCCTGAAACAGATAAAGTGATCAGGTACTTTTATGAAGATGTTATCGGGCCTTACTGGGATCCAGAAAGAAAGCACCTGGATGCAAATTATCAATCAATTCCTTTCCCGTTTCAAGAAATAAAAACGCCGGAATTTAAGATCACCGATATGTGGACAATCGAACACTTATTAGGTTATCTCAGGACCTGGTCTGCAGTAAAGCACTATGAAAAGGCGAAAAAGAATGATCCCGTTAAAATCGTAGAAAATGACCTCAGAAAAAGTTTTGGTAACCAGAACGAAGTGACCTTTCCCATAATTTTTCGTGCAGGAAGGCTTTAAAATACTACAATTTCCAACTAATTTAGATTTTTCAAATAGAACGCCACTTTTCAATGGCATGAAATATGAACGAATAGCGTGCGTTATAAAATTGCTATAAACCAACAACTTATGAAAAAGCATATTTTACTGATTGTCACAGTAATTTTTTTAAGTATAAACTTTTCTTCAGCCCAAATTTATTCAGAAGATCGTACCTCTAACGTAACCGATGAGGTTTTGAAAGAATTGAACAGAGAGCGAGCGCTGCTCAGTCAAAATCTGGAATTCCGAATTAAAGAGATCGATTCCAAGATCACCACTTTAGATGAAAGCATTAAAAACACGAATTCGGCTTCAGAAAAAGTAGAGAAATTGCTCGAACGCGTAAAATATTTGGAGCAACGCCAGGAAGAGATCGATAAAAATTCCATCAGCGTTTACAAATACAATTATAGTTCAGCAGTACTGAACCTGTCTTCCATGGAGCGCGAGATCAAGCCCCTAAATCTTTTCAATACCTCACGAGAATTTTATTCTACTCTGGATCGTATTAGTAACCCAATGAATTATGAAGGTTACCAGGAATGGTTTGGAAAATTTCAGGAATATGTAAAAGAAGAGCAGGAGGATGATGCGCGTCTGGCCGCCTTAAATCATATGATCGAATTTACCGGAAATTTAGCTGAAGGCACACCGTTTACTGGAGTTTTTGCGGGGAGTTTGTTTGATGGGATATCGCAATTTATTAATTCGTTGAACAGAAGAGATAAAGAATTGAGAAAGCAAAGTATGGAAATGCTGAAGGTCACAACTTCCATATCCCAATTTACCCATGATAAGGACCTGATCGAAACTGAATGGCAGGGAATCAATAAAAGTTTAAACGAGTTGAAGGATCTACAGAATGAAGCGATGGAAGATAACTTGGTAAATATTCTTGGAGTTAATATGAAAGATTTCCAGGAGCATTTCACCAATGAAACCGATGCCAAGAAGCGTACCCAATACATGCTGGATATTTCAAAAATAGCTGAAAATAAGATCGTAGAGGAACGCGAAAAGAATCCTGAAAACTGGAAACAGGAATACCACGATCAAATGCTGCAGGTTCAGAATTTGAAGATCAGATTTGGAATGCTGACCTTCAGAATACTGGAAAACCTGAACAAATACGAAAAGCTGATCGCGAAATACGAAAAGGATCCATACCTGGACGAAGAAATGAAACAGCTGAAATTGAAACTGGACCTGGTAAGAAACAGTTTTGAATCAACTTTCAATCCTCAGGAATATATAAAAGCATCGAATGAAATGTACATCGTAGAATAATTATTTCTTACGATGGTATTTTACGATTGCCTTGATTCCCCTGAGTGGAATAATTACCCATTCAGGGCGATTTCTTAGCTCATAATTAAGTTCGTGCAAGGCTTTTTCCAACAGAAAAGTATGCATCAAAATTCTGAAATCTTCCCGTTTTTCAGGGATAAAATCGGCTTTCCCGGCTTTTTCAAAATAACCCTTAATGTAGAGGCGACTAATGTAATAATGCCAGTCTTCTGCCCATATTTCCAGGTTTCCTTCTTTTCGTTGCTGATTGAATTCTGGTGACAAAATACTGCTGTAGGTTACATAATGAAAAGAGCGGATAAGTGCTGCCAAATCGCGCATGGCTGATCTTCGAATCCTTCTTTCACTAAAAGACCTGGAAGGATCGCCCTCAAAACTGTTCATGATGTAATCTTTCCCGGTCCAGAGAATCTGTTTTAAATGATAGTCTCCATGAGTCCTGATCTTCATCATTGGAATTTTATGATCGTAAATTTCCCGGAAACAACTCAGTATTTCTTCACGCATTTTAATGACTTCACGCGCTTCTTCCTGAATTTCTTCTGAAAGACTGCTCATGCTAGATTTCAAATTCTGAAGACTGGTCCTTGTAAGCGTTTGTAAACCAGAGAACAGCGATCGCTGGTAGTGTAAGGAAGATTCTTCCTTATCAAAATCATTATCATAAGTATCCTGCGAAAGCGCCTTATGAAGATCAGCAGTAAATTCACCTAAATGATGTACTCTTTGAGGAAGGATCACCCCGAGTAATTCCCTCATGTTTTCCGGAATATCTTCGTAGTCGATAGCCTCCGTCAGTTTGCCTTCAGTTTTTTCTCTTTCGAGGTGTTTGGAATTGGTCAGTACATTTTCAAAATAACGATCAACCGAATCTTTCATGAAATCCCAGGCTTCACCCTGATTTTCACTGATCTTTTGAAGCATTCCAAGTATATAAGGCTTTCCTGATATCTTATGGAATTCTATCGCACCACTATAAGCGGAAATGTTTTCAAAATTCGATTTGGTTAAAAATTTTACCGTCTCTACATCAGGATTAAACGTAAGATCTAGTTTGCGATATAATTTCAACACATATTCGTCATCATATGCTATGACTGTTTGCCGGTTTTCGGTGTCAATTAGCTTAGACCTCAAGTCAGCTTCAGGTTTTTCAATTTTTGAATCTCTTGTGAAAAGCAATTCACCCTTTTTCTTTTTAGCCAGGAATTGTTGCATTAGATGATCTCTGAAACTTTCGGCAAAAACCGCATCGAAAAGGACTCCTTGTTCAGAACCTATTTTTACAGCTGCTATCACGCCACGATCTGGAATTTCTTTTCTGAGCTCTTCGTCTTCCTCATTGCAAAAGGCAATTGGTAATTGATAGATTTCAGGTAAGCCTTCATTATATACCACTTCTAAAATGGCGATTCGCACCGGTAACACCTTTGTATCGATGTCGATCGTTTCCTTGATATTGATCTCCTGTATAATTCTACCGTGGCTTTCAAACCAGCGGCGGTGTAATAAATACGGCGGAAGAATTTTTTCTGATAATTTCTGAAGCGTTCTGTTCTTCAGTAAATTTTCCCATTTATCGACTTTTAATTCCGGAATTTTGGTTTCTCCTTTTACACGAGCACGTTCTTTTTCAAGGCTAAACCAATAATAGCCATAAGGGGCGATCGTGAATAGATACGGATCCTCGCCAATAATCGGGAATTTATTATGACTGAAAACTTCCACGGGACGATATCCCTTAAATTCATAAAGATCGATCTCTGCCGGTTGCGAAAACCTGGAAAGATTTCCCAAAACCAGAATCTGTTCCTCTTCATATGTTCTGGTGTAGGCAATGATCTTTGAGTTAGAGGGCGATAAAAACTCAATTTCACCACGCCCAAATGCTTTATATTTTTTCCTCATCCCAATGATTCGCTTCATCCACCATAAGAGCGAGGAAGAAATCATTTGCTGAGTTTCTACATTGATCGATTCATATTTATATTCCGGGTCGATAATAAGCGGCAAATACAATTTCTGCGGATTCGCTAATGAAAAACCGGCGTTTCTATCGGCTGTCCATTGCATTGGCGTACGAACCCCGTCACGATCACCCAGGTAAAAATTATCACCCATGCCAATTTCGTCACCATAATAAACAATGGGCGTTCCCGGTAAAGAAAAAAGAAGCATATTCATCAATTCGATCTTGCTTCTGTTATTGTCCAGAAGCGGAGCCAGCCTGTGACGAATCCCAACGTTGATCTTGGCCTGAGGATCTTTTGTATAAACCTTATACATATAATCACGTTCTTCATCGGTAACCATCTCCAGGGTTAATTCATCGTGATTTCGAAGAAAGATTCCCCACTGGCAATTTTCAGGAATTTCTGGAGTCTGGTCGATAATATCAATAATAGGGTAGCGGTCTTCCATTTTTACCGCCATGAACATACGTGGCATAATAGGAAAATGGTAATTCATATGGCACTCGTCACCATCTCCAAAATAGGCTGCGGAATCTTCAGGCCACATATTCGCTTCAGCTAACAATAATTTATTGTCATAATTCTCATCGATATAGGATCGAAGCTTTTTCAGAAATTCATGAGTGGGCGGTAAATTCTCGCAATTGGTATCTTCCCTTTCGAATAAATAAGGTACTGCATCCAGCCTAAATCCATCTACGCCGAGTTTGCACCAAAAATCCAGAACGTCAAAAACTTCCTGCTGCACGGCAGGATTGTCGAAATTCAGATCCGGCTGGTGAGCGAAAAATCGGTGCCAGTAGTATGCCTGTGCTTCCGAATCCCAGGACCAGTTAGAGGGTTCAGTATCTGTAAAAATAATACGAGCATCTTTATACTTTGAAGGATCATCTGTCCAGACATAATAATCTCTTTCCGGAGAACCCGCGGGAGCTTTTCGTGCTTTCTGAAACCATGGGTGCTGATCTGACGTGTGATTGATAACCAGTTCGGTTATTACTTTCAAACCACGGGAATGTGCTTCTTTTATGAATTTTTTGAAATCTTCCAGGTTTCCGTAGGAAGGATTGATCGAATAATAATCGGCTATATCGTACCCGTCATCTCTCAATGGTGAAGGATAGAACGGAAGCAGCCAAATGGCCGTTACGCCCAGATCTTCCAGGTAATCCAGCTTTTTCAGCAGTCCTTTAAAATCGCCAATTCCATCACCATTGCTATCGAAGAAAGCTTTGATATGGAGTTCATAAATGATTGCATCTTTATACCACTGACTTTCTTCTGAATAGTTTTTTGAAGGCATACTGCTGTTTTTAGGATATCTCTTAAAATTATAAAAGATAATACCGGCCGGCAGTTAAAGAAACGCTAAAGGAATTCTGAAATTATCATGTTTCAAGTTGCTCTGCTTTTCTAAATGTAATATGTATATTTGCACGCGCTAAAAAGCACCTAAATTTAGAAATTTATGAAAGCCGGAATCGTAGGACTACCAAACGTTGGAAAATCAACACTTTTTAACTGCCTGAGCAATGCCAAAGCTCAAAGTGCAAACTTTCCTTTTTGTACTATTGAACCTAATGTTGGAGTGGTAAACGTACCGGATCAAAGATTGACCAAGCTTGGTGAACTGGTAAACCCTGAAAAGATCGTTCCTGCTACCGTAGAGATCGTTGATATCGCAGGATTGGTGAAAGGGGCTAGTAAAGGAGAAGGTCTTGGAAACCAGTTTTTGGGGAATATCCGGGAAACCGATGCAATTCTGCACGTACTGAGATGTTTCGATAATGATAATGTGGTTCACGTAGATGGCTCAGTTAATCCTATAAGAGATAAAGAAACTATCGATATTGAACTCCAGCTGAAAGATCTGGAAACAGCTGAAAAAAAGCTGGAAAAGGTGAAGCGTGCTGCCAAAACCGGAAATAAAGAGGCGCAGAAAGAAGAAGCTGCATTGACCAAAGTTAAGCAAGGTCTTGAAGCGGGAATTTCAGTAAGAGCTATTGAACTTTCAGAAGATGAGCGAAAAGAATTCATCAGGCCACTTCAGTTTATAACCGATAAGCCGGTAATGTACGTTTGTAACGTAGATGAGAATTCCGCAGCCACAGGAAACGAATATGTTGAGAAAGTGCGTGAAGCCGTTAAAGATGAAAATGCTGAAGTTTTAGTGCTCGCCGTTGGAACAGAAGCAGATATCACAGAATTAGATGATTTTGAGGAAAGACAGATGTTCTTGCAGGATATCGGGTTGGAGGAACCAGGTTCTTCCAAACTAATTCGTGGAGCGTATAACCTGCTGGATCTTCAAACTTATTTTACCGCCGGTGAAAAAGAAGTAAGAGCCTGGACCGTAAAAGTAGGTGCCTCTGCACCGCAGGCCGCCGGTGTAATCCACACCGACTTTGAAAAAGGTTTTATTCGTGCTGAGGTGATCGCGTATGACGATTATGTAAACTTCGGAAGCGAAGCCAAGGTTAAAGAAGCTGGTAAAATGCGTGTGGAAGGAAAGGATTATATCGTGAAAGATGGCGATGTGATGCATTTCCGCTTCAATGTGTAATTAGAATTATATCTGGGATATTCATAATTTTTGCAAGTTTTAAATTTGCTGATTTTTTTGTGCCTGTAATCTAATTAACATTTTTCATAAATTCTTTGTTAATTACTTTCAGCCGCAGCTATTTCGGTTCTTTAGCTTAAATATTATATTTAGGCCATAACTCCATCTACTTATGAGTGAAACTAAATATACTGAAGATAATATTCGGTCTTTAGACTGGAAGGAACACATCAGAATGCGACCTGGTATGTATATCGGGAAGTTAGGAGATGGTTCTAGCCAGGATGATGGTATTTATATACTTCTAAAAGAGGTTATCGACAATAGTATCGATGAATTCGTAATGGGGTCTGGTAAGACTATCGATATTTCAGTACAAAATCAGCGGGTTATCGTTCGTGATTACGGTCGTGGTATTCCTCTTGGGAAAGTAGTAGATGTGGTTTCCAAAATGAACACCGGTGGGAAATATGATACCCGGGCCTTTAAAAAATCGGTTGGACTTAATGGAGTTGGTACAAAAGCGGTAAACGCATTATCCAGTTATTTTCGGGTTGAATCAACCAGGGACAACGAAAGTCACAGCGCGGAGTTTGAAGGTGGCGAGTTGAAAGATGAAGAGCATTTAAAAGAAACTTCCAGGCGCCGTGGTACGAAAATAACCTTTATCCCAGATGAAAGTATTTTCAAAAATTATAAGTTCAGAAATGAATACATAGAGAAAATGCTGAAAAACTATGTCTATCTCAATCCGGGATTGACTATAGTTTATAATGGAGAAAAATTTTATTCTGAAAATGGATTAAAAGATCTGCTGAAAGACAGTATTAGCGAAGATGATCTTTTATATCCAATCATTCATATGCGTGGCGATGACATTGAAGTTGCCCTGACTCATAGCCGAACCCAGTACAGTGAAGAGTATCATTCTTTTGTCAATGGACAAAATACCTCGCAGGGAGGAACGCATCTGGCAGCTTTTCGAGAAGCCGTGGTAAAGACCATTCGTGAATTCTACGGAAAAAATTATGAAGCCAGCGATATTCGGAAATCGATAGTTGCCGCGGTAAGTATTAAAGTAATGGAACCGGTTTTTGAAAGTCAGACAAAGACCAAATTGGGTTCTACAGATATGGGCGGGGAGTTGCCCACGGTAAGAACCTATATTAATGATTTCGTTAAAAGAAATCTGGATAATTACCTGCACCGAAATACGGAGACTGCTGAAAAACTTCAGCGGAAGATTCTTCAGGCTGAAAGGGAGCGTAAAGACCTTTCCGGAATTAGAAAACTGGCCAAGGAAAGAGCTAAGAAAGCCAGCCTGCATAACAAGAAATTACGTGATTGCCGGGTGCATCTTGGAGATAGCAAGCATGCGCGTAGCCTGGAAACAACGCTGTTTATCACCGAGGGTGATTCGGCAAGTGGTTCCATTACCAAAAGCCGTGATGTGGAAACACAGGCTGTTTTCAGTTTAAAAGGAAAACCTTTAAATAGCTACGGACTCACGAAAAAGATCGTTTATGAAAACGAAGAATTTAATTTGCTGCAAGCGGCACTGAATATTGAAGAATCGCTGGAAGATCTTCGTTATAATAATATTGTGATCGCAACCGATGCCGATGTGGATGGAATGCACATTCGTTTGTTACTAATTACTTTTTTTCTTCAATTTTTTCCCGAATTGATCAAGGAAAATCATTTGTATATTTTACAAACACCATTGTTCCGTGTGCGTAATAAAAAAGAAACGATATACTGTTACAGTGAGTATGAGCGAAAGCAGGCGATCGAAAAACTGAAAGGGAAAGTTGAAATAACCCGATTTAAGGGACTTGGTGAAATTTCGCCAGATGAATTTCAGCATTTTATAGGAGATGATATTCGTCTGGATCCGGTTATGCTGGATAAAGACAAGTCTATTGACGAAATGCTGAATTTTTACATGGGTAAAAATACGCCCGACAGACAGGAATTTATAATCGATAATTTGAAGGTGGAGCTTGATCTAATCCAGGAGCTGGAAATATGAGATTCACGAACAAAACGGAAGTAAAGGTCATTCCATCGATCTATATTGTATTGATCGCGGTTTTCGTAACCAACGTCTTCGTAAATATAGAGATTATGGCTTCAGATTCTGAACAGGAAATAACCTTCAGTCATTTTTTGCCAAATATAGTGACCCTCTTATTAGCTTTTTATGTTCATACCATAGGTCAGAATTTTGATTTTGATAGTGACGGGGAAACGCTGAATTTTAAAAATAATGGCGTGTTTTTTTCAAAATTTATGGAATACCGCGTTAAGAAGGCTGAATTTCCGAAGCGAAAACTGGGAAAGTTCAAATTTATCGACTACGGAATTTATTCCGCATTAACGATTTATATTCGTTCAAGAAGAAAAAAAGGTTACCGAAAATATACTTTTAACACTACATTTTTAAACCGAAAAAAGAAGAAGGGGATGGTGGCAGCTTTGAATAAGGTGCTGGAAACCCGTCCTCGAGAAGCTACTGCCTAATGGAAGAAAACCAAGAAGGAGCTCAGGAAGAGCAGCTCAACACTAACAAAGAAGAATTAATTAAGGTTACTGGCATGTACAAGGATTGGTTCCTTGACTATGCTTCTTATGTTATTCTGGAGCGTGCCGTACCTGCGATTGAAGATGGTTTTAAACCGGTGCAACGCCGAATCATGCATTCTATGAAAGACCTTGATGATGGCAGGTACAATAAAGTTGCCAATATCGTGGGCCATACCATGCAGTATCACCCGCATGGTGATGCCAGTATAGGGGATGCGATGGTGCAAATCGGTCAGAAAGACCTGTTAATAGATACACAGGGTAACTGGGGAAATATCTTAACCGGCGATCGTGCAGCAGCCCCTCGATATATCGAGGCAAGACTTTCGAAATTTGCCTTGGAAGTTTTGTATTCGCCAAAGCTTACTGAATGGCAACTGAGTTATGATGGTCGAAAACAGGAACCGGTCAATCTGCCAGTTAAATTTCCGTTATTATTAGCTCAGGGAGCTGAAGGGATCGCTGTTGGTCTAAGCACCAGGGTACTTCCACACAATTTCCATGAATTGATTGATGCTTCCATAAGACATCTTCAGGGAAAGAGTTTCAAGATCGTTCCCGATTTTCCAACTGGTGGTATTGCTGATGTTTCCGATTATAAAGACGGGAAAAGAGGTGGTAGAATTCGTGTGAGAGCGAAGATCAACCAGGTTGATAAAAATACCCTAACAATTACTGAAATTCCTTTCGGTACCACCACCTCCAGTTTAATAGACAGTATTTTAAAGGCAAATGATAAAGGAAAGATCAAGATCAAGCGTATTGAAGATAATACGGCTGCTGAGGTCGAGATCATGATTCACCTGCCTAATAATATTTCGCCAGATAAAACCATCGATGCACTGTATGCATTCACGCAATGCGAAAATTCTGTTTCGCCTTTAGGTTGCGTGATCATTGATCATAAACCAATTTTCCTTGGAGTTTCAGACGTTTTAAGACAATCTACAGATCATACGCTGGAGTTGTTGCGGAGAGAATTGGAAATTAAGTTGCATGAACTCCAGGAACAATGGCATTTTGCTTCTTTGGAGCGTATTTTTATTGAAAATCGTATCTATCGCGATATTGAAGAAGAAGAAACCTGGGAAGGTGTGATTAGCGCCATAGATAAAGGTTTACAGCCGCATGTAAAGCATCTGATACGGGAAGTAACCGAAGATGATATCGTTCGTCTTACAGAAATTCGTATTAAACGTATTTCAAAATTTGATATTGATAAAGCGCAGCAGAAGATCGAAGCACTGGAAGGCGAGATCGAACAAGTAAAACACCAGCTGGATAATCTGGTAGATTTTGCGATCGATTATTTCAAAAAATTGAAAAAAGATTACGGTGAGGGTCGTGAGCGCAAGACCGAGCTTCGCATTTTTGACGATATCGAAGCTACCAAAGTTGTGATTAGGAACACCAAGCTTTACGTGAATCGTAAAGAAGGTTTTATTGGTACTTCTTTGAAGAAGGATGAATATGTTACCGAATGTTCCGACATAGATGATGTGATTTGCTTTACAGGCGAAGGTAAAATGATGGTGACCAAGGTCGATTCCAAAACCTTTGTCGGGAAAGACATCATTCATGTGGCTATTTTTAAGAAAAAAGATAAGCGCACCATCTATAATATGATCTATCGCGATGGGAAGGGTGGAAATTCGTATGTAAAGCGTTTTTCTGTCACTTCGATTACTCGTGATCGCGAATATGATCTTACCAACGAGAAAAAAGATTCCAAGATCCTTTATTTTTCAGCCAATCCAAACGGTGAAGCAGAAGTGGTGACTGTACTGCTGCGTCAGGTTGGAAGCATTAGAAAACTGAAATTCGATCTTGATTTTGCTGAAGTCCTGATAAAAGGCCGGAATGTAAAAGGAAATATCGTCACTAAATACTCGGTAAAACGTATTGAGTTGAAAGAAGAAGGTGTTTCCACATTAAAACCCCGAAGAATCTGGTTCGATGAAATCGTGAAGAGGCTGAATGTAGATGGCCGTGGTGAACTTCTGGGAGAATTTAGAGGAGATGACAGATTGTTGATCATCACCCAGGATGGAATTGCCAAAACCATAAAACCGGAATTAACGACTCGCTTTGACGAAGAAATGGTTGTTCTGGAAAAATGGATTCCGGAAAAACCGATTTCAGCGATTTACTGGGAACCGGAAAAAGAGCGGTATTATGTTAAGCGATTCCTGATCGAAAATCCGGATAAAGAGGAACTGTTTATTAGTGAAAATTCCAATTCTTACCTGGAATTAATTTCTACCGATTTTTACCCGATTGCGGAGATCGTTTATACTAAATCAAAAGGAAAAGAGCGAAAGCCAAATGAAGAATTAAATATTGAAGAATTCATTTCAGTGAAAGGTATTAAAGCTTTAGGAAATCAGTTGACTACGGAAAAAGTAAATCAGATTAATTTATTAGATCCGCTTCCGTACGAACCTTCAAAAGAGGAAAAAGAAGAAAGCGAAGAGAATGATTCCGAAGAGGACACGAACGAGGATGAATCAGAAAAAAAAATTGAATTAAACGATGTTAGAAAGGCTGACAATTCATCTGAAAGTCAGACAAAATTATTTGATGATTAATGGGGTTAGTTAAGGAGTTTAAAGAATTTGCTGTAAAAGGAAATATGGTCGATATGGCCATCGGGATTATTATTGGTGCAGCATTTAGTACGATCGTAGATAGCATGGTGAAACAAATTATTTCACCACCTCTTAGTCTGATTACTGGAGAAATTAACTTCGAGGACAAAAAATGGGTTTTAAGGGAAGCTGTTGGACAGCCTGACAGTGCAAATTACCTGGAGGAAGTGGCAATTGGCTACGGTATTTTTATACAAGCCGTCATTAATTTTCTTATTGTTGGCTTTGTTTTATTTCTTTTTGTAAGAATCATGAACCGTTTTAGGGAAAAAGCGGAGGATCCGAAGAACAATCAGGTTAAAACCCCAAAAGATATCGAGCTGCTTTCTAAAATAGCCGATCAGATGGAAGAGCAGAATAAACTGCTTCGTGAGCGATAATTAATCTGAAATTTTTGTCACCGTACCACGCGATTTTTGAGGATCGCCAACTTGTCCATATTCGAAAGTATAGGTGTTCCCTTTTGTGGTTAAAATCTTCATATGAATGGCTTTTTCTTCAGCCATCCCATCTGGATGAAGGTTTTTGAGGATATACTCGCAGTCATTGATCCAGCGTACAGAAGAAGTGTCTACGTCCCCTTGGAATTCTTCAATCTCGATACTATCATTCCGAATAAACTTCGAGGAAACCATTTCCCCGTTGATATATGACTGGAATTCAAATGTTCCATTATGAAAATCTTCGCAATTTCTTTCCGCATTATAACAGGAAGCCAAAAGAAAAGTCGATAATAGCAGCAAAATGATCTTTTTCATGCTGCAAAGTAATCTAATTTACTTCGGTTAATCAATTTTCAAAGGCATCAAAAGTTCCGTCGGAATAAAAAATAACAATCTTCTGGATCTTCTTTGACGGATTGCCCTGCGGTAGTATTTGATTTTCCGAGGCGCTTGGGGAAGGTGTGGAGCTATTTATTTTTGGTGCTACCTTTTCTGATTTTTTTACAACGTCTGCGGTCGATTTAGGAAAACTACCTTTTCCGTTAAGTAGCCAATACAATTCGACTTCCGGAAAACTTTTTACCACTTTCATCACAAACTCTAAACTTGGCTTATTTCTGCCTGATAATATATGAGAAATTGAGGAGCGACCAACGTCAATCTTATCGGCGAAACCAGCAGCCGAAAGATCGTAATATTCCATTACCTGATTCATTCTTTTAGAGAAGTTTTCAGTGTTTACCATTGTAAATAGATTAAGAAGTTGCCCGTTTGTTACAAATGTAAATTAAATAAATTTAATTGGGAAATTTCATTGACATCTATCATTTTTATATAGAAGTTTTAATATAAATAAATTTATTTAAAATATTGAAAAAGAAGATTATACTATGTAAAAAATGATTAATTGGAATGTTTCCTATAGCTTATGGGTTATTATAAGTATGATAGTTTACAAATGTAATTTAGTGAAAAAAAATGTAGTGTTTACAAATGTAAAATATTGATTGTTTAGTTTTGTAAACATGAATGATTTGCTATTACAATTTGCTGAGCAAGAGAATTACAATTCTATAAAATGGAAAGAAGTTTCCGGACGGTATGTGACGCTTTCAGATCTTAAAAAATTGATCTCGTCTTTAAAGTCAAATTTCGAATTTGAGGTCATTGGTCGATCAGTTGAAGAACGAAAAATTTTTGCAACCAAAATTGGAAATGGGCCGATAAGAATTTTAGCCTGGTCGCAAATGCACGGAAACGAGTCCACAACCACCAAAGCGATTTTTGATATACTGGCTTTATTTTCTTCGAATAAAAAAGATTATACTATTCGCGATCTATTGAGTAAAGTTACCTTATACATCATTCCGATTTTAAATCCGGATGGAGCCAAGGCTTATACCCGGGTTAACGCTAATCATGTTGATTTGAATCGCGACATGCAAAATTTGAGTCAGCCTGAAAGTCGTGTACTCAGAAAAACTGCCGAAAATTTTAAACCACATTATTGCCTAAATCTGCATGATCAGCGAACAATTTTTAGTGCAGGTTTAAATGATAAAACTGCAACAATTTCATTCTTAACACCTTCAAAAGATGAAGATCGTTCTATTGATGATTCCAGGAAAGAAAGCATGAGATTGATAGCAGGAATGGCCAATGATTTGAAATCTGATCTTCCCGAGATGATAGGCAGGTATGATGATGGTTTCAATATTAATTGTGCAGGCGATACTTTCCAGAATATGGGAATTCCAACCATTTTATTCGAAGCCGGTCATTTCCCTGGAGATTATAAACGAGAGAAAACCAGGTTCTTTGTCTTTAAGGCGCTAATTTCCTGTTTGCAGCAAATCGCATTTAATTCTAAAAATTTGCCTTATGAGAGGTATTTTGATATTTCGGAGAATGATAAGCTGTTTCGGGATGTAATTATTAGGAATATAAGTAAAGGAGATTCTATGGTTGATGTGGTGATCCAGTTTAAAGAAGTTTTAAAATGGGGCAAGATTCAATTTGTTCCAATGATCGAAAAAATAGGGGCTGATATTAAGGAAATAGGTCATAGGGAAATTGATGCAAAAAATGAAACTTTGAAATATCCCGAAGAAAGCCAGCTTATCGAAAACGTTGTAGTTAATAAAATTGTCTTAAAATCGCGAGAAATTCCAATTAAAATGGAATAATCCTCCAATTAATTGATAATAATTCAATGAATTTGTATTATTTTTGAACTTCATTAAAAAGTTGTTTAGAAATGGCCAAGTTCAAATTAGACGAGACAGATCACCAGATTCTCGATATGCTAATCGAAAATACTCGTACTCCGTTTACAGATATAGCTAAGAAGCTTTTAATTTCCGCGGGTACTGTTCACGTAAGAGTGAAAAAAATGGAAGAAGCCGGCATCATTATCGGTTCTTCATTGACTTTAGATTATAAAAAACTAGGATATGCTTTTATCGCATATGTAGGCGTATTCCTTAAAAATACTTCCCAAACCAAGTTTGTTCTTGAAAGAATTAATGAAATACCTTTTGTAACTGTTGCACACGTTACGACTGGTAAGTTCAATGTATTTTGTAAAGTGAGAGCCCGTAATACTCAGCATGCTAAAGAAATTATTTTCCAGCTTGATGATATCGAGGGTGTTTACCGAACAGAAACAATGATTTCACTGGAAGAAAGCATTAATGACAAGAAACGCCTGATGCACTCTATTTTCAAAGAGCTGTAAGGCAGTCCTAAACTTTTATTAAAGACCCTTTAGGCTGCACTGCTTAAAGGGTTTTTTTATAACTTTAAAAGAAACCACTAAAAACCACGAAAGAAATTTTTATGAACAGAGAACCAAGACTTGATCGATTTAATGATAATGTACTGGCTAAGTATCAGGTATACAATAGTATATTCCTGACTTTGCCTTATGATGATATCAAAAAAACAGGCGCTTTGCTACCGCTTTTCCTGGAAATCTGCGAAACAGGTTTTGAAAAGAATAAAAATCCATCTGAAATCGTAGACCGATTCTTTCAAAAATATGGAGAGAATCCTACGGAAGAGGAGAAAATAGACTTACTATTCCGATTCATACAATATATAGAAAGACAGGTTGTACTTTTTGATGCCATTGAAGATGCATCTTTTCCTATTGTAAATAATATGGATGGACGCGGAACTTTACGAAATGTAAAGGAAGAAGCAGAGGCGACCCAAAAATCTGAAGAATTAAAAGAATTTTTAAAACGTTTTAAAGTTCGTCCAACCTTAACAGCGCATCCAACCCAGTTCTATCCAGGAACCGTGTTAGGTATTATAACCGATTTGGATAAGGCTATTCAAAAAAATGATCTTACTAAGATCAAGCAATTGTTAGCACAGCTTGGTAAGACCCCTTTCTTCAAAAAAGAAAAGCCGAGTCCGTTGGATGAAGCAGTAAGTCTAATCTGGTACTTCGAAAACGTATTTTATCAGAGTGCCAGTAAGATCCACAATTATATTCAGCAGAATATTTTTGATGGGGAAGATATTGGTAACCAGGTGATCAATCTAGGTTTCTGGCCGGGAGGTGATCGTGATGGTAACCCATTCGTAACTACAGAAATCACTCTACAGGTAGCCGAACGATTGAGAAAAACAATTCTTCTGAATTACTATAGAGATATCCGTAGATTGAAAAGAAGCCTGACCTTTAGAGGAGTGCATGAACTTGCAGGAGATATCGAATCTGGTTTATATGATTCCGCAGTTTCTAAAAAAGGAAATATTAAAATATCACTTGAAGAATTTCAGTCAAAGCTTCAGCAAATCAAGCAGATACTGGAAGACAAACATCAGTCCCTATTTGTTGATGAAATCGATGATATGTTGAACAAAGTAGATCTGTTCGGGTATCATTTTGCAACATTAGACATTCGCCAGGATAGCAGAATTCACCAGAGCGTTTTGGAAGAAGTAATCAAAACCGCTCCTAATGATCTGTACCCTGACAATTTCCTTGAATTGAGCGAAGAGGAGCAGGTTAAAATTTTAAGTTCTGTAAAAGGTAAACTCGATCCGGAGAAATTTGAAGAAGGAATGGGTAAAGCCACTATCTCTTCTATTTATGCAATGAAGGAAATCCAGAAGAAGAATGGAGAACTTGGAGCAAATAGATATATAATCAGTAACTGCGGAAGTGTTCAGGGCGTATTACAGCCATTTGCATTTTTAAGAAGCTGTGACTGGGAGGAACCTACGGTAGATGTAATTCCGTTATTCGAAACAGTTCCAGATCTTCAGGATGCGCATAATGTCATGGAAAAACTTTATACCAATCCTGAATATAAAGCGCACCTGGAGAGAAGAGGAAATAAACAAACCATTATGCTTGGCTTTAGTGATGGTACTAAAGACGGTGGTTATTTAATGGCTAATTGGAGTATTTACTTGGCCAAGGAAGCTTTAACCAAAATTTCAAGAGAATACGGAATTAAAGTGGTCTTTTTTGATGGTAGAGGTGGACCGCCAGCACGTGGTGGTGGAAAAACTCACCAATTCTATGCTTCTTTAGGACCAACTATCGAAAACGAAGAAATTCAGATTACAGTTCAGGGACAGACTATTAGTTCTAATTTTGGAACGAAAGATTCTTGTACCTATAACCTGGAACAATTGGTTAGTGCGGGAATTTCTAATGAAGTTTTTAGTCCGGAGAAAAACAGGTTGCAGGAAGAAGATCGTAAAACCATGAGCGACTTAGCGGATATTTCCTATAAAACATATATGGATTTCAAATCGCATCCTCGTTTTATTCCTTACCTAGAAAAAATGAGTACGCTTAAGTACTATGCTAAGACCAATATTGGTAGTAGACCTTCATCCAGGAACAAATCGGCTGAATTAAATCTTAGCGACCTTAGAGCGATTCCTTTTGTAGGAAGCTGGAGCCAGTTGAAACAAAACGTTCCTGGTTTCTTTGGCGTTGGTACGGCCATGGAAGCTTTAGAGAAAAATGGCGATTTTGATAAAGTAAAACAGCTTTATAATAATTCAGATTTCTTTAAAACCTTATTGGAAAATAGTATGATGAGTTTGACCAAATCATTCTTTCCTTTAACTGCTTATATGAAAAATGATCCGGAATTTGGTGATTTCTGGCAGCTTATTCACGATGAGTTTGAGAGAAGTAAGAGAATGCTGCTTAAGGTAACTGGTTACAAAAACCTGATGCAAAATCAGCCAGCCGGAAAGGCTTCAATTGAAGCCAGAGAGCGAATTGTATTACCACTATTAACTATCCAGCAACATGCGCTGAGAATGGTTCAGCAATTGTCGAAAGAAGGAGGTCATGAAGAGAAACTGGAAACTTATGAGAAAATGGTAACCAGATCGCTTTATGGTAATATTAATGCAAGTAGAAATTCAGCTTAATGAATAGAAGTGAATTGCAACAGGATGAGATCGGGGAGTTTTACTGGAGGTATATCAATTTACTTCCGGAAAATGCAGATTTAGTAGATACACTAATTTCTAACACTCACGATTTTGTTTCATTTCTGAATGATTTGCCGAAAGATAAATGGCATTACAGTTATGAAGATGATAAATGGAGTATTTTGGAAATGTTGCAACACCTAATAGATACCGAAAGGGTTTTTCAATATCGCGCGCTTAGTTTTGCCCGTGGTGAGGAAAAACCCTTACCCGGTTTCGATCATGACCGTTTCGCAAAGTTGAGCGATGCGGGAAGAAGATTACCTAAAGATCTGATAAGCGAATTCCAGATCAATAGAGATTCGATCATACAGTTATTTAAAAGTTTTAATCAGGAAATGCTTAAGCGGGTAGGGAATATGAATGGAGTTCCAGCTTCTGCACGTGCCATAGGATTTATTATGTCTGGACACGTTCTTCACCATACCGAGATTATTAGAAAGAAGTATCTCTAATGTGGAGATCTCTAAAAATATTCTTTAAGCTTCTGAAACGCTCTTATGTTAGCTGGGATAAGAACGAACCTTACGCCAGAGCAGCAACTATAGCATATTATGCTTTATTCTCGCTGCCCTCGTTACTGATCATAGTAGTAAGTATTGCAGGCTATTTCTACGGAAGAAAGGCGGTCACCGGAAGACTAACTCAGGAAATCGGAAAGTATATTGGAACCGAGTCGGCTAACGCGATCCAGTCAATGATCGAAAATGCCGCATTGTCCAGTGAATCCACCATGGCGATTATCTTCGGAATTGGAATGCTGATATTTGGTGCTACAGGGGTATTTTTTCAGCTGAAGGTGGCCATGAATAATATCTGGAATGTTGCAGCGAAACAAACTAATTTCTGGAGAATGGTCTTGGATAGGCTCATTTCCCTGGGAATGGTCTTCGTTATAGGATTTTTATTATTAATTGCACTGGTGATCTCCACTTTGGTTAAGATTTTAACTGCCAATATGAACCAGTTTTTTCCAGATATTCCACAATTTCCGGTAGTCGCATTCAATTATTTATTGTCTTTTGTATTTATCACTGTTCTCTTTTCCTCAATTTTCAAATTACTCCCCGATATTCATATTAAATTCAGGACAACTTTCGTTGGAGCTGCTTTAACTACAGTTTTATTTTTAATTGGGGAATCTATTCTGAGCTTTTATTTTGGGCAGAGTGAACCAACTTCTGTTTATGGTGGGGCATCTTCAGTTGTATTAATTCTATTATGGGTCTATTATTCCTGCCTCATTGTTTTTTATGGAGCTGAATTTACGGTACAATACGCTTTATTTAAAAAGGAAAAAGTGGTGCCGAACCGCTTTGGTGAACCAGCCATCTATCAGGAAATGAAGAAGCTCGAAGAAAGGCGAATTCAGCTTAAAGAAGAAAAACACCTGGTAGACAAACTTAAATCATATCTCGACGACGAGGAAAAACCTCAGGATAATTCATCTAAACCCAAGGTTTAACTTAGCTTCAACACTTTTTAGTAGGCTATTATGATAGCCTCTCTAATCTCGATGGTATATTTGTTTTAAATAAAAATGAAAAGAGATTATGGAAAAGAAAATTGCAATTTTAGCTACTAACGGATTTGAAGAAGTGGAACTTACTTCTCCAAAAGAAGCTATGGAAAAAGAAGGTTGGACCGTACATATTGTAAGTCCACAAAAAGGAAAAATTAAAGCCTGGGCAACCGATAAATGGGGTGATGAATATACAGTTGACAAAGAACTGAAAGATGTATCAGCTAAAGAATATCACGCTTTGGTATTGCCAGGAGGCGTACTAAATCCTGATAATTTAAGAGTGAACGAAGATGCACTTGTTTTTGTAAGAGATTTTTTCAAACAAAGCAAGCCAGTTGCAGCTATCTGTCATGGACCTTGGACATTGATTAACGCGGAAGTTGTTGAAGGGAGAACGATGACTTCTTTCCCAAGTATTCGTAAAGACCTTGAAAATGCAGGAGCATTATGGGTAGATAAAGAAGTAGTGGTCGACGAAGCATTTGTGACCAGTAGAAATCCTGACGATCTTCCGGCATTCAATGCGAAAGTAATTGAAGAAATCAAAGAAGGTAAGCATGACTTACAACATGCCTAAGAGATAAATAATTGCTGTGAAAAAGTAAAAAAGGAACGCATTAGCGTTCCTTTTTTTATTTATCTAGATCATCTTCATCTTCGACATCTTCTTCATCACCACCTTTTTCAGGGATATCAACAATAGGATCATTATATTCTGAGTCATCATAGTCGTCCTCATCAAAATTCGCCATGGTATTTTCCAGTCTGGTACTTACTTTTACGAGATACACTGTATCATCTGTGCGAACTTCTACCGCATCAACGGTTTCATTCTTGGCATTTTTAAACGAGATGACCTGATCGTCGTCATATCCATCAGGATACTTCTCTACTAATAAAGCCAGGATTTCTGGAGTCAGTTTTTTATAGTCTACGATTATCCTTTTCATAGTTTTTGGTTTATGCAATTATAATTAAAAAATTAAATTCGGAACAGTATAGCGAAGATTTTATAATTGAAAATAATATTTTAAAAATCAGCTGTTTAAATAATAGTCGAATGATTTTTCAATAAGATCCGGATCCACTTCACAGTCAATTACCGGCAATCCAATATCTTCCAGCAGCACAAAATTGATCCGGCCATATTCATTTTTTTTATCGTATTTCAGCAATTTCTGAATTTGCCTGATCTCTTTATTGCTGAAGGAATCAACACCATACATATCTTTGATGAAATTGCTGATATCCTCCAGTTTATCCTTCGGAAAATCTTTTTCTTCCGCAGAAATATACGTTTCCAGGATCATCCCAATGGCAATCGCTTCACCGTGCAACAGGGTCCTGCGATCAGGATTGGTCAGACAGAAAGATTCTATGGCGTGTCCCAGAGTATGACCAAAATTCAGGGTTTTACGCTCGTCTCTTTCATAAGGATCACGATCAACGATATTCGCCTTTATTTTGACTGATTTTTCGATGATATCATCCAGATCACCGTAATCCAGTTCATTTAATGTTTTGAGCTTTTTCCAGTATTTTTCATCAGCGATCAAACCATGTTTGAGTATCTCAGCGAGGCCACTGCGCATTTGCTCCTGTGGAAGTGTGCCTAGATAAGTCGAATCTATCAAAACCATTTCAGGTTGTACGATTACACCAACCTGGTTCTTCAAATTGCCAAGATCAACACCTGTTTTGCCTCCAATCGAAGCATCTACCATAGAAAGTAGCGTAGTAGGAACATTTATGAATGGGATTCCCCTCTTAAAAGTAGATGCTACAAAACCTCCAAGATCAGTCACCACTCCGCCACCGAGATTAATCATTAAACTTTTGCGATCACCATCCAATTCAGACATGGCGTTCCAAACACCGTCGCAGGTTTCCAAAGTTTTGAATTCTTCACCAGGATCGATCTCAATCACTTCCAGATCAGAAGGATCTTCAAGCCGACTGAGAAAATAAGTAAGGCAGTGTTCGCTGGTATTAGTGTCAACGAGAATAAAAATTCGAGACGGCGGATTTTTTGTTAGATATTTCTTCAGTCTATTATAGCCTTTTTCAGCATAATAAATAGAATCCAAAGAATCTTGTATATCGTTCATTTTACAGGCGTTTACAAACCGAAATTAAACAGAATTTATTAATTAAATCAATATTCATAATTATATTTGCCGCGTTAATGGGCTCAAATGATTAGAAAAAAAATTTTCAATAATACCAAGTCTGCTTTCAAACTAAAGTCAGACAATGAACTGGATCGTGCAATTTTCTTATTTGGAATGATGGGGAGACCCACTTTAGTCAAGGCTGGAACTACGCTTACTAAGCTCTCGCTTAAGTTTCACCTTCCGGTAGAAGGACTTATTAAAAAAACCATTTTCGAGCAATTTTGTGGTGGTGTTACTGAAGAAGATTGTAAACCCACTATTAAAAATATGTATGGTGAAAACCTGCATTCCATCCTGGATTACTCCGTAGAAGGAAAAGAAACAGAGGAAGAATTTGATGCAGCGACAGAAAAGAAACTGAGCCTCATTGAATATGCCAATAACAATGATGAAGTTTCTTTTGCCATGTTTAAGCCAACTGGTATCGGCCGTTTTGAGATCTGGGAGAAGGTCAGTGAAAAAATCAGTCTTACTGAAGAGGAAAAAGAAGAGTGGGAAAATGTAAGGAAGAGAGTCGACACACTTTGCGCCAAAGCTCATGAACTGGATGTACGCTTATATGCCGATGGTGAAGAAACCTGGATGCAGACTGCTGCCGATGATTTGATGGAAGAAATGATGAGAAAGTATAATAAGGAAAAAGTCCTTATTTATAATACTTTGCAGTGTTACCGTTGGGATCGTCTTGAATATTTGAAAAGCTTGCATGAAAGAGGAAAAAAAGAAGCTTTTAAAATTGGTGCCAAAATCGTTCGGGGAGCTTACATGGAAAAGGAGAACGCCAGAGCTAAAAAGCTGGGGTATCCTACACCAATTTGTGAGAGCAAGGAAGCTACTGATGTTAACTTCAACAGTGTACTTTCTTATTGC
The DNA here is from genome assembly GCA_964220295.1 of Flavobacteriaceae bacterium. Lineage (GTDB taxonomy): Bacteria > Bacteroidota > Bacteroidia > Flavobacteriales > Flavobacteriaceae > Christiangramia. The sequence goes on along the minus strand of CAXPUM010000020.1, from coordinate 2,548 downwards.
CTGAATCATCTGGAAGATATCAATGTTTTTATTGGAACTCACAATGAGGTGAGCAGCTACCTGGCTTTACAGATCATTGAAGACAAAGGCATTGATAAAGATGATCCAAGGATCTGGTTGAGCCAGCTATTTGGAATGAGTGATCACATCAGTTATAATCTTTCCAAAAAAGGCTATAATGCTGTGAAGCTTGTGCCTTTTGGGCCTGTAAGAGATGTTGTTCCATATCTTTTGAGAAGAGCACAGGAAAACACTTCGGTTAAGGGACAAACAGGTAGAGAGCTTTCACTATTGCTAGAAGAAAGAAAACGCAGAAAAGGAGATAAATCTGTGAAACACTCCAGGGAATAAGTTTTTAGCCAATGAGATGGCTTGCCAGGCTTATTTATTTCAGAATATTAAATTGGAAATTAGAGGAAAACTTTGATCGCGCTATAAAAAAATGCGTGATCATTGTGGCCCCTCATACCAGTGCCTGGGATTTTCTTATTGGAATTCTAGTTCGAAGAATTCTGAACATTCACATAGATTTTATAGCCAAAAAAGAACTTTTTAAGCCACCATTTGGATGGTATTTCAAAATGGCCGGCGGCACACCACTGGATCGTACTGGAAAACAGAAAAAAGTTGATGCTATAGCCGCTATATTTTCAGAAAAAGAAATATTCCGGCTGGCAATGTCACCAGAAGGAACCCGCAAGAAGACCGAAAGATGGAAGACGGGATTTTACTATATCGCTGTTAATGCGAACGTCCCCATTATTATGGTTTCCTTCGACTTTGGAAAAAAACTTGTGAAAATATCAGAGCCTTTTTACCCGGAAAACGGACTTGAAAATGATTTTCCTGAAATACTTAAATTTTACGATGGAGTAGAAGGTAAAGTTCGAGAGAACTTCTAGCTATTCTGAAATTTCCATAGTATGATATACATTTTGTACATCATCATCATCTTCTAGCTTTTCCAATAATTTTTCTACATCTGCAGCCTGCTCTTCAGAAAGAGTTTTTGTTACCTGAGGAATTCTTTCAAAACCTGAAGATATGATTTCAATTTCGCGGTTCTCTAATTCCTTTTGAATACTTCCGAAGTTTTGAAAAGGCGCGTAAATATGGATACCGTCCTCATCTTCAAAAACTTCTTCGGCTCCAAAATCGATCAATTCCAGTTCCAGTTCTTCCGGATCGATACCATCATTGTTGACGCAAAAATTACAGGTATGGTCAAACATAAATTCAACAGAACCTGAAGTCCCCAGGTTTCCGTCACTTTTATTGAAATGTGACCTAATATTTGCCACCGTTCTGTTATTATTATCAGTTGCAGTTTCTACAAGAACGGCGATCCCATGAGGAGCATAGCCTTCAAAAAGTACAATTTTATAATCACCCTGGGATTTATCACTAGCACGCTTTATGGCACGCTCAATATTATCCTTAGGCATGTTCACACTTTTCGCGTTCTGAATGACTGCACGAAGTTTCGAGTTGGCATCTGGATCTGGTCCACCTTCTTTAACGGCCATTACGATATCTTTCCCAATTCTGGTAAACGCTTTCGCCATTGCAGACCAGCGTTTCATCTTACGTGCTTTACGAAATTCAAATGCTCTTCCCATAATTTTCTAAATATGAACCGCGCAAAAGTATAAAAAAGCTCCTAATTTTCAGCATGAAATTAGGAGCCTAAGAGTTATATTTTTTTTGAAATTAAGATGTCGCTTCTATAATATCTTCAATAGCTCTGGCTAATTTGAAATCTTTCTCCGTTACCCCATCAGCGTCATGTGTTGATAATGAGATCTCCAGCTGATTGTAGACGTTTCCCCAATTTGGATGGTGTTGCTGTGCTTCAGCTTCAAAAGCGATACGCGTCATCATGGTAAAAGCTTCTTTAAAATTCTCAAATTCGAAGGTTGTGTGGATCGCATTTTTAGCATAGGTCCAACCTTCCAGGTTCTCTAGTTTTTTCTGAATTTCGTCTTCACTGAGCTTTTTCATAATTTTCAATTTAGTGGTTTACCTAAATATAAAGATTAAAGGAGAGAATCTCCCGACGCAGATTTGAATTAGTACAAGATTAACAGCTACAGTTTAGTGGAAGCTTCAACGACCTGGCTAACGGTAATCTGCAGATTTTTAGGTAATTGATTATCTTTTGGCAGAACAGCTAAAAAACGATCGTAATTCGAATCATACACATTTTTATACACCACATTTTCGTAACCAAAACCTTCGCTAATTTCTTCGATAAAATCCTTTTGATGAATCAGGTCTGTGCTTCCCAAATGAAAAACACCTTCCTTTTTTCGGTTTATGATATAATGTATTTGCTGTGTGACCTTCTGGATTTCGGTAGCGTTGATAACTACATTTGGAAAAACCTCCAGGGGTTCGCCCAAATCAATGATATTCCTGATCTCTTTGATGCGTGGAGAATTTTTTCCGAAGATCATAGGCAACCGGATAATATTATAATTATGATTCGGAAGTCTTAGTAAGGCATTTTCGATCTTAATTTTAAACCTGCCGTAAATACTCTGGCTCA
>CAXPUM010000019.1:0-5037 GCA_964220295.1 Flavobacteriaceae bacterium | reverse complement strand
AGATTCCCTGTCGGTATCCGGGCGTATATCGAGCAGTTTGCTTAAAAAACTTCGTGCGTCCGAACTGATTCTTTTAGCATCTTCTGCAAGGTTCTTTTCCTGATTTTTCTCAGGCTGATCGGGATTAGTTGTTTCTGCCATTTTCTAACCTAATTCTTCTCCAAATTTCTCCATAACAGCCTCCCGAAGTTGTTTGATTTCCTGCTCTTCAGATTTAGGAACAATCATTAATACTTCATCATCTTCCACAATAATCAGCTCTGAAATGTCTTTTAACACAACAATTTTCCGACCATTGCCAGACACGATATTGTTTTCAGAATTTTCAGCATAAATTCGAGAATTGATGATCGTATTACCGTTTTCGTCTTCTGCTAATTGATCCTGCACAGAAGTCCATGTTCCCAGGTCGCTCCATTTGAAATCAACCGGGATCACGAAAATTTTATCCGATTTTTCCATGATCGCATAGTCAATAGAAATATTCGGTGCATTTTGATAATATTGATCTAAGAATTCCTGCTCTTTAGGAGTATTGTAATGATCCAAGCCTTTTTCAAAAAGCCGGTACATCTCCGGTGCAAATTCCTTAAAGCACTCAATTATAAATTTGGTATTCCAGATAAAAATTCCGGCATTCCACAGGTAATTCCCTTCTTGAAGAAATTGGTTAGCCTTTTTCAAATTTGGCTTTTCCGTGAATTGCTCTACCCTGCGAATTTCAGCATTATCACCTTTATCATACTGGATATATCCATAACCGGTATTCGGGAATGATGGTTCAATACCCAGTGTAATCAGGCGGTCTTTATCCTTTGCTTGATCAAAAGCCATCTGGAGAAAGTCATTGAATATTTCAGAGTCATCAATCCAGTGATCACTGGGAGCGATAATGGTGATGGCATTAGGATTCTTCGCATGGATCTTTAAGGAGCCTAAAAGAATACTAGGAGCGGTATTTCGCATTTCAGGCTCGGGAACAATTTGCTCGTCATTTATCTGCGGAACCTGATCTTTAATCATGTCTACATACGCTTTGTTCGTCAAGACATAAATGTTTTCAACCGGGATGAGTTTATTTAGACGATTGAAAGTGGTTTGAAACAACGTCTGACCAAAACCAAGAATATCAATAAATTGCTTTGGACGCTTGGATTTGCTGGCCGGCCAGAACCTGGAACCAACGCCTCCTGCCATGATAATCGCGTAATAATTCTGATTTTTCTTTTCGCTCATTCTATGTTTTCAATAATTCCACTTCAGCATTTGGCTGAAAAAGATAGATTTTGCCCGTATCAATTTCCAGGCATTCGTACCGCTTTACCTTTCGCGGACCTTTTTTGAAAGTCTTCCCGTTATATATCTGAAAAAGGCTTCCGGTAGGGATCTCAAAAATATAGCTTTTTCCATTTTCCTGATCAAAAGATTTTAGAGCTACAGAAAGCTGTGCATCGGTATCGCTGCTGGCTTTTGGATTTCTGAAATGTTTTGCGATTAGTGGAAGCAGGGAATTTGGAAAAATCTCAGGCCGTATGAACGGCAGCATTAAGTTTCTGAAACAAAATTTCCATTCCTGTCCATGCGGTTTTATGAGTCGGCCATATTTTTCAAACGCTACCAGGTGCGCAATTTCATGAACCGTTGTAATCAAAAATCGATATTTGTTTAAATTGGCATTTATGGTTATTTGCTGGCTTCCATCTGGCATCCTTCGATAATCCCCATGTCGCGTCACTCTTTCATTTACGATCTTCAGGTGAACACCATTCATTTTGATCAATTCGGAAATTGGCTCTACCGCATTTGAAGGTAAATATTTCGCAAGAATATCCCTCATTAAGGAGTACTGTTAGATACCGGCATGATTTTGCCGTTATAAAACTTCTGTCCGTTCAGGCTAAAATCGGCTATATACTGAGCCATCTCCTTCGCGCTGACCGGTGCTTCATATCCCGGAAATGCTTCTTCCAGCATCTCGGTCTGAACTGCTCCTAATGCCAGTACATTAAAGGATGGTCCATTCTCTTTATATTCTTCCGCCAACAATTCTGTTAAAGTGATCAGTGCGCCTTTACTGCTGCTATACGCGGCAAGCCCCGGAAACTTCATGCTTCCCTGGACACCGCCCATACTGCTAATATTCAACACATGCGCCTGCTCATTCATGAATGGCAAAAGCTGCCTGGTTATTTCAGCAACACCGAAGACATTGACTTCATATACCTTTCGGAAATTGTCTATCGTTAATTCTTCAAAAGCTTTATTAGATAAAAGTCCGGCATTATTCACCAGAACGTCTACATTCCCCCATTTTTCCCCAACGAAATCAGACATTTTCTTGAGACTTTCCGCAGAAGAAATATCGAAAGAAAAATGATGAACATTTGGTAGCTTCGCTTCAGTAAGTGGTTGGTCATTCCTCGAAAGTGCCAGGACGTTATATCCCATTTCAGAATAAAGTTTCACCATTTCGAAGCCAATCCCTCTACTGGTCCCGGTAATTACAATATTCTTCATTAATTATTCATTTTGATTTCCTTATCTGCTGTCTGGCTCATTTTGACGATTCCAGGATAAAGATCTTCCAATAAATTAGCGATGTGAGAGGCATTCATAAGCTCGGGTTCGTCATCTACATGATGATAGTAATCGTAATTCGAAAAGTCAAAAGTAGAAACGGTCTGTGAAGCTATATGAAACTGCTCGTAGAATGGGTAATTATCACTTCTCTTAAAAAGATTCATTTGTCCAGCCTGTGGCAAGAAACCTAAAATTTCCTTACCGGTATAATCGTTGAACTTCTCGCCCAAATTCGATTCTTTAAAACCGGTTAAATAAGCTTCGTAAGATTTAGCTTTCATCGGCACACCAATCATTTCGAGGTTTAAAACCGCATAGAGATCTACACCTTGATTTTTTAATTTTTCAGCCAAATGGGAAGAACCCTTTAAGCCCATTTCTTCTCCAGAAAACAAGGCAAAAATAATACTTCTTTTATTCTGTGGATCTTTTGCAAGAGTTTCAGCCAATTTCAATACGCCAACGGTTCCCGCCGCGTTATCATTCGCACCATTAGCGATATTATCACCATCTACCGGATTTATGATACCGATGTGGTCATAATGTGCGCTGATTATAATGTATTGATCCTTCAAATCTGGATCTGTCCCTTCCAGAACACCAACCACGTTGAAACCGTCTAGATCCCCAACCTTAAAACTATCCCGATAGGTTTCAAAATATGGTTTAATATTGGCTTTTTCCAATTTATTCTGAATAAAATCGGCTGCTTCAGAAATTTCAGGAGAGCCGGTTTTTCTACCTTTCAGATCATCTGAAGCCAGATAGTTGAGATAGTCCATTACGCTTTCCGAAGAAATTTGTGGTGCTTCCTTTTTAACAGTCTGTGAACTGCATCCGTAGATACTGAAACCAATGGCCAGCATACAGATGAATTGTCTTGAAAATGTGTTTAATCGCATAAGTTTAAAGATAAAAAAATCCCGCGAGAAAGCGGGATTTTCATATAATAGGTAATTAAATTTTAAGCAAGCATCGTCACCGGATTCTCTAAATAGGTTTTTAGAGTTTGAAGGAACGCTGCTCCAGTTGCTCCGTCTACTGTTCGGTGATCGCATGCAAGCGTTAACTTCATGGTGTTTCCAACAACAATCTGCCCATCTTTTACTACTGGTTTTTCTACAATTGTTCCAACAGAAAGAATTGCTGAGTTTGGCTGATTGATGATACTGGTGAATTCCACAATACCGAACATTCCCAGATTGGATACAGTGAATGTACTTCCTTCCATATCGCTAGGCTGAATCTTCTTGTTTCTGGCTTTACCAGCAAGATCTTTTACATTCGAACCAATTTGTGTTAGGGACATCTGGTCAGCGAATTTCAACACCGGCACAACCAGTCCTTCTTCCACCGCTACCGCAACTCCCATATGAATGTGTTTTGCGATCCTGGTGTTATCTCCTGTCAATTGGCTATTCACCTGAGGATGTTTTCTCAAGGCCATTGCAGATGCTTTGATAACCATATCGTTGAAGGAAACCTTCACATCTGGAATATTATTTATCTGCTTTCTTGAAGCCATGGCATTTTCCATATTCACCTCGATAGTGAGATAGTAATGAGGCGCTGTGAATTTAGACTCACCAAGGCGTTTAGCAATGGTTTTACGCATTTGCGAGTTTTTCACATCTTCAAAACTTTCTTCGCCTGCCGGAGTGTATGGCTGAGCCGCAGCAGTAGTTTGCTCGGCTGATTCTTTCTTAGCTTCAGCTGGTTTCGCACTACCTTTAAAGTTTTCGATATCTTTCTTTACGATTCTTCCGTTTTCACCGCTTCCTTCCACATCAGAAAGATCGATACCTTTATCCTCAGCCATTTTCTTAGCTAGAGGTGATGCGAAAATCCTTCCACCATCATTGGCTTTAGACTCTCCAGATTTCTTCTCTTCTTGATCCTGCTTTTCAGAATCTTTAGCAGTATCGGTTTCTTTATCTTTTTTGGAATCGGAAGATTTCTTTGATTTTTTAGCACCTCCAGAAGTTCCGATCTTAGAAACATCGGTTCCTTCAGGGCCAATTATTGCCAGAAGACTATCGACTTTAGCCGATTCACCTTCCTGAATACCAATTTTTAAAAGCGTACCAGAATAGAAAGATTCAAATTCCATTGTAGCCTTATCGGTTTCAATTTCGGCCAGAATATCTCCCTCTTCTACTTTGTCGCCTTCCTGTTTCAGCCAGGAAGCAACAGTACCTTCTTCCATCGTATCACTAAGACGAGGCATATTAATGATTTCCACTCCTTCCGGAACTTCGCCATCAGAACCATCATCTTCTGAAGAATCTTCTTCGCCAGAAGTGTCTTCTTCATTTTCTTCCTCTTTTTCCTCACCAGCCGAATCTTCTTTAGAAGATCCGCCACCGCTAATAAGATCAGAAATATCTTCACCTTCCTCACCAATGATGGCAAGTAATTCATCTACCGGCGCTCCATCACCTTCTTCCACACCAATAT
>CAXPUM010000018.1:0-13396 GCA_964220295.1 Flavobacteriaceae bacterium | reverse complement strand
GTATGCATCATGAAATCAACACCATTCCCCATCACGGTATGCATGATGATACAAACCGGTTTTCCCTTTCCGGTTCTGGTTTTGGCTTCCTCCAAACCATTAATCACTTGTTGAATATCGTTACCATTTTCAATTTCCATTACATCCCATCCAAAAGCTTCAAATTTCGCTCTAACATTTCCAAGAGGTAATACATCTTCGGTGCTCCCGTCAATTTGCTGTCCGTTAAGATCAATAGTGGAAATTATATTATCTACTTTATGAGCTGAAGCGTACATAATAGCCTCCCAGTTTTGACCTTCCTGAAGTTCGCCATCACCATGTAGACTAAAAACCAGATGCTTGTCGCCATTCAGCTTTTTAGCCTGAGCAGCTCCAAGAGCGACACTCATTCCCTGGCCAAGTGAACCTGAAGCCACACGAATTCCTGGAAGTCCTTCGTGGGTTGTTGGGTGACCCTGCAAACGAGAATCTATCAATCTAAAGGTGCTAAGTTCTTCAACCGGAAAATAACCAGTTCTGGCAAGAACACTATAAAATACTGGTGAAATATGACCATTTGAAAGGAAAAAAAGATCTTCATCCTTTCCATCCATATTAAATTTTGGGTCATGATCCATCACCACTTTATAAAGAGCAGTAAAAAATTCGGCACAACCAAGTGATCCTCCGGGATGTCCGGAATTTACCTTGTGCACCATTCTTAAAATATCACGCCTTACCTGGGTGGTAAAATCCTGTAATTCTTTGATTTCTGGCATTTTTAATTGTGTTGTTTAACTACGTGCAAAAATAGGTTATTCAGTTTCTTCTGCCAAGTATGCATACCGCAGTTATCAACTTTTTCTGAAGTTTACTAACAGGCTTTTCATCGATTTTCTCAATTTGAAATGAAGTTCAGTATCTTTGCAGCCGATTAATGAGAACTATGAAATTTGAATTAAAGGGTAAAGACGCCGGGAGTAAAGCTCGGGCTGGAGAAATCACGACTGATCATGGTAAGATCGAAACGCCTATTTTTATGCCTGTCGGCACGGTAGCATCTGTAAAAGGCGTTCATCAATCTGAACTAAAGGAAGATATCAATCCCGATATTATACTGGGGAACACTTATCACCTGTACCTGCGGCCTCAAACCGATATTCTGAAAAAAGCAGGAGGACTTCATAAGTTCATGAAATGGGATCGCAATATTTTGACAGATAGTGGCGGGTACCAGGTTTACTCACTTTCAGCCAGAAGAAAGATTAAAGAGGAAGGGGTGAAATTCAAATCTCATATAGATGGGTCTTATCATACGTTCACACCTGAAAATGTGATGGAAATTCAGCGGGCTATCGGGGCAGATATTATTATGGCTTTTGATGAATGTACGCCTTACCCATGCGATTATAATTATGCGAAAAGATCGATGCATATGACTCATCGCTGGCTGGATCGTTGTATCAATCATCTTCAGGAGACTCCTGAGCTATACGGCTATCAGCAAACCCTTTTTCCAATTGTTCAGGGAAGCACTTATAAAGATCTTCGGAAGGAATCTGCCGAATATATCGCTAATGCCGGAGCTGAAGGAAATGCGATCGGCGGACTTTCAGTTGGAGAACCAGCTGAAGAAATGTACGCGATGACTGAAGTGGTAACAGATATTCTTCCGCAGGACAAACCACGATATTTAATGGGAGTGGGAACGCCAATCAATATTCTTGAAAATATTGCGTTAGGAGTAGATATGTTTGATTGTGTAATGCCAACTAGAAACGGCAGAAACGGAATGCTATTTACTGCCCATGGAACCATCAATATCAAGAATAAAAAATGGGAAGATGATTTTTCACCGCTAGATCCGGAAGGAACTTCTTTCGTAGATAGCCAATATAGTAAAGCCTATGTTCGCCACCTGTTTTCGGTAAATGAAATGCTTGGCAGGCAAATTGCAAGCATTCATAACCTGTCTTTTTATCTTTGGTTGGTAAGAGAAGCTAGAAAACATATCTTAGCCGGAGATTTTACCAGCTGGAAAGATAAAATGGTAAAACAGATGGATAAACGACTTTAATCCTATAGCTTGAAAATTCTTGATTGGTACATTCTAAAGCGTTATTTGGGAACTTTTCTCACGATGCTTTTCCTTTTTATTCCTATTGGGATTACCGTAAATCTTGCAGAAAAGATCGATAAAATCCTGGAAAACCAGGTGCCTTTTATGGAAGTGGTTTACTATTATATAGACTTTATCATCTATTTTGCAAACCTGCTTTTTCCAATTTTCCTGTTTTTATCTGTGATCTGGTTCACTTCCAAGTTAGCCATGAACACAGAGATTATTGCATACCTGAGCAGCGGTGTATCATTTTATCGTTTTCTTAGACCATATTTAATTGGTGCGACGATCGTTTGTCTGGGAGCATTAGCACTTTCCATGTATCTGGCACCTCAGGCAAACAAAGGGTATAATGAGTTTATCTATCAGTATTTGAAAAAGGGTAAGGAGGCACAGGAAACTAATGATGTATATAGGCAGATCAATGATAACGAATACATTTATGCGAGTCACTTTCAGCCAAAATCAAAATCTGCAAGGAATTTTACCTTGGAGCATTTTGAAAACAATAAGCTAAAATTTAAAATTAGTGCTAGCACCCTTAAGCTGAATGAAGACGATACGGTGGCCAGGAGTTACCATCTTACCCGGGTAAATAAAAGAATAGTTGGTGCGGAAGGAGACAGCCTGATAAATCGCAGAGCTATTGATACCATTCTACCATTTGAATTTGATGAATTGACTCCAGAAACCTATATCGCAGAAACTTTGAATTTCACTGAGCTGAATGATTTTATTGAAAAAGAACGGAAACGGGGTTCCGGAAATATCAATCGCTATCTCGTAGTTTCTTATAAACGATGGAGTATTCCGGTTTCAGCATTTATTCTCACCATTATTGCGGTTGCGGTTTCATCTTTTAAGCGTCGCGGAGGAATGGGTGTGAACCTGGCTGTTGGAATTTCACTGGCATTCATTTACGTATTCTTCGATAAGGTCTTCGGAACAATTGCCGAGCAATCAACATTTTCGCCATTTCTTGCCGTTTGGTTCCCGAATTTCGTATTCGGTGTGCTCGCTGTAATTTTACTTCTACGAGCAAAAAGATAATTAGAACTTCTCCAAAATTTATGACTGCTCGGGGAAACCATCCCTTTAAAAGTTCTTATATTTGTGGGCTATAAAAATTAAATACCATACCCTATATGGAATATTTAGATTTTGAACAACCTATACAAGAATTAGAAGAACAGTATAAAAAAGCTTGCAATATCGGTGAGGAAAGTGAAGTAGATGTTACGGCCACCTGTAAGCAGATCGAAAAGAAACTGAAAGAGAAGAAAAAAGAGATCTATAAAAATCTTACACCGTGGCAGAGAGTTCAGTTATCTCGCCATCCAAACCGTCCTTACACTTTAGATTATATCACAGCGATTTGTGGCGATACGTTTCTAGAACTGCATGGTGACAGGAATGTTCGTGATGATAAAGCGATGATCGGCGGTCTTGGTAAGATCGGTGATCAGAGTTATATGTTCATCGGTCAGCAAAAAGGTTACAATACTAAAACGCGTCAGTATCGAAACTTCGGAATGGCGAATCCGGAAGGTTATAGAAAGGCACTTCGTCTGATGAAATCTGCTGAAAAATTCAATTTGCCGGTAGTTTGTTTCGTCGATACACCAGGGGCTTACCCAGGTTTGGAAGCGGAAGAGCGCGGGCAGGGTGAAGCAATAGCCAGGAATATTATGGAAATGACCCGCTTAAATGTTCCGATTATCGTGGTGATCATTGGTGAAGGAGCCAGTGGTGGTGCGTTAGGGATTGGTGTAGGAGATAAAGTCATGATGCTGGAAAATACCTGGTATTCGGTAATTTCTCCTGAGTCGTGTTCCTCTATTCTGTGGAGAAGCTGGGACTACAAGGAGCAGGCTGCAGAAGCTTTGAAACTTACTGCGACTGATATGAAAAAACAGAAACTGATCGATGAGATCATTAAAGAGCCACTTGGTGGAGCTCATGGCAATAGAGAAGAGATTTTCAATACGGTAAAATCTTCAATTTCTCAAGCTTATGATGAATTAAAAAACTTATCACCAAAGGACAGAATCGAAAAACGTATGAAGAAATATCTTGATATGGGTGTCTTCGACGGATAGATTCTTTATCTATAAAACATCATAGGAAAATCCGGATATCTCATTCCGGATTTTTTTATCTTATTAACAGAAAATATTAGTTATCAACATCCAATTTGTTGATTACCTGTTGAGGAACAGAAGCCTAATTTTTTAAGATTGCGTTAACAAATTGGTTACATTCGTTATATGGAAAAAATCACTGCCCCTCAAAGCATTTCGTACAAAAAACAAAATGTTGTCAGCCTTGAAAAAGGTAAAATTCCACCTCAAGCTATTGATTTAGAAGAGGTTGTGCTCGGAGCGATGATGATCGATAAAAAAGGTGTAGATGAGATCATCGATATTTTACATCCCGATGCGTTCTATAAAAATGCCCATCAGCTTATTTATGGTGCAATTAAAAAACTGTTCGATAACTCAGAGGCGATTGACTTATTAACCGTTTCTAATCAACTTAAGAAGGAGGGGAATTTTGATAAGGTAGGAGGGGACTACTATCTGATACAATTAACTCAAAAAGTTTCTTCTTCAGCGCATATTGAATTCCATGCAAGGATCATTCTTCAGAAATATATTCAGCGGAGCCTCATCAAAATTTCAAACGAAATTATCGAAGAAGCTTACGATGAAGGAACAGATGTTTTTGATCTTTTAGATAATGCTGAAGCAAAGTTATACGAAGTAACTCAGGGTAATATTCAGCGTTCTACGGAAACCGCACAGAGTTTGGTCATCCAGGCGAAAAAGAAGATCCAGGAGATATCGAATAAAGAAGGTTTAAGTGGTGTGCCTTCAGGATTTGAAAAATTGGATGAATTAACTTCAGGATGGCAACCTTCAGATTTAGTGATTGTCGCGGCACGTCCGGGTATGGGTAAAACGGCTCTAACTCTTTCTATGGCACGGAATATGGCAGTTGACCAGGGAGTTCCGGTAGCCTTCTTCTCGCTGGAGATGTCTTCCGTTCAGTTGATCACGCGTCTAATTTCTTCGGAAACAGGATTGTCTTCAGAAAAACTAAGAACCGGTAAACTGGAGCAGCATGAATGGGAACAGTTGAATGTCAAGGTTAAAGATCTTGAAAAAGCGCCATTATTTATTGATGATACACCTTCGCTATCCATTTTTGACCTTCGTGCAAAGGCAAGACGTCTGGCTTCACAACACGGAATTAAACTGATCGTTATTGATTACCTTCAGTTAATGACTGCAGGAGGGAGCCAAAAAGGCGGAAACCGGGAGCAGGAAATTTCTACTATTTCCCGAAACCTGAAAGCACTTGCAAAGGAATTGAGTGTTCCCGTTATAGCGCTATCACAGCTTTCTCGTGCTGTAGAGACGCGTGGTGGAAGTAAAAGACCTTTACTTTCTGACCTTCGGGAATCTGGTGCAATCGAGCAGGATGCAGATATCGTTTCCTTTATCTATAGACCAGAGTATTATAAAATTGAAGAGTGGGATGATGAGGAAAGAACTCCAACCCAGGGTCAGGCTGAATTTATCGTAGCCAAGCACCGAAATGGTGGATTGGAAAATATCAGGCTGAAATTTATTGGAGAACTCGGTAAATTTGATAATTTAGAAGACTTCAGTTTTCCTTCTGAAATTCCTTCCAGAATGAATGACGGAGATGATGATGGTTTTGGTAATCATAATTTGCCAAGTCCAAGTGCCGATGAAGCATTCGGCAGTTCAATGAACGATTTTGATGATGATAACGATGTTCCATTCTAATAAAAATGAAAAACTAACAACCAACAGAAATAATAATTTTCAGAACAGCAGGCTTTTTTCAAAAAAATGCCTGCTGTTTTTGTTTGGTCTTTTTTGCGTTTTTTCTGCTCAGGCTTCCAGGATTCTAATTCCGATGGATGCCGAAACCCAGGGAAACCATCTAAAAGCCTACGGAATTATATACTACGCGCTGGAAAATCAATTAAAAGTGAATTGGCTTTTAAATTATCGTGGTGGCTCATTTTTAGTTTCAGATACTGAAGAATTGAAAAGAGAATGCCAGATTCGTGGAGTCGATTTTGAACAGATCAGCGACTCAAAGGCTTCATCGATATTAGAAGAGATCAGCAGTCCAGCGAAGAATATGGAATCGGTCGCTTTAGAAAAAGCTCCTAAAATAGCAGTGTATTCACCAAGCGGAAACAAACCCTGGGATGATGCGGTCACCATGGCTTTGACCTATGCGGAAATTCCTTACGAAACCATTTACGACCGGGAAGTTTTGGGTGACGGATTGTTGTTGTTTGACTGGCTGCATCTACACCATGAAGATTTTACCGGGCAGTATGGGAAATTTTATTCAGCTTTTAGAACAGCTCCCTGGTATATTCAGGATAAAAAAGATGCGGAAGCGCTTGCAGCCGAAATGGGTTATTCAAAAGTTTCCGAAGAAAAACTAGCAGTAGCGAAGAAGATTCGGGATTATGTTATAGGTGGCGGATTCATGTTCGCGATGTGCAGCGCGACAGATAGTTTTGACATTGCACTTTCAGCAGATGGAGTGGATATTTGCGAGCCTATGTTTGATGGTGATCCCAGCGAACCTGGTTACCAGTCAAAAATTGATTTCAGCAATACGTTTGCTTTTACCAATTATCAGTTGGAAAAAAGTCCGCTGGTTTATGAGTTTTCAGATATAGATATGACTTCAAAGCGAAATATCGATGCCGAGAATGATTATTTTACCTTAATGGATTATTCGGCTAAATGGGATGTCGTGCCAACCATGCTTACGCAGAACCACACCAGGCTGGTAAAAGGATTCATGGGGCAGACAACGAGTTACGATCCAGATTTGATCAAACCCGGTGTTCTAATTATGGGCGAATGTAAGCTGAATGGCGAAGCGCGTTATATTCATGGTGTAAAAGGAAAAGGGTTTTTCACATTTTACGGTGGCCATGACCCGGAAGATTATCAGCATCGCGTAGGTGATCCTAAGACTGAATTGGAATTACATCCCAATTCACCGGGATACCGATTGATACTTAATAATGTTCTTTTTCCAGCGGCGAAAAATAAGAAACAAAAAACTTAAAATATGAATAGTAGATTAGCACTAGCCGTTTTTGGATTTTTTCTGATGATGGCAACCTATTCTTCTGCCCAGGAAATATATCAGCTTCCCGAAAATACTACCACAGGCTGGTCCAGTTTTGAGAACCCAAAAGCTGAAAAAGCAGCAGGTGGTAAAGAAAATAGGGGAGCAAAAGGTCATGCTTTCAATAAAATAAAATCTGGAGAAGAAATTGAATTGTTGAATATCGAGGGAAGCGGAGTCGTAAACCGGATTTGGATGACTTTTAGTGATCGCAGCCCTGAGATGCTGAGGTCTCTGGTGATAGAAATGTATTGGGATAAAAATTCTAAACCTGCTGTTTCTGTGCCTATTGGAGATTTCTTCGGAATTGGCCTTGGCAAAAGAGTCCCTTTTGAAAGTGTGTTTTTTACCGATCCCGAAGGACGCTCTTTCAATTGTTATATCCCTATGCCTTTCAAGACAGGGGCGAAGATTGTTGTTAGAAATGAATCTGATAAGGATCTCGATGCATTGTTCTTTGATGTCAACTTCAATAGGAAAGATTCTGAAAAGGATGTTGCCTATTTTCATGCCTATTGGAATCGAGATACAAAGACCAAACTCGGGAAGGATTTTGAAATTCTTCCGAAGGTATCTGGGAAAGGAAGATTTTTAGGAACGAATATCGGTGTTAAAACAGCCGAGGGCTATGAAGATACCTGGTTTGGAGAAGGAGAAGTAAAGATGTACATCGATGGGGATTCTGATTATCCAAGCCTTATCGGGTCGGGAACCGAAGATTATATTGGAACCGCTTATGGGCAGGGGTCTTTCTCTCACCAGTTCCAGGGTTCACCAATAGCTGATAGTGAAAAAGGCATTTATGCTTTTTATAGGTATCACAAACCGGATCCCGTTTATTTTTACGATGATATCAGGGTTACGATCCAGCAGATTGGCGGGGCACCAAAAAAGAAAGTTTTGCAACTGATAGATAAGGGAGTCTCACTGGAACCAATTACAATAGATGCCAAAGAAGGATTTATCAAATTACTGGAAGGAAATTATAGCGGACTAGGCGACCTGGAATTGCCAGATGGATGGGCCAATTTCTATAGAAGTGATGACGTTTCTGCAACTGCTTATTTTTATTTAAATAAACCCGTGTCTAATCTACCATCCTTACCAGCAGTAACAGAAAGAATAAAAGAATTGAAATAATCATGAAGAAGGTAAGAATACTCACCAGATTGATAGCCTGCTTCGCCATTTTATTTTCTTGTGTAATAAAAGCTCAAAGCGACAAACCAAATGTGATTTTGATCAATGCCGATGATCTTGGCTACGGTGATCTTGGAGTTTATGGAGCAAAGCGTGTTCATACACCAAATATTAATAAACTCGCAGCCCAGGGAAAACGTTTTACAGATGCTCACAGCGTTTCCGCGGTGTGCACTCCATCGAGATACGCCCTCATAACCGGTGAATATCCCTTGCGATCTAATAACTTATCATCTGCAATTTTTGATAGGGATTCATTAATTATTGATCAGGAAAAGCTCACTATAGCTGATGTTTTTAAAGAACAGGGCTATGCCACGGCCTGTGTTGGCAAATGGCATCTTGGTTTTGGGGAGACCAGGCCGGTAAACTGGAATGGAGAATTAAAACCAGGACCTTTGGAACTCGGATTTGATTATTATTTTGGAGTACCGGTGCTAAATAGTCATCCTCCTTTCGTATATGTGGAAAATCACCGGGTAGTAGGTTTAGAGGAAGATGATTCATTTGTTTGGGGAGAAGAAGCCGAAACCGCTCCTTACCCTGAAAAATGGAATAAGTGGAATCAGAAAATTGGAGGAGCTAAGAAAGCTCATAAAATATATGTAGATAGCCTCGTTGGAACTACGCTGAAGGATACCGCAATAGCGTTTATCGAGAAACACAAGACACAACCATTCTTTCTCTATTTTGCAACTACAAATATTCACCACCCCTTTACTCCAGCAAAGCGATTTCTCGGGAGTAGCGATGCCGGGCGATATGGTGATTTTATTGAAGAACTTGATTGGATGGTTGGCGAGATCATGGAGAAATTGGATGAAGAAGGATTGGCAGATAATACTCTCTTAATAGTTACCAGTGATAATGGTGGAATGCTGAATATGGGAGGCCAGGATGCTTACGCTATGGACCATAAACTGAATGGCAATTTACTGGGTTTTAAGTTCGATGCCTGGGAGGGCGGTCATCGGGTTCCTTTTATTGCCAGATGGCCCGGGAAAATTGAAGCGGGAACTGTTTCAACTCAGTTATTAGGAAATGTGGATATGCTCGGGACTTTTGCCGCTTTATTTCAGAGAGATTTACAGCCGGAGGAGGGTCGAGATAGTTTCAATATGCTACCTGCCTTAGTAGGTGATCCAAACGAGAATATCCGTGAAAATTTGATGATCGCACCAGATGATCTAAATAATCTGGCATTGCGCCATGGAAAGTGGATGTTTATTTCCGGCCAGGGAGGCGGAGGATTTTCAGCTGAATATAGAGGAATGCATGATTTTGGTGGTCCGCCGGCCACTACGTTTACAGGGCAGCAGAACAGTGATATTAAAAATGGAAAGCTGAAGGACGACGCACCACCAATGCAACTTTATAATTTAGAAACAGATTTATCTGAAACAAAAAATCTATTTTCGAAATATCCCGAAATGGTAAAAGAGCTTCATGAGAAGCTGGAAGAAATCAGACACAGCAAAAAATCGAGACCAGAATGAAGATTTTTCAGAAAGAAATCAAACTGAAAGCGAGAGTGAGAGGATTCCATTTAGTAACAGATGAAATTCTGTCCCATTTTTCAGAAATTGAGGAAATTGAAATTGGTCTTCTACAGGTTTTTATCAAGCACACGTCTGCAAGTCTCACTATCAACGAAAACGCTGATCCTACCGTTCGCGAAGATTTTGAATCTCATTTTAATAAAATGGTTCCGGAGAATCAGCCTTATTATAAGCATACCCTAGAGGGGCCTGATGATATGCCGGCACATATTAAATCAGCCTTGACTGGCACCTCTCTTGAGATACCGGTAACTTCAGGAATATTGAATATGGGAACTTGGCAGGGTATTTATTTATGTGAACATCGCGATCACGGTGGAGCGCGAAAATTAGTTTTAACGGTCTATGGAAAATAAAAAATCCCGCAAAAAGCGGGATTTTTCTATAAGAGAGTATAATTATTTATTTTACTTTTTCTACAATCGCTTTAAAAGCATCTGGGTTATTCATCGCTAAATCGGCAAGAACCTTACGATTCAAATCGATATTGCTAGCTTTCAATTTTCCCATAAATTGAGAATAAGACATTCCGTTCATTCTTGCAGCAGCGTTGATACGCATGATCCATAGTGAACGGAAATTACGTTTTTTAGCTTTACGGTCACGGTATGCATAAAGCATTGCTTTATCAACCGCGTTTTTAGCTACTGTCCATACGTTTTTACGACGTCCGAAGTAACCTTTGGCTTGCTTTAAAACCTTTTTTCTACGTGCCCTTTTGGCAACAGAATTTACAGATCTTGGCATAATTTTTAAATTTTTTTGTAGCAGGCGATCGTTTCCGATACTTTTAAAACAGCAGTTATTTTTTAACTGTTTTGCCGCACTCCATGGTTAAACAATAATTGAAACCTGAATTGCTTCAGTTTACTTTAATCGTAACTGAAGTTTCACATTATCCTTATCTGCATCATGTACTAAAGTACTGTGAGTTAAGGCTAGCTTACGTTTTTTAGACTTTTTTGTCAAGATGTGACTCTTAAACGCGTGCTTTCTTTTGATTTTTCCTGTACCAGTTAGCTTAAATCGCTTCTTAGCACTGGATTTTGTTTTCATTTTAGGCATTTCAGTCCTTATTTTATAAATTAAACTCTCTTATTTCTTTATTTCGTTTTCTTTGGAGCCATAAACATCGTCATTCGCTTACCTTCAAGCTTAGGCATTTGCTCAACCTTTCCGTGTTCCTCAAGATCCTGAGCAAGACGAAGCAATAGAATTTCTCCTTTGTCTTTAAATACGATAGAACGACCTTTAAAGAAAACAAATGCCTTTAGCTTAGCTCCATCCTTAAGGAACTTTTCAGCATTTCGCTTTTTAAATTCATAGTCGTGATCATCGGTATTAGGTCCAAAACGAATTTCCTTTACAATTACCTTTGTCGCTTTAGCCTTCATGGCTTTTTCACGCTTTTTCTGTTCGTAAAGGAATTTCTTGTAATCCATTACTTTCACCACGGGTGGTTCAGCATTGGGAGAAATTTCTACCAGGTCAAGTCCCAGTTCCTGTGCCATGGAAAGGGCCTGCTTTGCCGGTATTACCTGCATTTCGACATTATCGCCAACCAGACGCACTTTATCGGCTCTGATCTTTTCGTTAATTCGGTGTTGTTCTTCTTTTTGTCTACCGAACTTGTTCGATTTTCTTCTGTTTATTGCTATGGCTATAAATTTTAATTAAACTTCAGTTTTAAAAGGCTTTAAGGTACTATCGATTTCTTTATTAATCAAATTTGCAAAATCTTCGACGTTCATTGTTCCCAAATCACCTTCGCCGTGTTTACGTACAGAAACCGTACCATCTTGAGCTTCCTGTTCGCCAACAATCAACATATACGGGAACTTTTGCACTTCAGCCTCCCGAATTTTCTTTCCAATAGTTTCATTCCTATTGTCAACAAGGGCGCGAATTTCGTTATTTTCAAGCAAAGTTAAAACTTTTTGGGAGTATTTTTCATATTTCTCGCTGAGTGAGAGAATGATAGCTTGCTCCGGCATGAGCCACAAGGGGAAATTCCCTCCAGTATGTTCTAGCAGGATCGCTACAAAACGTTCCATACTGCCAAATGGTGCCCGATGAATCATGACAGGACGGTGTTCTTCGTTGTCACTACCTTTATAGGTAAGTTCAAATCTTTCAGGAAGATTATAATCTACCTGGATTGTACCAAGCTGCCAGCTTCTTCCCAGTGCATCTTTCACCATAAAGTCTAATTTTGGCCCGTAAAAGGCCGCTTCACCAGTTTCAACTACATAATTAAGACCTTTTTCTTTAGCGGCATTTAGAATGGCATTTTCTGCTTTCTCCCATACTTCGTCAGATCCTATATATTTTTCCTTATTGTCTGGGTCCCTCAAAGAAACCTGTGCCGTAAAATTCTCAAATCCTAAAGATGAGAATACATATAAGGTAAGGTCAATTACTTTTTTAAACTCGTCATCCAGTTGATCTGGTGTGCAAAAAAGATGGGCATCATCCTGTGTGAATCCGCGAACCCTGGTAAGACCATGAAGTTCGCCGCTCTGCTCATACCTGTAAACTGTTCCGAATTCTGCAAATCGCTTCGGAAGATCCCTATAACTCCAGGAAGATGCTTTGTATATCTCGCAATGATGCGGGCAATTCATTGGTTTCAGTAAAAATTCTTCTCCTTCATTTGGCGTGTGAATTGGCTGAAAACTGTCTTCACCATATTTTGCATAATGTCCTGAGGTAACATATAGTTCTTTATGACCAATATGTGGGGAAACAACCATTTCATACCCAGCTTTTTTCTGAGCTTTCTTCAGAAAATTTTCCAGGCGTTCACGCAAAGCGGCACCTTTTGGCAGCCATAATGGCAGTCCCTGACCAACTTTTTGTGAAAATGTGAACAACTCGAGTTCCTTTCCCAGCTTTCTATGATCTCTTTTCTTTGCTTCTTCTAAAAGCTCTAGATATTCTTTTAGTTCTTTCTGCTTCGGAAATGACACTCCATAAACACGAGTCAGTTGCGGTTTATTTTCATCACCGCGCCAATAAGCGCCGGCCACGTTCATTAATTTTACCGCTTTAATAATGCCTGTATTTGGAATATGCCCTCCTCGACATAAATCAGTAAAAGTATCGTGATCACAAAAAGTGATCGTCCCGTCTTCCAGGTTTTCTATTAATTCAACCTTAAACGGATTGTTTTCGTTTTTATAGAAATCTAATGCTTCCTGTTTGGTAACAGCACGCATTTGGAAATCGTGCTTGCCCCTGGCAATTTCCAGCATCCTATCTTCGATTTTTTTAAAATCGGTTTCAGAAATTTTTTGATCGCCAAAATCTACATCATAATAGAATCCATTATTTATGG
>CAXPUM010000017.1:0-3211 GCA_964220295.1 Flavobacteriaceae bacterium | reverse complement strand
ATGTGAACTGCTCCATCAGAACCTGCAGATTCTCCAGATTGACCACAGCTAGCTCTTGTATCCCAATCGGTGTGTCTCATTCCCAGTGTATGACCAATTTCATGTGTTATTACATGCTCATTCGTAGCGGTACTGTAATTTGCCATTCCAGAAAATATCTGTACATATTTATAGGGATTTCCGTTAGATGGAAAGCCTGCTACTCCTCCGGCCTCTCCATGAGGATTTTGGTATACCACGATGTCGTAAGCAGAAATATTTGTTCCAAAGCTCAAAGTGAAATTTAGTCCGATATTTAATGCATTATAATTATTTACAGCTGCTTGTAAAGCATTTCTTTGTTTAGTAGTTAAATTTTGACCATAACCTGTACCGGTATAGCCAATAACATTAATTGTTCGGGGACTACTTACAAGATTGTAAGTGCGATATTGCTTTGAATCTATACGAAGTGGCTTCATTTCTTTTAATTGCTGTGGAGTCATGGCAATATCTCCTTCAATAAGAATACGGCTTTCGGTTTCACCACCTGGTAAAGTGAAGGACTCATATCTAACATCACTAGTATTCAAGTGCAGATCACCTATTTTTTTCAATTCGGAAGCAGATAATTCCTGTGATTGTTTTTCCAGTGTGGTTGTTGCTTCTTCAGGCGATTGATCCATTTCATCCTTGTTACAGGAAACAAGAAGGATTGCCATTAAAAGAAACAATGGTTTAATTTCTTTAAAACTCATAATTCTAGTGTTTTGGGGTTTTTAATAAATCCAATGTATAGGTTTAAAAGGCTGATTTAAAGTTTATACCCTTACAATCTTTACGGTTTTACCATAGTATATCCAATATCCCCTTAAATGGGTATTTTAAAATGGCTGTCTGCCGATTACTTTTGAGACTAACAAATGAAAATTCGTAAATTACGGTACTAACCAACTAAAATTTTAATTATGAACTCATACGGTATGCTTGGTTCTTTTAGCATAAAAAAGAATAATGTGGATTTTGACATTGCTTTGGCAATGCCAGCTCTTAATAGTGACCGGCAACCAGGAAAATTTAGGTTAAAAGTCGTAGAAGAATTTGAGACTGGTGTTACTCAAAACGTGCCAGGAAATAAAGAGCTTCCGGTTCTCTTAATAATTGTGGAAGGGAAAAGAGATGTTCCTGCCGGAGCAGCGAAAGTGCCTAATAATGGTTTGAAGAATAGCATGGATTTCACGGAGATAAAGTTATCACGGCAAAAATCCAGTATCTTAACTGAAAAGACTTCTCAGGTTCTAACCATTGTATTTCATTCTGATCAGAAACCGGATGAGATTATTGAATGTTTTAAAAATTATTTGAAAAAGGGGCTTTACGAATATTACCTGGTAGGTTCTGATAAAGGTGAAAGTTTTGATTCTTATTACAAAAGTAACTGTATGGAAGGATTGGAACTTACTCAACCTGAAACTGCTGGAGGCGGAATTTTAGTTGGCGGATAATTGAGATTTTCATTTCGTTATATTGTTTTCAATGCAGCAAGTTTTTTACTTGCTGCTTTTTGCTATTCCCAGCAGTCAAATTTGTCTGAAATTGATAGTCTAATCACTTCAGGAGAGTATTTAGAATCTCAATCATTGCTGCAACTGGTAGATACGAGCAATTTATCTAAAGCTGACCTGGCTAAGTACCATTTTCTTTTTGGACAAACCCAAATTAATGTCAATAATTCGGATAAAAGTCTCGACCATTTCTTAAAAGCTAAAAGAATATATTCGGCATTGGATAGTTTGAATAAGGTCGCAACCATTAATCTGAAAATAGCCGAAAATTTAAACTCGTTACGCAATCCTGATCTGGACCCCCAACCATTCATAGACGAATTTTTAAAATATGCTGAAGAACGCGATGATGCGGAATTGCTTTCAAAGGCATACATGCAACTGGGGAAAATCTATATTAATTCAGATCCAGAAAAAACTATCAATTTCTTTAATAAGGCTTTATATCATAACGCCGAAATTAGCGACAGTTTGATGGATGCAAAGATCCATCATAATTTAGGGGTCGTTTACGGTGAAATATTAAAACAAAAAGATTCTGCACTTTATCACTATGATATAGCTTTAAAGCAATACCAGGCAGATAGCCTTGTAGATTACATATCTTATATCTATAACAATAAAGCATCCTTATTCCGCAACCTAAAACAATATGATTCGGCCATAACCTGGTATCAGAAAACGGATAGCCTGGAAATGAAGCAATATGCTCTGGGCACTCGCCAGTTTTTGTATAAAAATATGGCTGAAACCTACGAGCTGAATAAGGATTACGAAAATGCGCTTCGTTATAGAAAGTTAGAAAATAGCTACCGGGATAGTATCAACCAGGTCGACCAGGATAAGGTATTACTTGATCTCAACACGAAATATCAGGTGGAGAAAAAAGAGAATGAGAATCTTCGCCTCAAGCAGCGCCAAACCATTCTCTGGATATTGTCTGGCGTTTTATTGCTATTACTTCTATTGGCATATCTCGCGTATCGAAATGCGAAGAACAGAAGGAAACTAATGGCTAAGAACCATGAAATTGAAAAGGAAAAATTAGAAAAGCAATTGAAAGATCAACAGCTTTCAGGTTTAGATGCTATGATCGAAGGGCAGGAAAAAGAACGGCAGCGAATTGCTGACGATTTACATGATAACCTGGGAAGTCTATTAGCTACCATAAAGTTGCATTTTCAAAATCTGAAGGTTCGAAAGGATCGGCTTAAAGAGGAAGAAGATCGTTTGATGAAACAAACCGATGATCTTCTTAGCGAAGCTTATCAAGAGGTCAGAAAGATAGCTCACGTCAAGAATGCTGGTATGAAAGGCCAGGAAGGTTTATTACCGGCTATTAAGAATTTTGCCAGTAAAGTCTCAGCCTCCAGCAAGATCATCATAGAAGTGGAAGACCACGGGATGGATGAGCGGATGGAGAATAGTTTTGAAATTATGGTGTTTAGGATAGTACAGGAGCTCATCACAAATGTTATTAAACACGCAGGGGCAAGCAAAGTCATAATCTATCTTACCCACCATGGGGATTCGCTAAATGTTATGGTAGAAGATGATGGTAAGGGATTTGAGCCTGAACAAATCAAACCTAAAGAGGGTATGGGGATACACTCCATTCAAAGAAGGGTAGAGCTACATGATGGAACGGTTGATATTGAATCGGTTCC
>CAXPUM010000016.1:0-34687 GCA_964220295.1 Flavobacteriaceae bacterium | reverse complement strand
TAAATGAACCGTGGGAACTCAAAGATTCCGTCAACAATGATAATCCCCTCTCTTTTCTACTTCAATTTCGTTTAGTTCTGTGAGACCTGGATCTCGTTTTAAAGTCGATGAAACCAAAGTAGCTGTTCTTTCCAAATTTAAAGTCATGAATAAAATTAAACATTTTTATGGAGTAGACATCAGTAAATCATTCTTTGATGTAGTTGATCAGGAAGGTAAGCATGATCAGTTCTCTAATGATGTGAAAGGTTTTAAGAGCTTCCTTAAAGCTATTGGGAAAGATAGCCTGGTAGTGATGGAAGCCACCGGCTATTATCACTACCGTTTAGCCCAGTATCTGTTTGAGAAGGGGATAACGGTGTCGGTTGTGAATCCACTTTCTGTCAAGCGTTTTATTCAGATGAAGCTCTCCAAGATCAAGACCGATAAGAGTGATGCTAAAGCGATCTGTGAATATGCACAGGCTACAAAGGTTCCTTTATACACGGCCAGGAATGCTGTACAGGCAGAATGCTTGCAATTGCTGAGTCTTCAGGATCTTTACCTGAAACAACGTACCGCTGTAAAGAACAAGATCCATGGAGAGAAAGCACTGGGAACACCTTCAAAGACCGTCAGTAGATCGCTAACCCGAATGCTAAAGCAATTAGAAAAGGAATTAGCACAAATCGAAACAAAGCTGGAATCCTTAGTTAGAGACACCCAGGAAGAGCAACTGGAGCAATTAACCAGCATTCCTGGAATGGGTAAGAAAACGGCCATGCTCCTGATTGTTTTAACTGATGGCTTTACCAGTTTTGAGAATGCCAGGCAGCTTTGCTGTTTTACTGGGATCACACCAACGATCAGGCAATCCGGAACCAGTGTAAGAGGACGCAGTCGAATAAGCAAGGTAGGCAATCGAAAGCTTCGGAATTTACTATTCATGTGCAGCTTCACTGCCTGCAAAACCAATAAAGCTTGCAGAGAGATCTATGAGCGTATTGTTGCAAAGGGGAAGAGTAAGAAACTGGCATTGATCGCCGTTTGTAATAAGCTCCTGAAAAAGGCATTTGCCATCGCCAAATCAGGAACCTTTTACCAGGAAAATTATATATCGAAATTAGCTTAGAAGTACTTGGATTTTACCTTAGTTCTTTGTTGGCCACTGGCTTTTATTCGAATTCTCTATTTAGTTCATTTAACCAATCTTCGTCTATTCGTAAAACTCTAAATGGTAATTCGCCATTTCTTACAAAAACAAAAACTCTGGAAAACAATTGATTTTTTAAATAAATTGCAGCTTCACCATCAAAACTTTGTTCTCTCCACATTTCAATTATTCTCGAGGGAAGATAAAATCCAAATCGAATCTCTTGATTAATATTAAGTATCCAATAATCTAATTCACGTCTTTGATAGTGGAACCTTGCCCTCATTGTTATGTCTCTATTTCTTAGGTATTCCATTTCGTTATCTCCTTGAGAAATTAGAAATAATAAATCTCCGCTTTCTAATAGTCCTATTAAAACTCTGTTTTCAAATTGATTTATAGCATCATATATATCCTTAAATATTGAATTTGTGTCTCTTAAAAAAGCTTCTGCATTTTCATTAGGATTACCTTTTAATAATTGGTGAAGCTCATTTAACTGTTTCTCCGAAAATGTTCTTAAATAATTATTTGTTATAAGATGAAACTTGTCACAAATATCAGGTGGTAAAAACCATCTCAATGATATTAGTGGGATTTTATTATTTGCTGCAAATTCAAAAGCAGGTTTAGAGAAATCTTCTATGGAAGCTACACCAACTTGGTAATTAAATCTCTGTCGATTATCAATTGCTAAAAGACTTCTTCTGTTATTTTGTCTTGCTTGTAAATGTGTTCGAGTTACAATTTCAAACTCATTTATATCATATCTTAATCCTAGCGCATTTCTAATAATAGTCAATCCAGTCTTTCTATTATAAGCTTTACACTCAAAGTTTAATCTATATGGATATGAAAATGGCATCTGAATTGGAGGATTCATCAAAACATCTGCATCGTGAGCTGCACCTTTTCCATTAATCATCGTAAGGCCACTTCGATTATATATTAAAAGTCCATCTGGTCTAACCTTTGTGAACCCACAATTTTCAAGGATTCTTCTAACTGTATATTCTAATAAACTTCCTTTTAATTTTGATGCATTCATTTGTTTCAAGCTTGTGGCCAACTCGTTATATCAACCCAAATATAGTTTTTTATCCGAGAACGTTCCTGGATAAAAGCAGGTTACGTTATTTATTCAAGGTCATGAGTAGAATATTAATTTTAATTAGTACCTTTCATTTGATGTCAATCAATTCAAGTTAAGTCCTAATTAAAGGTGAGCAATAAGGTTACCTTCTGTGGAAATTTAAATGGTAAATCACTAAATACAGGCCCTCGCGAAACAGGTTTGAATCCTGGCAAGGTCACAAGTTAAACCCTAATAATCTAATTATAAGATTGTTAGGGTTTTTTATTTTACAACTCCCTTTGAACAAGAGCACATGCAACTAACCTTCAATAGCTACGATCACAATTACCTGCTAGGTTTCACTTATAAATTTTAAGAAATGAACGGGATCTTAGATTTTTTTCTGCATTTGGACAGCCATCTTTTTTCTATGATCCTAGATTATGGCATCTGGATTTATGCGATCCTTTTCGCTTTTATTTTTATTGAAACTGGGTTGGTGATTATGCCTTTTCTACCTGGTGATTCCTTACTTTTTGCTGCAGGAACATTTTGTGCCGGTGTTACTAATGATAAAGGTCAAACAGCAGAATTGAATTTATGGATGGTATTACTGCTCATGACTGCCGCCGCTATTCTGGGAGACAGTCTAAATTATTACTTAGGCAAAACTGTTGGATTAAAAGCTCTGGGCTGGAAAGCCTTCGGAAAGCAGTTAGTTAACGAAAAGCATATTGATAAAACCAGGAGTTTCTATGATAAACATGGCCCAAAAACAATCATTCTTGCCAGATACGTTCCCATTGTTAGAACCTTTGCACCTTTCGTGGCTGGTATAGGTGAAATGCATTTTGGAAAATTTATCAAATTCAATTTTATTGGAGGAATGACCTGGGTAGCCTTATTAGTCCTTGTAGGTTATTTCTTCGGAAATCTAAGTTTTGTAAAAAATAATTTTGAATTTGTAATTCTGGGAATAGTCTTTCTTTCCTTAATCCCGGTGTTCTATCAATGGATTAAAAAGCGATCGTAAAAGAAGAGCATTGCCATTTCATCAATTTGCTAAGGTCAGTTCGGTTAGTTTGTTGAATTATGATCTGGCTATTATATTGGATATTATAAGAAATCAGTACCTATATCTATTCAGGAAACCTTGCTGAGGTCATAAAAAGCAAAATCCTAATAATCTGAAAAAAATAGATTGTTAGGATTTTTTAGTTTAGAATTCATCCATTAAAGCAACGCTCTTTCCTCAAGATCAATTGGTGTCATTATTTCTTTTTCTGGATGATAATTCAATTTGTATTCGTAAAAAATTCTAAAAAGCTGAATTCCAATCTTGAGACTATCAGAAAAGCTGAGTTTTGACCCGTCTGCATGGATCCATCTTGTTAGCGGTTGTTCACAAATAATCTGCTGTGCTTTTTTGCTTCCGAAGTGGTGTTTCATTCGCATAAAGATTTCCACATCAAAAAGCCATTTGGTTAAAAACGGAGTATTAAAGGCGATAGGGACCAGCTCTTTTTTCATGATTTTAGCTCCACATTGCGTATCTCTGAAGGGCATTCCTAAAATGGTAGTGATGATCAGGTTAATGGTCATACTGATCAATTTTCGCGCACTTTCCTTTGTGATATTGGCTCCCATTCGTGAAATTCTTGAACCATTTACAATTTGAAAATCTGTGGTTTCGATTGTTTTTACGAGGTCGTCAAAATCCTGAAAGTCGGTAGATAGATCGGCATCAAGAAAACCAATATAATCCAAGTCGCTGAATTTTGACATATAAATTAAACCTTGTCTCACAGCCTCAGCTTTACCACCGTTTTTCTCGCAATTATAAATACTGATAAAATCTTCTCTTCCTTTTTTCAAATTATGAAGGACTTCCATAGTTCTATCGGTACTTCCATCATTGACAAAACATAAATGGTATCCAGAATTTCTTTCAATAAAATTGATGAATTCTTCTGATTTTAACCGGTTTTCTTCGTTGTAACAAGGGATTACAACCCCAACACATCTGCTCTGTAAAATACTATTCGTGGAAGTTTTAGCATTTTTTTTCTCTGGATTCGAACCTATTAATCTTCGAATTCTGGCGGTGATCTCGTTCAGGCTTAGTGGCTTTTTCATGAAATCCTGAATGCCAAGTTCAAAAGCCTCTACAATCAGTTTATCATCTGTATTACCAGATAAAACCATGATCGGTGTCATGTCGTTCATTTTCGTTCGAATGGTCCTTATTATTTCTAGTCCATTAGACATGGGCATGTTAATATCTATAATTAGAAGATCCGGTTTGAAATATTTAAAAATTGTCAGGGTCTTTTCGGCCTGCGTGGTGGTTATGACCTCATAACCTCTTTCTTTCAGTCTTTTTTCCAGAGGCATTAGAACTAATTGTTGGTCATCTACAGCTAAAATTTTCATGGCGATTGGTTTAAGATTATGGTCCAAAATTATCTGGAACTGTCGTTCGAAATCAGAGAATTAGATAAAATTGTCAATTTTTGTCGACGAACGGTAATTTGCTGCTGGTCAATGAATTTGATAGGGCATAAAGGCTCAGTAATTTTATTTCATATTAAACCTCATTCTTTTTAAGATGAAAGAGACCACCAATAAATACCTGATTGTAGCGCTTATTATAGGAGTAGTATTTCACTCTTCTACTATATTTTTTACCCTGGAAAATACTTATGATGCTTTAATTCATCTGTTTTTTGCGGAGCATTATGCAAATAGCTGGTTCGAGCCCTGGAATTATAAGTGGTATATTGGTTTTACCGTAATGGGCTATCCACCATTGGTTCACCAGGCCATTGCTTTATTTTCCTTTATTGGAGGCCTTAAATTCGGATTATTCCTAACAGCAATTATTGCCGTAATCTTATTTATCACCGGAATTTATCGATTTAGCCTCATGCTAACCGGAAGTAGGAAAGTCGCTGGCTATTCGGCATTATTGGCCGTATTTTCCTCTTCATTCGTCGAAACACTGCATGTTTTTGGGCAGTTACCCAGTATAGTAGGAATATCCCTATTAATGCATTCTCTCCCGGAAATCTATTTATTTATCAAAACCGGGAGAAAACAATATTTCTTTCGTGCTATTTCCCTAATTGCAGTCACCGTGACCTCCCATCATGTTACCCCGATCTTTGGAATGGTGTTTTTTATCTTTCCATTAATTGGTATGGTGGTGATGGATGTTTCCAAAGAACAGGTTGGAGAATTCAAAAAAATCACCTTCAAAGTTTTTCTGAATAGTTTCCTGAAATTGCTGAAGAGAATCATTCTTTTTGGATTTTCATCTTTAGTTGCGATCGTATGCTGCATACTGCCTTACTGGATCAATAGCAAGAAAAATCCAATCACACAGGTTCCCATTCCTCACGGAAGCAGGGATAACTTTTTAGAATTTACCTCCTCCGGACTGGTGTTTTTCGTTATTCCCTGGGGTGTGCTGTTTTTTCTATTTCCTTATATCCTTTACAGGTATTATTCAAAACGTTATTTATTCTTCGGATTATCCTTTTCAATGTTGTTCATATTAGGAACTGGCGGGACTACTTTTATACCGAAAATGCTTTTGGGAGATACGGCATTCAATATTCTCACGCTCGATAGATTTACCTTATGGGGCTCTATTATGGCTTTGCCTATGTTCGGTGAATTTGCCTACAGGTTTGCAGAAGGAGATCTAAAAAAACTGATTCAGCAAAAGTTTGGAGCGGTTTACCACAGGGTTTCCGGGGCCTTCCTGGCTGGGTTATTCCTGTTTCTTTCGGTGTTCACGCTAAGTTTAGGCTATTTCCGGCCCATGCAACCGCAAAGTATTAAAATGTTGCCGATCGTTAATTTTCTGAACGAAGATCAGCATGATCACTGGAGATTTTTAACCCTCGGATTTGGTGATCAGATGGCCTGGCTTTCCGCTCAAACCCGTGCACTGACCGTTGATGGGAATTATCATTCTGCCAGAAGACTTCCAGAACTAACCACCCGGGCAATCGAAAGACTGGAGAATTCCAAGTTTCGTGGCGTGGAGGGAATCGGTTCGCTGCAGCAGTTCCTTGCAGTTCCAGAAAAATACAACCTGAAATATATCTTTTCTAATGATAAATTCTATGATCCGCTGTTATACTTCAGCGGCTGGCAACGATTGCAGCAATTGGAAAACGGTATCATGGTATGGGAAAAGCTGAATGTCCCACCATTATCTAAAGTTATCGGAATTAAGGATGTACCAATTTTCCTAAAACTGATGTGGGGAATCATTCCTATTTTGACCGTAATTATCGCTTTTTTCATCAACCTTCAGCTAATCTGGTTCAATGCTTTAAAAACTGGTAATCCCGTAAAACCAGATTTCCTGAATTTCGAAAAGACCTATAATCGTTTTCGGCTGATCATACTGAATATTAACCAAGTCTACGCCATGATACTGTCATTAATCATCATCATTTCCCTTTATTATATCTACCTGGATAACCAAGATCAGATTTCCGAAGAAAATGTGGTCAAGGCCTATTACGACGCGATCGATTTTAAGGAGTTCGAGAGAGCTCATTCTTATCTTGATCCGCAAGGCGGAAAATCGATTGCCCAGTTTATGCTGGAAGTTTCTGTAAGCGACGGTATTTTGAGTTCCTATGCCAAATTAGACAGTATCGAGGTTGAAATTATCAATATGAATGATTCTGTGGCCACAGCTTCGGTTTTTACTTCCTGGGTAACGCCTATTGAATTATTGGAAAGAGAATATCAGCATGATCTAAAAAAGATCGATGGGAAATGGTTCATCGAACCTTCTGGAGTTGAAACTGATCTCCCGGTAGACCAGCTTTTTTCGCAAAACGGAACCAGCTTCTATAATCATGGTCGCCGTAAGATCACTACCCAGCAGACGCATCACGAAGATGTTCTAAAACAGCCGGTTCTGGAAGTTCTTTCCGCCAGATTGGTCCAAAAAGATGGGCGTTATTCCATTATTGGTGAAATTCAGAATATTGATCATGTGCCGGCAGATGTCGTGATCAAAGGTACTTTGTATGATGACCATAATAATGAACTGGCTTCTTACAATGCGCGACAGGTTCTCAAACACAAACTGATGCCGAAAGAGGTAAGTAGTTTCCGAGTAGATTTTGAAGGTATAGCCTGGCTTAGCGAGGGAGATGAAATTCCGGAGACTTTTGATCCTGACGAATTTACCCCACTCGAAATTTCCTCAGATCCTGTTAAATTTAATTTACAATGCGCGGGAAATGTCGCCACTACAGATTTGTATAAAAATGTTTCCCTTAATGAACTGAAATTAAATGGTGATAGACTGGAAGGGAAGTTATTTAATTATGGAGTCCAGGAAGTAACGATTCCGCAATTGCTTTATTCTTATTATTCTGAAAATCATGAAATTGTATGGGTAGAGCATGAGTATTTGCAGGAAGGTATCCGGGTACAGCGAAAACAGCAGTTTCAAAAAGATATGGAGAAATTAAACGATCTGTGTATCATCAATTCTTCGATGGAAAATATTTATGTAAACGGACTTCCAAACCGCTCTATCGCAGATAAAGTTGTTTCCGGAAGAAGTTTAGCACATCATACCCTTGCGATGCAAAAATTGAACGGTTCAGGTTTTAATTATCTGAAAATTGAAATGAATAACTATATTGGAAACCCCAAATAATGAGAACTTTAATCTACATAATGCTGGTCCTGTTATTCAGCCTGACGAAGCGATCCTCTGTTTTAAAAACTGAAGGGAAGGACATTCCGAAGCAGATCATGGCAAGAGAATCTGTACAATTCCATTTCGAAAATATTGGAGCAGACAGCAGGTTGTTAATGGCAAATTCTTTCGGGAAGACTATTTTGAAACCGCAATCAGATAAAAACGGCTATTTCTTTGAAATTCCCGCATTTATCTCTCGAAAATCTGGAATTGTTCACTGGAAGCTTCAATCTTCAAATCCTATCAAGGAAGGAAAACTCGAAATTCTTCCATTATCAAAACCTGAAACTATTGAGAATTATTTTGGTCCTAGAAGCATACAGGCGGGTGCCAGGGATTATTCCATGCTGGTAAGTATTCCAACCGACGAATTCGGTAATCCTCTTAGCGATAATACAGAAGTTTCAGTATCTGAATACTTCCGAGGCCAGCTAATGACGGACACTTTAAAAACTCAGGATATGTTTGCCTGGAAAAATAGCTATTCTAAAGAAGAATCAGGGAAAATTATCGTTTCCAATTCCTGCAAAAATATTCAGGCAAAAGAGATGATTAGCCTGGTTTATCCATCAACTCCAGTAGATTTCAATATAGCGATAGATAGGGAACATGATTATGCTGATGGTAACCAGGTGGCGGAAGTCAAAACTTCGAAAATTAAGGACGCATATGGTAATGTGGTGAGCGATGGAACTATAGTCGATTTTATCATTGAAAATGAAAGTGGTTCATTGCTGAAATCGCTTGCCACGACCATTGATGGGGTAGCGGTAGCAAAAGTCTTGCACCCCGAGCGTCCTGAGAAATGGAAGATCAAGGCAACTATTACGGGGATGGCAGAAAGTGATGAGATACTAATAAATTTCGAATCAGCAGTACAAAATTTTGAAGTTCAGTGGAATAAGAATAATAAGAAGATTATAGTTGGCCCAATTCGTAGTTTTTTAAATCAGTTTATCCCAGATGGGGCAGAGGTCAGCTTACAAGTTTATGATCTGGCCGGAGAACTTCAGTATGAAATGAAACAGCCGACAGATGCCGGATTCGCCACTTTTCAACTTTCTGAAGCTGATAATTACCAGGATTCTGCTATTTTTAAGATCGAAGCCTTGGGCATCACCAAATCTATTCAATAAACCTGCATGCGGGAAAAGATCAACAAAAACCTATATCGGGCAATTCTTATCATCAGCTTCCTCGCAGCCAACGCACTCATTATTTTTGGGATCAGTTCAGTTTGGGGTTTTCTGAATACGGGTGCCGATCGCTCCAAAATGCTGCACACCGAAATTCAAAGTACAAGGCTTTATTTTCCAAAGATTTCCTGGGATACTACTGCTTACAAGGGCAGGCCAATGGAAAAACAAAGCCTGGGCGAAATCGAAAAAGATTACCTGAATTCCTGGTACGTTCGAAATCTTGCCTTACAAACCAATAAAGCCTACGGAATTGATGATTATTACACCGATAGCGCCCGTGTGAATCTGTACAAGACCATTTCATTCAACCAGGAGCAGGATGTTTCGTTCAAAACCACGAGCATGGCTCATCATCCCGAGTTAAAATTTTATAGTGCTGATGGGCAGCTGGTAGTTTTTGAAGATCAAAATGTCATCGAATATTCCGAGAGCTACGATGGAACAAAAATTTTAGATCGGACCGTTGATACCTCTTCGTACCAGGTCATGATGCTCTTGGAAGATGGTTTTTGGCGTATTCGGCATATGATAAAGAAACCCGCAGATGCCGTTTTATCGTCAAAAAATGAATCAGCTTTAAAAAATCAGAATTCAGAAGTGATTTTAGTAGATGGTAAGCCTTTTGAAATGAAAGGGATCAATTATTACCCGAAGGATAGTCCGTGGGATATGTTTGGTGACAGTTTTGCCGCTACTATAATTGACCAGGATTTTAAAATTATCAGTGACGCAGGTTTGAATACCGTTAGGATTTTTATTCAGTATGAAGACTTCGGAAAAGCTGATGTAAATGAAGGAAAATTAGCAAAACTCAATAGAACTTTAGATCTGGCTGATAAAAACGGACTAAAGGTGCTGGTGACGCTTTTTGATTTTTATGGCGATTATTCCGTACTTGACTGGACGATTACTCATGAACATGCCCGACAGGTCGTTTCAGCAGTCAAAGATCATAAAGCTTTACTCGGCTGGGATATCAAGAATGAGCCTGACCTGGATTTTGAAAATAGAGGAAAAAAGCTGGTTTTAAATTGGTTAAAATATACAATAGCCCAGATACGGGCGGTAGACCATAAGAACCTGATCACCATTGGCTGGTCCAATCTTGAAAGTGCAGCTTTGCTTCAGTCTGACGTGGATTTTGTCAGTTTTCATTATTACCAGGAGCCAGAAGAATTTATTTCAGGATATAATACATTAAGAAAAAAAGTTTCAAAGCCTGTGGTTCTTGGCGAATTCGGAAAAACTTCTTACAAAGGCCTTTGGAATCCATTTGCTACCGGTGAAGATGGCCAGGTTGCCTATCATAAAAAAATGCAGGCTTATTTTAAAAAGCTGCGTATCAATTTCTTATCTTGGACCCTATACGATTTTCAGGAAGTGCCTTCTTCAGTTGTTGGTAGATTGCCCTGGCGAAAAGCGAATCAGAAAGAGTATGGTTTTATTAATGAAACAGGAGAAAAAAAGCCTTCTTTTTCATATATCAATAATTGATTTTGAAAATTTTTAGTGTTTTTTCCAATTGTATATAAGGAAAAGCGTTAAAGATTTATTTTTTTGTATTAAAATCTGTAAATTAATTTATTAGAAGTTGGCCTAACCAACGACAATCCTAACCACGCCCTGAAATGTTAAAAGAGTCCTTATTTTTAAGACATCTTAAAGACTACGCACTTCGGTATTCACCCAATATCATCACCTATAATGAGCCGAATGGTAATTATATATTCGTAAACGATACAGTTGAAAAAATTTTAGGTTATACTCCTAAAGAGCTAATTGGGAAAAACTGCTACCCTTTTATACATCCTGGAGATCAGGATTTTATTGAGAAGGAATCTCATTCGCCGGTTCTTAAGGGAGAGATGGTTGGAAATATTCGATATCGCGCAAAGAAGAAAAATGGAGATTACATTTGGATTGAAAGCCAGGTCATTCCAGTTAAAGAAAATAATATTGTAAAGAAGATCATTTCCATTTCTCGATCTATTGAAGAAGATCAAGAGTTAAAGCTGAACCTTCAAAAAGAGAAAAAGATCAATCACGAGATTTCTGAAGTGGCAAATATTGGTCACTGGTCTTACAACCTGGTTACAGGAGAAATTACCTGGAGCAGAAAGATCTATGAAATTCATGGATTGGATTACGATGAACCTGTAGACTTTAACAAAGCCATTAGTTTTTATTCCGCAGAATCCAAAAGAAAGATCAAAAAAGGTGTCAAAGAAGCAATAGACAAAGGAATAGAATACCGGGTCAAACTGAAACTGATCGCTAAAAATGGAAAAATCAAGTGGGTAAAAGCGGTTGGAACTCCGCTTGTAAAAAAAGGGAAATGTGTGGAAATTTTTGGTACGTTCCAGGATGTGACCGATATGGAAGAGACTTCCCATGAAAAGATTTTCAGCTTATCTGAATACCTGGACGGTCAAAATCATTTACTGAAAGAATTTAGCCAAATTACCTCTCATGACCTGCGTGGACCGGCAACCGGTTTAAAAATGCTGGTAGATGAAATCAGGGAAACCGAGGATGAGAACCTGAGAAATTTGATTCCGTATTTTGACGAAAACCTGGATAAACTTTTCGAAAAGTTGAATTACCTGTCCAAGATCACTTCCGGTCAAGATGGCCTTAAGGAGGATAAAAAAATTGATGTACAAGTATGTATTGACACTGTTTTAGAAAAAAATAAAGAAGCGATCAAAGAGTACAATATAAATGTTACCAGGCATTATTCAGATTGGTCAAAAATCGATTTCAATAAGTCAAAGATGCTCCGGGTTTTGCAGAATTTGATAGAAAATGCCATTTATTATTCTGATGTTTCCAAAAAAGAAAGACGGTTGCGCGTTCGAACTTATATAAAAAACAACCAACGTTTTATCAATATTGAAGACAATGGTTTGGGCATGGATCTTAAAAAAATGGAACAGCAGGGGTTTACTCGGCATACCAGGTTGCATGGAGAATTGTCTGGAAAAGGTTCAGGGATCTTTTTAGCAAAAATCCTTTTAGAAAGCAGCAAAGCTAAAATGGATTTTATCAGTAAACCTGGAAGAGGTACGGTAGTGAGAATAAATTTGGATAAATACAGACTTAAGGAAGAGCTCTTATGAGAATTTTGATATGCCTGATTGATGATGACAAGTTCTACCAATTATTCACTAAGAAATTACTAGATGGAATGCCAGATAAGGTGAAGGAAGTTCTTCAGTTTTATGATGCTACTTCAGCCTTTAATTATCTGGAAGAAAATGCTGAAAACGTTGATAAAATTCCTGATGTCATTTTTTTGGATCTGAACCTTCCGGATGTTAGCGGATGGAATTTTCTTCATAAAATCAAAGGCCTTTCTCTAAAAAAGCACCCGGTTATTCATATTTGCAGCAGCAGTGTTAGTGCGGAAGATGTGGAGAAAGCCAGGGAAGAAATTTTGGTCAATAAATATATTGTGAAACCATTGAAACGCGAAAAAGTGCAGCAGGTCTTACAGGATTATTTGGAATAGACTAAGAAAGTAAAAAGCAGGGACATCGCCCTGCTTTTGTACGCTTAAACATATTTCAGATCAAATTTGGTCTGTGTTAAACGCTTTACTTCATCCAGGTATAATTCGGCAACTTTTTCCATCGGAAGGCTGCAAGCTGCCTCGTAATTTACTTCCCCAATTCTTCTTCGATAAAGGTCATTCTCAATGATTCTTTCCAAAGAATTGACCAAAGATTCGACATTTCCAGGTCTGAAAAATTCACCCATATACCCTTCTTCTTCTACAAGCAAAGCCAAATCACCAAGGTTAGGCATGACCACAGCTTTACCATAACTTCCAGCCTGGTGCAGCACACCCGAGCTGCCAGTGGTTGAGGTATAAGGAAATACCACCATGGCACTTTCACCAAAAATTTTAGGAACATCTTCTTCTGCCACATAACCGGTAAATGTAAGGTTCCGTACATGCTGATATTTCTCTTTCATAGCATCCAGATAGCCGGGTGTGTTTGGGCTGTCGGTTCCGGCTATAACGATCTCCAGTTCCTGGTCGGTTTTACTGCGAAGTTTTTCCACCGCTTCAATCAAAATTTCCACTTTCTTATAAGTTCCAAATTTGCCAAAAGTCATGATCTTTTTAGGACCTGCAGGAAGATCAAAACTTGGTGCCGGAGGAGTTTCGAAAGAGCCATGCGGAATCTGGATCACGTTGCTCACTCTGTATTTCTCTTTTATGACATCTACATATTTGCCAATAGTCAGGGCGACAACATCAGCCTGAAGCAAAACTTTAGTCAGTAAAGTTCCAATGGTATTGAAAAGTTTTTGAAGTAATTTATTTTCCGTAAAACCGGCCTGTCCAAGATCTACCTGCTCTAAGATATTATGCAGAAGGACAATTGTTGGGATTCCTTTTAATTTGAAAATAAGCGGAAGGAAAAGTCCCAGTGCCGCAGGAATTTTTTTATCACCAAACTTCATAAACTGAAGGTTGAAGATGATCGCATCTGGCTTAGTTTCATTTAAAGTTTTATAAATGCTGAAGATATTTTTATAACTATTGAAGCTCCAGCTGTCTTTGATGGTAATTTCACAATTTGGGTGATCAAAGTCTATTTGCTTGTTTTCTGCTGTTCTATCAGTTACCAGAATCAATTCCTCTACTTCTTCATTTTGAGAGAATTGTTTTGCCAGGTGGTAACCATATTCATTAAGTGTTACTTTACTTGGCGGGAACGCTGTTACAAGGGCTAATTTCATAATTTTTGTTTTTTAGGGATTAGTAGATAGGGCAAATATCTATCAGATTATGAGGTCTTTGGGAAATCTTCGATAGATTGAAAATTAGTTTCGGTGTATGGTTGTTTTATTCTGATAAAGAAAAAAGCAAACCTGGAAAATAAGCAGGGACAACATCACGGCTATTTGTGCGTCTACTACCATTTCCAGGGTGTTGTGGAAAAAGAAAATGGTAACGAGCTGTAAAAGCCCAAATATGCCCGAAATAATTACGGGGAGGTATTTATCCAACGAAAGGAAATAATAAACAAATACATTGGCCAGGGCGAAAAGAGCACTTGCCAGGGCATATTTCCAAAGCAAATCAGCCACTTCCGAATAAGCATTTCCGAAAAGAACATTTATGATCAGATCAGGAAATAGTAGGTTAATAAGCACTACTCCGGTAACCAGTGCGCTGATCATGGAAAGATATTTGAAAAATATGCTCTTTGTCTCTTTTCCTTCTTTATGGAGTTTGACCACCTCCGGGAGCAGCAGCATAACAAACATCCAGGCTACAAAATATACGGCCCGGCCTATTAAAGCCATGGAGCTGTAAAGTCCGGCAGCATGAGAATCGAAAAAGTGTTTTACCAAAAGAATGTCTCCGTTATTGATAAGAATTTGGGTAAGCTCGTAGAAAGCAGTTACGATCACGAATTTTTTAAGATGATCTAATTCTTTGGTTTCAATAGCTGGCAGCAAGCGCGTTCCAATCTTTTTAAATGGCAGCATGCCGGGAATGAGCGAAATCAAAATTCCTAAGGCGACCAGTTCGGAACTTTTGAAAGGCAACATTAAAATAAACAAAATCGTGATGAAAAGCCGACTGAGCATTTCACCCTGGTAGGTAATAGACAATTTGATAAATTCCTGTTCTCCCTGGAAATATCCGCGATTTACACTCATCAAAAAATAAACCGGCACGCCCATCCCAAAAATTCGAAACATTGAACTGGAATCTGTATGAAACCATGCTTGAAGTTGAGACGATAGTAGAAATATCCCTGCTCCAAAGATCACTCCCAGGATCATACTCCATTTCCTCGAATACTTTAAAAACGCCTCTTTTTTGTCTCCATCAAAACTACCCGTGAATTTGGCAACGCTTAGCTGCAGCGTCATGGCCATAAAGGAAAGGATCAATAAAAAGGTAATGAGGATCGCAGCATCAGCAAAAGCTTCCGGGCCAAGGATGCGACCAAGTGCCAGATTATAAAGGTAATTTCCAATATTCACGATTAGTGCGCTTAGCATAAATACCTGGGATGGCTGTATGCTGATTCTTCTGGTATGAACTCTTAAGGTTATCATGGTTAAAGGAATTAAGCGGTGAGCCTGTAATCTGTTCGGTCGAATAAATCAAAACCGGCACCTAAGAAAGCACCTTTGATCTTTTTATTAGATTCCCCGGTAAAACTCAGCGAATGACCAGCTTTAGCTGCAAAGACCAGCAGTGTTCGTAGTTCCAGTACGCTTCCTATGTCCATAGAATCCAGTTCTGCAAGACTAATCTTGATATTTTTTTTCATTTGAAGCATGATTTCAAAATACTTCCTAACCTGGAAGGAATTGGAGCTTGACAGGTTACCACGTACTTCGAAAATTCCGTTGATTTCTTTGATTGATAGTGCCATAATTTTAAGTTTTTGAGTTATTATCTGGTGCTAAGATCAACTGAAAATCAATGAACATCTGGTCTCTTTCGAGGTATGGCGCTTTTGTGTAGATGAAATATGGGAGATGCGGTTTTAACTTGCCACTAGTAAACCAAATCACCTTAACCATGAAAAGTAATACAATACTATTAGGATTAATTTTAGCTTTCTTCAGTTGGAATTTGCAGGCTCAGGAAATGCAGGAAGGTTTCACAAAGCTGGAGAATGGGCAATTCGCAGAAGCTGAAATTTTTTTTAAGGATATTCTGAAAGACTATCCTGAAAATAAAACCGCGAAACTGTGTTATGCCAGGGCGGTAGGCCTTCACAATGATCCATTAGAGGCGAAAAATCTTTTCTCAGATTTGCTGAAGGATTATCCAAACGACCTGGAAGTTCAGTTAAATTTTGCTGAATCATTAC
This sequence comes from Flavobacteriaceae bacterium, assembly GCA_964220295.1. Lineage (GTDB taxonomy): Bacteria > Bacteroidota > Bacteroidia > Flavobacteriales > Flavobacteriaceae > Christiangramia. The sequence continues at coordinate 18,684 of CAXPUM010000016.1, read as the reverse complement.
TTTGGAATCAGGATTATGAAAATGCAAGATCCTATTATGAAAAGCTGATTGACAAGAATCCTGATAATTTCGGCGCTCTTTTAGGTTATGCGAATACACTTAGTAATTTAAAGGAATATAGTAAGGCCTCTGAAACTATTTCACAGGCTTTATTAGTTTCACCAGATAATCCAAGCGCGATGATCTCCCGGAAATACATTCGTCTTGGTTATGCAAACCAGTTTCAGCAGGAACGAGCTTATGAAATGGCACATCAACTATTAGATGAAAACCTCCAGGATTTTCCGGCTGATAAGGAAAGCCTTTTAAATAAAGCCAATATTTATCTCATTCAGAAAAATGCTGATGCGGCCAAATCGGTATATTCCGAACTGGCTCTGAATCTAAATGACAGTATACTGGCTTTCAACGGAATCTCGCTGGCTTCTCACATTGATGGAAAAGAGCAGGAAGCCCTGGATTTTGCTGAAAGAGCGCTGGAAATTTCCCGAAAATCAGAAGATTCTATTCGAATCCTTGAAACACAGGAACGTTACGCGCAAGCCCTGATTTGGAATCAACAATATAAGTTGGCTAAAAAATTCATTGAAAATCTGAATTCGGAATACGGCCAGAATACCAGGATTTTAGCTTTAAATGCCACACTAGGAATGTACACCGGTGATTTTAAGCAAAGCATTGATAGCTATCAAAGAATTCTGGAAATAGATTCTGCTTCTTTTGATGGCAACCTCGGGATTGCCAATGCCTATTTCGCAAGGGGAGAGGCTAAAAAAGCTAAACAGGCAGCCGAAAATACCTTAGATTTTTATAAAAACCAGCAGGATGCTGAGCAATTCCTGCAAAAACTAAATAACACCTATTCTCCAATTTTGGAAGAAAACCTGAGCTATTCTTTTGATAATGGAAATAACACAGCGGTAGCATCCAGAACAGCTGTGCATTTGAATTTTAATCCAGATCTGCAGTTTCATGGCGCTTATACTTACAGAAAAACCCAGAATAAGGTGACAAATATGGAGGCCAATTCCAATCAGGTTGATATTGGACTGGCCTGGAGATTATCGCCAATCTTGAAAATGAGAGGCGCGGGAGGATTTGTGAAAGCCAGTTCTCCGGAAACCGATTATACCAGCGCTGTTGGAGAAGTAGCGGCACAGATCAAACCTTTTACACGTGATGACCTGGAAATTGGTTTTAGAAAGGATATCCAGGATTTTAATGCGGAATTATTGAACCGGCAGATATCGGCTAATCACATTTTCCTGAATAACAATTACTCGACCACTTATGGTTTGGGCTGGTATCTTCAGTATCTGCATACTGAGCAAAGTGATGAGAACTCCAGGGATCTTTTATTCACCTCCATTTATTATAGCTTTCTGAAAAAACCTTTATTAAAAGGAGGAGTCAATTACCAGTTTATCACTTTTAAAGACCAGATGCCCGCGGTTTATTTTAGTCCGGAGAAATTCCAGGCTGTAGAATTGTTTTTAAATCTGTTGGGAAACGATTCAAATTCGAAATTTAGCTATGACCTGACAGCGGCTGCGGGTTACCAGTTTATTGAAAGCGATCCTAAACAGTCTACCTACAGACTTCAGGGTAGAATTGGCTATCATATTGGTAGCAGATTTCAGGCAAGTTTGTACGGTAATCACAGTAATATTGCTTCTGCCACTGCTGCCGGATTCACCTATACCGAATTTGGACTGAATTTAAAATGGACATTTCTTCAAAAACCGATCTTTAACTGGTGATCAATTCATTTTAAGGATCAAGGATTGATAAGGTTTTAAAATGAAATTATTTTCCTGTTGTTGCAATTCTTTATAATTATTAACCAGAATTTCAGGAGGAGTATCCAGCCCGTCTATTTTTATCTGTGACTCTTTTTCAGAAAAGTTTAAAAGGATGAGCAGTTTTTCGTCCTGAAGACTTCTCTTGTAAGCATAAATTTCAGGATGCTCTTTCTGGATTAATTGATAATCGCCATAAACTAATGTCTTATGATTTTTCCTAAGTTTGGTGAGTTCCCTGAAGTAATTTAATACAGAATCTGGATTGTCATTTTCTATGGCAACATTCACTTCTTTATAATTTTCATTGATCGGGAGCCAGGGGTTTCCAGTGGTAAAACCGGCATTCGCGGTGGTGTCCCACTGCATTGGCGTACGGGCGTTATCCCTCGACAAAAAATTCAGTTCTTTCATGAATTCATCCATATCCTTTCCCTCACTTTTTGCTTTTTTATAGCCGTTAATGGCGGCAATATCCTGATACTGATCGATATCCTGAAAATCGATATTCTCCATTCCTATTTCATCGCCAAAATAGGTATAAGGGGTACCGCGCATGGTTAGCAAAAAGGTGTTTAGCATTTTAGCAGATGCTACCCTAAATTCTTCGGAATCGTTCCCAAATTTTGAAACCATTCTGGGAACATCATGATTTGCCAGAAAGATCGAAAGCCATCCTTTTTCTGCGAAAGCGCTGTCCCATTCAGAATAAACCTCCTTAAATTCAGAAAGATCGTAGCCTTTAAGACTGTTACCTATGTTCATACCCTTAAAATGATAGGCGAGTTGCAGTTCATTTCTATCGGCATCAACCAGGTCGTGAGCATCCTGAAAGGTGCTTCCAACTCCTTCTGAAACCGCAAAGACATCATATTTGCTTAACACTTCCTTGTTCATTTCCTTCAGGTATTTGTGAAGGTTTGGACCCATTCCGTAGTATTTAATGACGTCTTTTTCATATCCTTCTGGTAATTTTGGAAAAGTGGTATCCTTGGAAACGTACTGAAAAGCATCCAGCCTGAAGCCATCCACGCCTTTTCCAGCCCAAAATTTCATAATATCATACACCTCCTGGCGCACTTCCGGATTCTCCCAGTTGAGATCGGGCTGTTCCTGGGCGAAATAATGAAGATAGTAAGCATCGGTCTGCTCGTCATATTTCCAGGCTTCTCCCTTGGCATCGAATAAGCTGTATCTATAATTGGGTTTCCCTTTTTCGGCCGGCCACCAGTGATAGTAATCGCGGTATTTATTGTCTCTTGAACTTCGGGATTGTTTAAACCATTCATGCTGGTCACTACTGTGATTTACTACCACATCGAGAACAAACTTGATGTTTCTTTCGTGAAGCCCGTTCAGTAATTCATCAAAATCTTCCATGGTTCCAAATTCCGGTTGGATTGCCCGGTAATCGCTGACATCGTAGCCGTTATCAACATTGGGAGATTCGAAAAAAGGATTCATCCAAACCATCGTGACTCCCAGGCTTTCTATATAATCCAGCTTTTCAATGACCCCACGGATATCGCCCACACCATCTCCATTGGAATCCTTGAAACTCCTTGGATATATTTGATAAATAATACCTTCCTTCCACCATTTTTGATCAGTGTTTAATGCTGAAGTCTGAGATTCTTTTAACTTAGAAGCATCGCTTTTAGAATTTTCCTGGCAGCCCACAATTAGGAGGCCTATGAGAATAAGGGTCAGTTTTTTCATTCTATTAATTTATAAAAAACTTCTAAAAAAGAAATAATTAATAGAAACCGCTGTCTTTCAGAAATAATAAAAGCCGGAAAGTAATTTCCGGCTTTACACCTAACCACCTAATAAGCTTAGTGAGTAACCAACAAACTAAGCGTAAATCTTTGTTGACCATCAAGAATCAAAATGGCCTTATAAACTCCCGGCCTGGTATTGTTCAATTCTAATGGTAATTCTTTTTTAAACATTTCGTTATAGGTTTTGGAATGGATCAGTTTTCCGTTCAGATCGTATGTGTACAATTCCGCTTTATCAGATTCTACCGGCGAAACCAGTGTGGTTTTGTTTTTAAAGGGATTCGGGTAGTTATAGGCCTTAATCATCGGGTTATCTGCAACCAGAACTGGTTTTTGCTCATCGATAGGCTTAAAAACGTTGGCTGTGAATGTCACTTTTTCAATACGGAGATCAAAATCCTGGAAACTGCTGTAATTACCCTGGATTGAGAAAACCAGTGCTTTCACTTTTTCATTTTTATAGTGTGAAGTCCCATTACTGAAATCTTCCAGATTTAAATGCAGCGTTTGAAGTTCATCATGAGCCTCGATCCTGGTTTTATATCTTTTATTCCAGTCTTCCAGCTCTTCGGTTACCAGGATAACTTCAACCGGAAAGTTCGATTTGAAGTTGAATTTCAAACCTTTATAATGGCTCAAATCGAAAGCCTGATCACCGGGCAAAATACTTCTGAAGACATTTGCAGTTCCTTTAACACGACCATGTACTGCGACGTCTCGCTCCAGTCTGAATGTTCCGGGTGTTGTTTCATCCTCATTTTTGTTAATCAGAAATTCCGAAATTTCTGTATCAGATTCGAGGTAGTCAATTCCCCAGGGACCGTCGGCAAGATACAGCGCATCTGGCTGAGGTGAATTACTGCCTTTCACCTGTAAGCCAATATCAAACAAACTACCAGTTTCCACGATCACTTCCTGTTCATATTCCGAATTCAGCGTGACCGATTTTTTAAAGGCAACTTCTGTAGCCATCTCGGTCTCTCTCAAATTCCCATTTAAGCTCAGACCGCTATCTGCATTCTTATTTTTCACGATAAGATGCAGCCGGCTGTCTTCATAAAAACCATGTTTTACAAAAACAGTAGGGTTTTTGCCGGCCGTCTTATCGCTTATTAAAGGCTTATAAGCATTCAGTTTATTTATTATATGTCCTGTAATACTGCTTACCTGACCCATGTCGCTCCCCCAGACCTGGAAATTAAGGTAATCTCCCTGAGGATAATCTGAAATATTCCAGTAGGAGTGAAGCTCCGGCTGCTCTTTCATATTAACGGAAAAATTTACCGCATACTCCAGTTGGCCGCTGGCCCGAAGAATTTTGATCATCACCAGGTTATGACCCTTCAGATCCAGTGTTCTGATGTCTTCCAGGCTGGACGAGTTTAACCTGTCGCAGATCACCTTGGAATGGTCATAGATTCCATTTTCGGTTTGGGTCAACAGCGCTGCAGCCACCCGTTTATCATCCTGATAATAATCGGCTGAAAATACTGCTTTTGCATTGGTGATTCCCATCAGATCTTCCGGACTGGAAATCCTGGCCTCTTCTGTTCCGAACATACCGGTTTCAGGTATGAGCGAAGAAAGCTCCAGTCCAAGTGGGGATTTTTTAACGGAATAGCTTTGAAAGAATTTCTGCTGTTTTTCTTTAGCATGCTGTTGATATCCAGTTTTGATCCTGTCAAAGTTTCTTTTAGCAATCAGTGTAGCCAGTTTGCCGTTACTTTCCAGTCCGCCTTTGTTAGCCGAAGATACATCAGTGGCAGTTTTTACGTCTACCAGATTCTGAGTTTTTATTGCATCGTAAGGATTGGCCGTTACATAGAAAATGGCATCATTGAAATCCTGATCACAGGAAGCATAATCTCTTCTGATATCTTCAAAACCCAGGTAAATTCTTTCATTTTCAGGATCAGAAAGTAAAACAGTATGATGTCTTAGGTTCGCATCAGCTTCCGGATTAAACTCGGGGTCTGAATGTACCTGCCAGTGTCCCCAGGTCACACTGGAACCATTCCAAGCATTGGCAAGCAATACCCAGCCAATTCCTGTTCCCGCTTTGAAATCACCAATTTTGACCTTATTCCCTTTACGCAATCCGCCGCCGTAGCCACCTTCCGAAGCATTTGGAAAAATGATAGTGATATCGGTATCTGAAGGTTTATTTCTATTTGAATCATTGATATCATAAGTATAAAAGCCAAGTACATTTTTATATCCCGCGCCTTCCTTTACGAAAGTGACCCAAACCCCTGCATCTTTTTCCAATTCAATATTCGTATCGTAGCCAGAGGTGATATAATGCGGATTGTATTGTGGTACTGGATAACTTTCCGGAAGGGCATTCATGATCATCTGCATACTTTCGTTGGATATCACATCATTCACCGGCTCCAGGTAATCTGGAACTCCCAGTGCATCATAACCACCTAAAAAATTGAAATTCTGGGCAGCTATAGGTTGTATAAGGATGACGCAAAAAAAGGCTAGTAGTTTATTCATAGTTTTCAGAATTATGGGCTGGAGCACCTTGATCTAAATAGATCAGTGAAAATTTCTTAGGAATAGGACGAACAGAATATTGATAAATTATCCGAGTTGTACTCCGTAGGTTTGCATAACGTTTTGTCTCAATTGCTTGATATCCTGCTCTTTTTGTTTCGGAACGATTAACAATACCTCGTTATTTTCGAGAATCATGTAATCCTTGAGACCGTCGACCAAAACAATTTTATCTTTTTCCGTTCTGATAATATTTCCGCTGGATTGCATCGAAATGAACCTGGAATTTACCACGGTATTGCTCTCGGCATCTGCAGGAAGTTCATTTTGTAAAGAGCACCAGGTTCCCAAATCACTCCAGGAAAAACTGGCTGGTATAACGCTTACCTCTGCAGATTTTTCAATAATGCCATAATCTATCGAGATATTTTCAGCATACTGGTAATGAAAATTGAGAAAGCCGGATTCTCCTGTGGTGTTGTAAAAAACATTTCCTAGTGAGAACAGGTCATACATTTCTGGTAAGTGCTTTTGGAATTTTGATAGGATAGTAGCCGTCTTCCAGACAAAAATTCCGCTATTCCATAAATAATTGCCTTCGCTCAGAAATCTTTCTGCCGTTTCAAAGTCCGGCTTTTCAGTGAACCTGCTAACCTGGTGAACGCGATTCCCTTCTTTCTTTTTGTACTGGATGTATCCATATCCTGTATTGGGGAAAGTTGGGGGAATACCAAAAGTGATCAGGCTATTTTCAGCTGAAGCTTTTTCAAAAGCCATTTCCATATCCTTCTGGAAGTTTTCTTCGTTCTGTATCCAGTGGTCGCTAGGGGCGACCAGCATATTGGCATTAGGATCTTTTTTATGGATCTTTAGCGCTGCTAGAAGAATGCAGGGCGCGGTATTTCGCATCACTGGCTCCATGACCAGCTGTTCTTCGGAAATTTGTGGTAACTGCTCGTTAACAATTTCACGGTATTTCGAGTTGGTAAGAATGTAAATATTCTCTTTTGGGATGAAGCTTGCCAGGCGATCAAAAGTAGTCTGGATCAGGGATTTTCCACTTCCCAGAATATCCTGGAATTGTTTGGGGTTACTTTCCTTACTGACAGGCCAGAATCTGCTTCCAACTCCTCCGGCCATGATTACTGCGTAGTTATGATTTTTCATCGCTTTAAGTTTATTTTCAGGTGATTTGATAGTGTAAAACTACCTGAGTAAAGCGATATTTTCGGGATTATTCGATTAAGCCGAATTCAGCTTTGTTGAATGAAGATTTTCTGTAGGTGAATGGATTACAACAGGTTGAGTTTTTTCATCAATTCCGGGCGATAACTGCGGCTCACCGGAACCACATCTTTTTCAATGAGGACACTGTTGTCTTCAATATCGATAATATGCTTGGTATTGATGATATAGGATCGGTGAATTTTCAAAAACAGCTCTTCCGGTAATTTTTCTTCGATCTTTTTTAGGGTTGAATGAACTGTGTAGTTTTTCTGAAACGTTTTGATCTGGATATAATCTCCTTTTGCTTCGATGAGATAAATACTGGTAAATTCAATTTTGATGAGTCGGCGATCTATATTCACATAGAGATCATTCCCGGTTTTATTCATATCTGAAACAGGATCCTGTTTCGGTTCCGAGGGTTGGTTAGCTTTTGCATTTAGCGCTTTTTGAACAGCTTTATCAAAACGTTCCTGGGTGATCGGTTTCACCAGGTAATCTACAATGCAGTCGTATTCGAAAGCTTCAATCGCAAAGCTCTTATCTGAAGTGGTAAGAATCACATTTGGCGGATTCTTTAAGGTTTGAATAAAATCAATGCCGTTGAAATCGGGCATGTGTATGTCTAAAAATATGAGATCTGAGCTGTCCTGATTTAGGAATTTGATAGCCTGCATGGCATTCGGAAATTCTTCCTGAAGTTCCAGATTATTATTTTTAGCAATTAACTGGCCGATGATCATTCTGGCGGTTGCCTCATCATCAATTATCAAACATTTCATGGTATTAGTTTTTAGGACGCTTCGATGTATTGCAACATAACTTCGAGAATTTTCTGAAAGTCATCCTGCCTGGTGTTTATCCCTTCTCTGAGCTCTTCTTCGTAGATTTCAGCAAAATGATAGGATTTCTCCAGTCCTAAAATACTAATTTTGTGTTTAAGTTTGTGAACATTTCCAGAAGCTTCTTTAAAATTCTCCTGCTGAATATTGCTTTTGAAGACAGATATTTCGTCCGGAAGTTCTTTTTTCACTACCGCCAGCAACATTTTTTCAAATTCCAGATCTCCTCCGGAAAGCTGATGTATGTAAGATAAATTCGGACTTTCCATCATTTCGGTAAGGTAAAATAAAAACTGGTACCATTGTTTTCCTCGCTCTCCAGCCAAATTTGGCCATTGTAATATTCAATCACTTTCTTTACAATAGACAATCCTATGCCGGTCGCAGCCTGGTCGTTTTCAATCTTTTCAAAGATCCCGAAAATCTTATCGTAATAACGCTTAGAGATACCCCTTCCATTATCCTTTATTTCAAATTGCCACATGGCACCCGCATCTATGACATTGATCTCGATATTTCCATTTTTATGGTCAATGCTTTTAATAGCATTCTGAATAAGATTCTGAAACAATTGCTGTAAGCGGAATTTATTGCCCCTCACGCTGGGTAAATCTTCTGTGACAATTATTTTTACGGAATCTGGTTTGCTTAGTAATTCGACCGTTTCTTCAACCAATAATTTCAGATCTACCGGGTACTCTTCTAACTCGGCCTGGTCTATGGTGGAGTAATTCAGAATCCCGTTTATGAGATTATCCATTTTTTCCACGTTATTCAGGATCATTTTGAAATGCTTCCTCGTGGTAACATTCATTTTTTCTTCCGAATCTTCCACGATCCAGGAAATAAGACTATTGATGTTTCTTAATGGTGACCGCAGATCATGTGAAACCATATGGGCATAATCTGTCAAAACCTTGTTCTTTTTCTCCAAATTGTTCAGCAGCTCCTCTTGTTTTTTCGCGGCTATTTGAAGTTTTTCAGATTGAAGTTTGATGTGACTGGCAAGATTACCAATTTGAAAATCACCATTTTCCACATCGAATTCTTCCAGGTTTAAGGTTTCGATCGCATTAGAAATACTATCCAGAATATCCTTCTGAAATTGAAAATCTTTCTGGAGCTGCTGGTTGGCTTCGAATAACTCGTCTGAACTCAGTTTCATTGCCCTTTGCAGCATATTGAACTGCTCCTGGTTGGTCTCATACGATTTTTCCACGGCATTCAAAAAAGCCGCTAGCTCTTTACTTTTGGCGATATCTGGATCCAGATATTTCGAGATTTGTCTTTTCAGTAAAGAGTTCATTCGCTTAGGAGAGTTAATGTCATGGTTTGATTATGAAGTGAACCCTTGAGTTCGCCGTGAAAAGGTGCGATTTCACCGTAGCTGTAAAAGCCGGTGGTCCTGACTTTGTCACCAACAATATTGATTACCTCTTCTATTTCCTCTTCCACTCGTTGATTCAACACCAGTTTTCTGCCAATACAACTAACCAAAAGTGCCAGTTCAGGGTTATTTTTTCGTCCTTTCATAGCCAATCTGGCGGCTTCAGCTGTTCCTTCCAGCAACGCATCTGCGGAAGCCATCATAAGCTGCACCCTCGCGCCCTGAGGAACATCTCCCGCGAGGATCATGGTCTTATTTTCACGATCTATATTCAGAATTGTTCGCACTATTGGATGCTTCTTACCAATTTCACTGACATATAACGGATAAAGCAGCGATGATTGTGGTAATTCTGAAGCCTTTTCGCCTAAATATTTAGAATATAAATCTAGAGCTGGTTTGCCATCCAATTCATGCAGAATGTTGTTTTTAGACTTGGTGATCATTCTTTCCGGGCCAAAGGGAATCCAGCCGCCAACGCTGGCAAATGAAATTTCCAGCGTTTCGCCATAAAATCCTATAACCACCACTTCTCCTTCTTTAGCCTGGTTGAGTCCAGCCAGGGTTTTTTCGAAGCGAGGTCCATCACCGCACAGGCCTCCGGTAATGCAGAAAGTTTTCTGCTCATTGAATTCCAGGCCCTTTAAAAGATCGCTGCCGTTTACGAAACTTCCTTCTGAAATAACAAAAATGTGCTTAAGACCTTTTTGCGGCAGTCTTCCTATCAGTTGCTTCCCAAGCTCTACTGCATCGAGATTATGCTCATGAATATTAGCCGTTTCGATACGGAAAGTTGATTTTTCAAATTCTATTGCCGTGACGATAATTTCTTCATCGCTGATATTCGAGCCAATTATTTCACCTGCGGCAGAGCCAAAAACCAGGCTGGAATAGGGAAATTCCTGCTGAATTTTTTCAATTACCTCGCTTTTTTCCAATAATTTCCTGTCGGCAAAAACTAGTACTAAAGGGTCATTCAGTTTTTCTTTTTCTGAAAAATAACTCCAGTCTCCCTGCGAATATTTGGCCTGAACTGTCCTCATGTCATTTCTTTAGACTGAAATAAAACGTGGTTCCTATTCCTTCTTTACTTTTGAGCCAAACTTCTCCGTTATAAAGATCAATGATCTTTCTAACGATGCTCAATCCAATTCCGGTAGATTTTTTATCATTTGTAGCTGAATTGAATATCTTGAAAATCTTTTCATGGTATTCTTTCGGAATTCCGCAGCCATTATCTTCAATTGAAAAGATGTATTGCTGCTGATTTTCCTCTACGCCAATATTCACGTATCCTTTTTCCTTATCGATATAATTTACTGCATTGCTTATCAAATTCTGAAAAAGCTGCTGGATTCTTGTTTTATCAGCCGTGATAACCGGTAAGGTACGGGTAATGTTTACCATAATGTGCTTCGGAACATAGATCATATTAATTATATCTTCTACCAGTTCCTGGGTGTCGATCACATCTTCACTGATATGGCAGCTGTCAATACTGGAATATTTCAGGATATTTTCGATAAGATGGTCCATTTTTTCCACCTTCGTTTGCATGAGGTCCAGGTTAGTCAGGCTTTCTTCGCCCAGCTTATTCATAAAATCTTCCCGGGTCCAGCTTAGTAAAGCTGAAATATTTCTTAAAGGTGATTTAAGGTCATGAGATACGATATGGGCGTAATCATTCAGCTGTTCATTTTGGGACTCCAGGCTGCTTAAAAGTTCCACCTGTTTTTCCTCCAATTTTTTTCTTTCGGTTATATCTAAATGAATACCAATGGAGCCGATAACTTTCCCGTTCATGTCGTAATTCGGGGCACCGCTGATTAGCCAGTTTCGATATTCACCAGATTTGGTCTTGATCTGAATTTCATATGAATCTGATATCCCAGCCGTACGACTCTTATTCCTATTTGTAATCTCCTGTTTGAATTCTTCAGCCAGTAAAATGTCTGCCGCGAATCTTCCACGAAGTTCTTTTTCTGAATAACCGCTCATTTCACAGAAGCTCTGGTTGACCATGATGATCCTGTCGTCGTTATCTACTTCAACCAGTCCCAGATTCATATTAGCAATAATATTGCTATATTTTTCTTTCTGTGCTCTAAGATTTTCTTTGTAACGCTTAGCTATGGTAACATCGTCATAGCTCCATAAATGACCTTTGTATACCCCTTCATTATAAATAGGAATGTAACTTCTTTCCAGGAATCTGCCATCCTTCATTTTCAAGACTTCAGCGATGACCGTCTTTTTTTCTGCCAGTAATTCTGAAATTCTCTTCACAAAATCCTCAGGATCTTCAAAATAGTCTTTTGATTCTTCCGCGGCATTACTGCAGTCTGCTCCGCGAAGTACTTCGGGTGGAGCCGGAATGCCAAAAATGTCACAGAACTTCTGGTTGGTTAAGCTTATACGGCGATTCTCATCTTCTAGCAGAATACCGGTCTGGAGGTTCATGATGAGCGTGGCCATGCGATTTTCAGATTCCTTTAAGCGGACGTTGGCCAATTTTTGATCGGTTATATCTTCTACGGTGGCCACCATGAAATCGATATCCCCGCTCTTATCCCTAACCGCAGTAACCGAAGTTTTTGCCCAGACAATATCCTGATTCTTCTTGATATACCTCTTTTCAACCCTGAAGGTGTCGATCTCACCTGCAAACATTTTTTCACGCAACAAGCGAGATTCCTCCTCATCATCTGGATGCGTAAGATCCTGGACACCCAGGTCTTTGAATTCGGTAGGAGTATAGCCCAGCATATTGCACATGGCCTCATTGACCATTATCAATCCGCTTTGAAAGGTGCGGGAAAGGCTCACGCCAATTGGCGAATTTTTGAAAATGATGTCGAGCTGCTGTTTTTGCTCTTCCAGCAGCTTGCTTATGCGTGTCTCATCAGTAATATCACGCGCTATTCCCTGTGCAGCAATAGGTTCCCCGTAACTGTCGTAAATGATACTGGCATTTATCTGAACAATTTTCTCTTTATTGCCTTTCGTACGTATAACTGCTTTATAATTATTGAATTTCCCGTGAATAAAAAGTTCGCGGAACACTTCAAAGGTATAATCCCGGTATTCATCAGTTACCAGGTTTATAAGATTGATTGGCTCTTCTTCAATATCGTATCCGAGAAGTTCGACTGCCGCCGCATTCATTTTAATGACTTCTCCAGATAGTTCCAAGACCACATAGGCGTCAATGATATTTTCAAAAACACCTTCTAATTCTGAAGTTTTTCTATTGAGCAGGTCCTGGAGCTTGTCTTTGGAATTTTTTAATTCTTCAGATAAGTTATAAAGTTCGGAAGATTTTTGCTCAAGAATGGCTTCCGCAGCTTTTCTTGCAGCTCTTTCCCGTTTGAGAGCGCGCTCTAGTATTTCAATTTTTTCAATTGATGACATCTCATTCTTTGTAAATCTTAAATCTCACCTCAGTCCCATCTTCTTTTACCAATTCCAATTCAACTCTTGAATTGGTGTGATAATATTCGAAAGTACTTTGCATCAGGGCCTTAGCGAACATATACATGGATCTTTCAGAAAAATAGAGCATTTCGAGAAAACGCTCATCCTGCTTTACAATTTTGAATGTTGGTAATTCGGCACCTGGATATATTTTTTTTACCTGGACATGTATATGATTTTCAATAGACGCAAGCATAGCGATAGGGGAGTTGTAAAGACTGAAAATGTCCCGGTGATGCCGAGTCAGGGTCTTAAAAAAATAGAGTCCGTAAGCATATAGAAGATCATTTACGGGAATTCCAGTTTCGGTACTTAAGTGAGTAATGAGCTGCTGCATTTCGAAAAAATCGTAAGTTCCTACTGCCGTGTAGGCGCCTTTAGATTTCAGTTCAGAACTCGTGATAATTTTATCCACGACTTCCAGACCGAATTCTTTTTCGACCATTTCCAGAAATTCTGTAAATACGATTCCCTTCATTTTAGGCTCTGATTAATTCGTTAAGACTCCAGTATTCTAAAACAGCTTTCAATTTAATTACATAATCATCATACTTTAAGGGCTTTATCACGTATCCTGCGATGCCTATTCTAAAACACTCTAATAAATCTCTGCGATTATTGGAGGTGGTAAGAATGATGGTTGGTATGAATTTAAGACTTTCATCTGACTTTAGGATCTTGAGAAATTCAATACCATCCATTTTTGGCATATTTAAATCCAAAAGGATAATATCTGGCAAAGTATTTTTCTTTTTTAGAAGATCTAAGGCTATCTCACCATCTTTGGCATCCTGAATACTGTGCTGTAAATCTAATGAGTTCAGGGTACGATTAAGCTTCATCAGCTCAATTTCGTCATCTTCAATAAATAGTATATTCAGTTTTTTTCTCATTTTTTACCAAAGTATGATTTAACAACCTAGCAAAAATGAAATTATAAGTGGTTTTATTTCAGGTTTTTCGGTCTATCAGAAAATAGTATCGATGAAAGGTGCTTGAGTGTAGACGAAAGGATTTAAAGTCGAATTTTTGCAGCTACAAGCTGGACAAAAATTGGGTTTTTGGTAGTTAAATTTTTGAATGGATTTGTAAAGAAAGAAGTAATAAACAGAAACTGATTAGCGCAGTATTGTGGAATTAAATACAGCCGAAAATAATTAAAAAAGCCTTTGCACCTCGAACCAAAACCGACCCTACTCAATCCTGATCTTCAGCGATACAAAGGCTATTAGATTAATCTTAAGTCTTTAATGATGCTAATTAAATGCGGATTCGTATTCGCATCAAAATCCTCCCGTAGCTCTTTCAGTCTCTTTTCTATGGAACTTTTACTATTGGGTTTAATATTATTAAGTTTAAGTTCCGCTTCGATTTCATCCTGGGTCATTCCCTGGGCTAGGCCTGTAAGAAGCTTCATTTCAAAGGCACTTAGACTTATCACATTTTCCTGTTTAACCGATTGTTGCAATTGAGCGGAGAGATACCGGTTACCTTCGGCAACAGTTTTTATAGCTTTTTTCAATTCTTTCATGCCGTTACGATCCTTACAAACATACGCGTCGATCTGTTTTTTCTCCCAGAGTTCGTGAATGACCTGAGGATGATCTTCAATAGAATTTACGATCACTTTTATTGCTGAATTATCCAGTAGAATTTTAGAAATAAGCTCACTACCATCCTTTAATTTCTCGTTTCTATGATCATCCTTAAAAGACAGGTCACAAATCAATAAATCATAAGCCATATTATTCTGAATCGCAGCTTTATATTGCAACCATGCCTTATCACAATATTGTGCATAATCTACATTGACGATCTGCAAGTCTTTTAAAACTGCCTTTACAGCATAACTTACACTGTCAATATCGTCTACAACTAAAACTTTCTGAAACATTATGCAGGAATATGAATTGTCGCTCTAAAACCTTTCTCACCATCAAATTTAATGGATCCTTTGACAGATAAAATACGGTTTTCCGTATTTTGAAGTCCGTTTTGATTTTCCAAGAATTCTTTTGGCAGTCCTACGCCGTTATCGGAATACTGAATAAAATAATGTTTGATTTTTTTTCCGAAGTGAATCGCAATAAGTGTCGCCTCGCTGTGTTTTCTCGAATTGATAATTAATTCCTGTAGCACTCGGTAGATTACGATCTTCTTTTCTGCTGAGATTTTATTCCAAGGGATTTCTTCAAAACCATTTAAGAATAATCTGAAACGCTTTCCTGCCGAGTTGGACAGCATTCCTTTTAAATTATCGGCATAAAATTCTCCCGTATCTATGGGATTATTTTGGCGTGAAATAGCTCTCGTACGCTCATAAACATTTTCCAGTTTATCAATAGCCACCTTGCTCCCGGTTGTTTCCAGGCTGTTCATGACATTGTAAAGATCATTGGCGATCTCATCGTGAACGACTTTAGAAATCCTGTTTTCCGTTTCCTGAATTTTCATGATCTTTTCTGCACGGTGTTTCTGTTTTAAATAATACAGAAAGAATAAACCGGAAATCACGAGAAGTAAAATTAGAAGGATAGAGTAGAACAAAGTATTTCGGAATTTGCTGGTTTCCACCTTCTGCTGAAAGTTCTGATTTTCCAGTGCTAGTATTTGTCGTTGCTTATTTTCTTCATCATACCTGATCTTTGCGAAACTGTTTTTTGCCAGGCGTTCTACTTTTCTAATACTATCAGTCAACTGAATATATTCATCGATCAATTTTAATTTTTCTGAAGGCGGCTCAAATTCCATCCTGCTTTTCAAAGCACCAATCTGGTCTGAAAGGTCAAAATTCTTTGATGATAATTGATGCCATTTGCGGGCGTAATAAAGCGCGGAATCAGGTTTTCTTTTAGCTAAAATTTTAGAAAGGTAGTAATAACTGTTGCCCGCATCGAAGGAATTTTGGTGGTTCAATTGAAAATTTAGAATTTTCCTGATTTCCTTTCCAGCGGGATATTGAGGATTTATTTGCCATTTCACATAAGCGATATTTTCTCTGATCTTGAATTTAAGATTTGAAGACTTGATCGCTGCGGTATCTATGGCAATAAATTTCTCTAATGCTTTATCTAAATTTGGATGATCTGTATGTAAAAGTGCCATATTTTGCTGAATGGCGGCCACCTCGTCATAATTTTCAGCGAAACGCAGAGCATTTTCATATTCTTTCAACGCATCATCTGCAAAACCAAGATTTTCATAAGCCATGGCGATGACATTGTGCGCACTGACCATATAAATACTGTCCTTATCATGATTTAATAACTTCAGCGCTTCTGTAGCCGAAAGTTGGGCGCCGTGCAGATCAGCACGCCTTATTTGGGCATTTGCCATTTCAAGGCTTCTTTTGCCCGCTTTCGAACTATCACCTTTGGCAAGATATAATTGCCTTGATTTGAATGAATTTTCAAAGACTTTTGTTTGATCATCCAGTTTGCGATAGGCCAGAGCTTTTCGGTACAAAGCAAGCGCCATATTTGAGGTGTCTTTATGCTTTATAGCGTGATTGTAGAGCTGTTCTGCCAGCGAAATGGAAGTTTGATAATCTTTCTTGATATTATTAGCGTAGATCTTACAGTCTAACAGTTTTGGATAAATACTATCTGATTTCTTTGAAAATCTCAAAGCTTTATCAGCATAAAAGATCATGCTGTCTGGCTGATTGAGAAAGCTCAGGCTTTTTTGATAATTGGCTTCTGCTTTTGTGGAACCAGTTTGATGAACTGGCATTTGCTCCTGGCAACTGCATAAAAAAAGATATAATAGTAAGATCACTCTTACAGGCATAAATTCTTAAATTGGAAATGCAATTATAAAAATAACCCCGCTAAATCAATAACGGGGTTAAAACCAAAAAAGAAAATTTCCTAATCACTAATAAGCGTTAGAACTTGAACACTTTATTGCGTGACTTGTGATACCGGTCTTAACAAGTGAAACAGGTATGTCTTCATCTTTAATCCCAAGGTATCGCATATGATCGATTAGGTTGTATTTCACGCAATTTTCAATTTCTCCCAGCCGAACTCGATAACAGGCCTTTCGGATATACATCTGATCTTCGTCAAAAAGTTTCGTTGTTATATCCAAATCAATATTCTTCCCATTGACCCTACTTGACAAATAGTAATTGAATTTGATATCAGCCCTGTTCTCAAGTGGTTTTAAGTTCACTTCAGGAATATGAATTAAATTCCCCAGTTGTTTATACTTCATGACTGGTTGGTTTAAATGATTAGGCCCAACTAATATAAGCTGATTGTATACTCAATATTAACGTTATTCAAAAAATTGTGATGCAAAAGCCTGAATTTCAGTTTTTTTGACCTATTAAGCGTTACTTCTTCCTTAGAGAAAATTGAGGTAATCCTGGAGAACTAAAGGCATTTGTCTATCTTTAAAATAAAAAAATGGACTTTCAGAAGTTATTTACTTTTTTGAAAAAGTTGAATAAAAATAATTCGAAAGATTGGATGGATGAGCATAGGGGTGAATACCATCAAATACGAGACGAGTATATAGAATGGCTGAACGAGCTGGATATCAAATTGGCTAAAGTAGACCCAGATTATCATCCCACAACCGGTAAACAGGCTATCAACAGGATTAATAATAACCTGCTTTTTCATCCGAATAAACCTATATATAAAGATCATTTTGGAGCCGGTCTTGACAAAGAGAAAGGGACTGGAGATTTTTATATCCATATTGGCATTAATGAAAAATTTGTCGCAGGCGGATTTTATAAACCCAAGAAGAAAACGCTCGATAGTATACGGGCGGCAATAGATTATAATGGTGAAGAATTGATTAAAATTCTCAAAAAATCCAGTTTTAAGAAAACCTTTGGTGAAATGCTGGAAGTCGAACCTCTCAAAACGGCGCCTAAAGGATATTCAAAAGATCATGAATATATTGAATTGCTGCGCCGAAAGAGTTTTGTGGTAACTCATGATTTTTCAGAAAAAGAGATCAAAGCAGAAGATTTTCAAGATATGTTGGTGAAAATTTATTCTGAAATGCTTCCGTTTCGAAAGTATCTAAACCATGCTGTAACCGTATAATTATGAATTTAAAAGAACTGATTAGGGATATTCCAGATTTTCCGAAGAAAGGAGTTATTTATAAAGATATCACACCACTCTTATTGCATCCTGAAGCATTGAATTTAGTAACAGATCAATTCATTGAACTACTGAATGGGAAGCAAGTAGATAAAGTTGTGGGGATAGAATCGAGGGGCTTTTTCTTCGCCACTTTACTGGCTCAAAAGCTGCAAGCAGGATTCATACCGGTAAGAAAACCTGGAAAATTACCAGCTGAAAAACATTCACAAACCTATGACCTGGAATACGGGAAGGATACGTTAGAAATACATTTGGATGCAATAAAACCCGGCGATAACATACTATTACATGATGATGTGCTGGCTACTGGCGGGACGGCCGAGGCTACCTGTAAACTGATCGAAAAATGTGGAGGGAAGATCGTAGCCTGCAATTTTTTGATCGAACTTGAATTTTTAAAAGGAGCTGAAAAACTGAAGAACTATGAAGTTCAGTCACTCATTCAATATTAATCCAGCGCGTTTTTAGTGACCCAGAGTTTCCAACCAATAATGGCCATTTGCAACTTGCTGGCTTTTTGCAGTTCCAGCCCTTCTTTGGAAT
>CAXPUM010000015.1:0-72317 GCA_964220295.1 Flavobacteriaceae bacterium | reverse complement strand
TTTATGTTGACAATTCAAAAATTTTTGGAACGCATGTTGACAATTTTTTTACCCATTCATTTTTTCCTTCACGAATCGAATTTGACTTAGAAATTTACCAAAGAACACCTTCGGCTGATATTACACCGCCCGAATCCATTTGTGTTTCTGACTTTGAAATCACTTTAAATTCGAGCGCAACAAAAACTATTACTGCTGAGGACATTGACGATGGTTCCAATGACTTGTGTGGGGATGTAACGCTTACCATAGATAAAGAAAGTTTTACAGCTGCAAATGAAGGTGATAATACAGTCACACTAACAGTAACAGATGAACAGGGAAATGAAAGTAGCTGTACTACAATCGTTAAAGTTATTGTTGAGGAGGCGGAGGATACGGAAGCCCCGGAATTTGACTGTCCTGACAATATTGAGGTTGATAATGATCCCGGTGTTTGTGGAGCGGTTGTTAATTTTGAATCTCCTAACGCTACAGATGATTCCGGAGAAACTCCTACGATGACACAAACTGAAGGTCCTGTTTCCGGAAATGAATTTCCGGTCGGGTCAACAACCATAACATTTACTGCTACAGATGGATCCAATAATAGCTCAACCTGTAGTTTTGATATTATAGTTGAAGATAATGAAGCTCCGGTAATCGACTGTTCTGATAATATTTGGCAAATCACGCTGCCGGAAGGCGAAACATATTTGGTTCCAGATTTTGAAACGGAATTACAGATAACCGATAATTGTGATACCAACCTTTCGTATTCCCAAACGCCCGGTGTAGATGCACCAATAGAACAAACCACAGATGTTCTTATAACAGTGACAGATTCTGCCGGAAATACCAGTAATTGTACTGTCACTATTGAAATTACAACTGAAGAGCAGTATGAATTTGAGTGTATTGGCGAATTAACAGTAAATCTTGGAGACGATGCCATCAATTCTCCGGTTAAAGAAATCCCTACTTCAGAATTTATCACTAGTGATATTTCAAACCTTGAATTTGAATTGACCAATCAGCAATTCACCTGTGACGATATTGGTACATTTCCGTTAGTGATTAATGCGAAAGACAAGGATACAGGAGAAGAATATTCCTGTACGGTGAATGTGACGGTTAAAGATGTAGGAAAACCATTAATCATCTGCCCTGCTGAAGTCCAAACCCGTGAAATTCCGGCAAATGGAGTGTACGAACTGCCCGAGGTGGTAGATCAATTCGGAATTTCTGATAACTGTTCTGATTATGAAGAACTAGAAATTGTTCAGGTTCCTGCTCCCGGGACTGAAATAACCGAAGAAGGAAATTATGATATTACCTTAACAGTAACCGATAAGTATAATAATGTAGCAGTATGTGAAGTAACTTATAGACTGATTAATACCTCTGATACCGAACCGCCTGTTATTGATTGTCCTGAAGATATCGAGTTAAGTAACGATAATGGTGTTTGTGGGGCTTTAGTTGAATTTGAAACTCCTCTTGCCACTGATAACAGCGGTGATCCAGTGGTGGAAAGAACAGATGATACAGGTTTGAATAGTGGAAAAGTATTTCCGGTAGGAACTACCACCATTTCATATGTCGCCAGGGATGCGGCAGGAAATGAAGATACCTGCAGTTTTAAAATTACGGTTACAGATGATCAGGCCCCGGTTATAGAATGCAAATCTGCCTATACTTTTACATTTCAAAGCGGAACAACCGGAATTTTGGACCCAAAAGATTTATTGAATTCCTATCGAGATAATTGTGACGGTCAGAATATTGTTTTGGAAGCGGATAGAAGTCAATTTACAGCGGCTGACGATGGTAACACTATCAATGTAACAGTAACCGCGACAGATTCGAATGGAAATAGTTCAAACTGTACCATTCCTGTAACAATTGAACTATCCAATCAGGAAATCCTTCGAATAAACTGTCCGCAGAATTATACCGTGCCGGCAGATGGTAATTGTAATTACTGGGTTCCAGATTTTTCTACGGTCGTTTCAACCACTATCGAGGGTGCTACCATTACACAGGATGTTTTGGCCGGGTCAAGCTTTGATCCCAACAGCGATCCGTATATCCGCGTGACTGCTACCTATCAGGATCAATCTGACTATTGTGATATTTATTTGCAACCCGAAGACCAGATGGCTCCATTCGCGAGATGTATCCTGGAATACCAGGTTACAGTGAATGAAGGGGAAACGGTAGAAGTCGATCCGGCAAATCTGGATGGTGGAAGTATGGATAATTGCGGAATTGCCTCTTTCTCACTAAGCCAGACGCAATTTACTTCGGATGATGAAGGTTTGCGGAACATTCAGTTTATCGTGACTGATAATGCGGGAAATACTGATGAATGTACCGTTGCGATTATGGTAGTGGTCAATTCTGACGGAAACCAGGCACCAATTGCCAATATTGATCGGTACGAGGTGCCTGGAAATCAAATATTAAATGTTTCCGCAGAAAACGGGATCCTGGCGAATGATTTTGATCCGGAAGGTGACGATCTAAGCATCGTTCTGGTAAACAGCACCAACTTCGGGACTTTGACATTGAATGATGACGGTTCTTTCCAATATATACCTGATACCGATTTCTTCGGAAAGGATACTTTTACTTATTACGTAACCGATGGTGAGCTGAATTCAGAAACTGTGGAGGTCAGCATACATATGCTGCAAGGTCAAAACCTGCAGCCCATTGTTATAGCCGACGAATACATTACCCTGATCAATACTGTTTTAAATATCGATGCGCCTGGTGTTTTGATCAATGACTATGATCCGGAAGGTGTGGAGCTGAGGGCATTCCTGCTTGATGATGCTTCCAATGGAACGGTGGTGCTACAGGAGGACGGATCTTTTACCTATACGCCAGATAATGGCTTCGTTGGCGAAGATCGTTTCAGTTATTATGCGACCGATGAGGGAGGAGAAGGAGTGGCCACGGTCACCATCACGGTGGTTGATGATTCAGAAGGTTATCCTATTGCAAAAGCCGATTTTTATGAAACAGATTTCAATACTACGCTAAATGTCTCGGCACAGGATGGGATTCTGGCTAACGATTCCGATCCGAACGGAGATGAAATCTTCGCGGTGCTGGTAGAAGATGTGGCTAATGGATTACTGGAGCTAAATTCAGATGGATCTTTTACTTATACTCCCGAAAATGGTTTTTCCGGAACCGACTTTTTTACCTACCACGCTACCGATGGGGAATTCAATTCCAGCACTGTCACGGTAAGTATTACAGTGAATCCAGAAGAAAATACGGGTGATTTTCGCTGTGCTGAAGATCTGACAGTTTTTCTCAGGGAAGATGCTACGCAGACGATAGCTATTACAAGCCTGTATTCCGGCAGTGCCGACGGATTGACCCTCGAGGCAAGCCAACTTACATTTGGCTGTGAAGATGTAGGGGAAACGGAAATAACCTTGACCTATTCCGGTGCTCAGGATGGCAGTTGTGTCATCCCGGTAACAGTTATTGACAGAACAGCGCCAGATCTGCAATTGCGAGACATCACGCTACAGATTGGAGAAGAAGGCAGTGCAGTCTTAAATTTTCAAGATATCGATATTGGCTCCTCAGATCTTTGTTCCGAAGAAGTGACCTATGAATTGAGTCAGACTGAATTTACCTGTGATGACTTTGGTAATAATTTAGTGGAAGTTACCGCAACCGATAATTATGGAAATTCAGCCACTGAGACAATTATCGTAACGGTTGAAGGAGAGAATTGCGGAAACTTACCACCTGGAACCAAATATACTTTCGTTTATCCAAACCCTAACTCTGGAAGTTTTACCGTTGCCACACCTTCAGATGTTAGCATTACAAGAATTGAAGTTTTTGACCATCGCGGGCGTTTCATTGCCGCGAAAGATTTCAAAGGTGACAGGATGGAATACTCTATGGATGTGGGGCCGTTACAGGAAGCCGCTTATGTGCTGAAGATCAAAAGCAATAAAAAGGATATTATTCGGCGAATCATCATCAAGAATTAATTTCTGATTCAATAAAAGCAATTATTTCTTCGGAAGAACTTTGATGGTCGAACCATCGAATAGAGTCATCTTTGCGAAACCAGGTTAACTGTCTTTTGGCAAATCGCCTGGTATTCTTTTTAATTTCTGAAATAGCCGTTTCTTTATCCAAATTTCCATCGAAATAATCAAAGAGTTCCTTGTATCCAACGGTATTTAGAGCATTCAGTTCTCGGGAAGGATAAAGTTCCCTGGCTTCAACTTCCAGTCCTTTCTCCATCATGATTTCAACCCGCCGATTGATCCGGTCATAGATGATCTCACGATCTGCGGTAAGGCCAATTGGGATAATTTGAAAATTCCTTTCAGCTTTTGTTTGATTCAGGAAACTGGAGAATGGTTTTCCAGTACCAATACAGATCTCTAAAGCGCGAATTAGACGATGAGGATTCTGAACATCTGCCGTTCGATAGTATTCCGGGTCTAAGGTAAATAACTGCTTCTGAAGCTGGTCAATTCCTTCTTTATCCAGTTGTTCTTTGAGTTTCTCTCGAATTTTTGGATCAATCTCTGGAAAGTCATCCAGGCCTTCAGCAATCGCTTTGAGATAAAGACCGCTGCCGCCAACCATGATCACAATAGTATGATCCCTGAAAAGTTCTTCGAGTTTTTGAATGCCGTCACGTTCAAAATCTCCAACAGAATAATTATCTCTTATGGAAATATGCTGAATAAAATGATGCGGTGCTGCGGCAAGTTCTTCCGGTTCTGGGACAGCAGTGCCGATGTACATTTCCTTAAAAAATTGTCGGGAATCGGCTGAAATGATTTCAGTATCGAAATGCCGGGCCAGTTTGATCGAAAGTGCCGTCTTGCCAATCGCGGTCGGTCCTGATATGGTGATAAGATAATTAGCCATTCAGCAAATGTCCGCATTTATGGCAATAATTGGCATTATTCACATGCCTGTGCGCATTACAATTTGGGCAAACCTGGGTGTTATGATCTTCCTCTTTTCCGGCTTTGTTATATTCGGCGCTAACGATACCGGTTGGTACGGCAATGATTCCGTAACCCATGATCATGATGAGCGACGCGATAAGTCTTCCCAGTGGAGTAATTGGCGCGATATCTCCAAAACCAACCGTGGTAAGAGTTACGATACACCAGTAGATGCTTAGCGGGATATTGTCGAAACCACCATTTTCGCCTTCGATGAGGTACATTAAGGTTCCGGCAATGACGCAAATGATCAGAACCGCAAATAGAAAAACAAGGATTTTAGCTTTACTGTTCCGAAGGGCAGAAGCAAGTTTGTTCGATTCGCCGATGTAGCGTGTCACCTTCAAAATTCTGAAAACCCTTAATAATCGGAGCGCGCGAATGGTGAGCAACAAGTTCTGACCACCAAAGAAAAAACTGATATAACTCGGGAGCGTGGACAGCAGATCAACGATTCCGTAGAAACTGAAAATATATTTTCGCGGTTGTTTGATGACTAAAATTCGGAGAACGTATTCAATCGTGAAAATGATCGTGATGACCCATTCAGCTACGTAAAAAGTTTCCGCGTACTCCGTGTTGATAGAGGTGATGCTCTCGAGCATGACCAGCACCACGCTTACCACAATGAAAAATAACAGAACAATATCGAATAACTTCCCGGCAGGAGTATCGGCTTCATAAATGATCTCATGAAGTTTCTGTTTCCAGGCTGGATACTCAGGGTGTTTCAAGAACTGCTATTTAAGGTTAACCATCAAATTTAACTATTTTCTTTCAGCACGATAAGCGATTGCTCCTGAACTGCGAGAATTTCATTGAAGAATTTCTTCAAACCTTCATAATATTCCGGACCGTAAACGGCTTCTGTGAAATTTACCCGGCACTGTATGCTCAACGCATTTTCGCTGATTTTTACAGCCGAAAAAATAAATGAACCTTTGTTTCCAGGTAATCTTAGGGCTTTTGCCTCGGGCATCTCTGCAACGCTATATCCTTCAGGAATATATAATTGAATGGAATACTGAAACATGTCCTTATATCCGAAATCGATCGGATACGTTCTTTTGTCCAGGTTGAAAGGATTTTCCTGAAAGAATTTGAACGAAAACGGATTAAAATAGATCTGATTATCAATCTTTTGGCTGGCATTTTTCAGCTCATAGGTGATTTCCAGGTCTTCTTCCAAGTCATTTTCATGAGTAATATTCAAGTTAGTAGTCCTGGCGTGATCGTTAGGATTGCTGAATTCTGTAAAATAATTCTCTCTTTCAGTTTCCGAAAGTTCTTTCCGGATATTATACGCTTTATATCCTGAAAATGTTTGCTTAGAGAAACCTATCGCAGAACCATCTTTTTGCACAGCAATGGAATCTCTGAAACTTATAGCCGAATAATCCTCTGGTTGAATATCGATCCAGGAACTTCCTTTTTCGGTGTCCAGCAGCCTGGCATAACTATTCAGTGCTCGGTAAGGAAGTCGGCCAAAATCCAGGTATTTTTCACTGGCATCGGCATAATAATTTTTTCCATCAACATTGACACTCACAAAAAAATAATTGAAATCGCTCAAGATAGGATGGATCTTGGTGATGAAACCATGTGACCTGGTAGATGCCATGATAGGGTCAACCTCATAACCTTCTGATTTATAAAGGTTGTAAAGCAAGGTATTCAGTAACATGATATTGCCGGTGTGATCTTTTAGGATATCCTTTAGTTTGAGATCATCGTGGATCTGGTATTCGCCATTCCATTTATAATTGTCTTTAATAAAAGCATAGATAGCTTTGGCCTTTTCCAGCGCGTCAGGTATATTCTTAATACTGGCAGGCAATAATTCTTCAACCAGTCGGTCTTTTTTCCATTGCTTTCCAATTCCTTTTTCCTTCAAAAGATAATCGTCCACATCTTCCCATTCCTTGGTTATTTTATCTATATAACCATCCAGACGTGTGATGGATTTTAATTCAAATTTCAACCGACTTTTATAATTCCTTTCGCTTGTCATGTATTCTTCCTCCTTAAAAGCAGGAATATCATCCATAGTATAAAGGTTTTGGGAACAATCTGCAGGATTTGCCGCCCTGTTAAAACTGATGCACCTTTCCACGATCTCCGATTTCAAATCGGTTAATTTTAATGGTCCCACCAGGGCTATGTGGTAATCATAATTCCCCGGGATCTTTGAGGTGAATTCACTATGAATTTTTGGGATTTTGCTTTGAAACTCCCAACCGGTAAAGGTAAACTTAAAGGGAGATATCAGTTTGTATTTATAAACCAGCACGTCACCTGGAGAAACATTCGGAAAGGTGAATTTCATCAAATCGTAATTGTCAAAATTCTGCGTATAGACTTCTTCCGGGTTTAGTTTAAAGGATGAAAGTTTACCATCTACCAGTTTATAGGTATAAGCTTCTAGGTCTTTTACTCGTTCTTCTGCAGAGGAGCTGTAGGATTTACTCAGAGGAATTTCAACGGTTGCGACCTCATCAATGCCCATTTTGTCTAAAACCTTGATTTTATGAACATATTCAGTGACCAGGTCATATTCTTCCTTTGCATCGAATTCGCTAAAGCCTTTTTCAAAAATCACTAAGGCATGCGCAGCGGTATCTAATGGATATTGATTGGTTCTCAGGTCTTCGGTAGTTACCGAAGCGTTCTTACTGTTGAAGCTCTGCGCGTTGCTTAAAAAAGTAAAGAGAAGAAAGAGTGTAGTGAATAATTTATTCATGAACAGATAATTGGATGATTTTAAAATTGTGCTTTTTCCTCAAATAACTCTGGATAATATGCTGAGCATCACGATTGTTCTTCATTGGTGTAATGATAGACTTAATGATATCCAGGTTATTGATTTGGTGATTTAAATTGAAGTAGCCGCTTCCCTTAAACTCTCCATCTTCAATCAAAATCGCACATTTTTCATCCACATCTCTTCCTCGTCCTATCAGGATCATATTCTGATTCTCGTAAGAATAACGGTCTATTAATTGCTGCGCGCGTTCATTGTATTCTGCTACCGGCTCTTCTTCCACACAGGCGCCGCGACAGCTTTTTATAGAATAATTAAAACAGTTCCCCGAGCCGTTGTGCAAGCCACCCAGACGGGAACATAATTCATATTCCTGCACCCAGCTTTCCAGTGCATTTTTAGCCGAACGCAAGGTGCTGAAAGTGGTAATATTCTTTTTATTTTTTGAAGCTCTGCCTATCTTCAGGTTGATATAACCCTGGTCATCTTTGAAGTGATATAAAGCGTGGCTGAAAATATCTCTTTTCAAAGCCCGGTTATACTTAGGCTTTAGTTCTTTGATCTCCTGGTTTTCTTTGAGCAAGGCCACAAGTTCATTTCCGGTACTTTCATAAGAAACCGAGGCGACCTTTTTCTGCATTTCCCGTGACTTCGCATTTTCGTTCGTGAAATGCTGATTCACTCTTTTACGGATATTCCTAGATTTTCCCACGTAAATAATCTCGCCATTTTCATCGTGGAAATAGTAAATCCCGGTAGATGAAGGCAATTCTTCGAGAATATAGACCAGTTTAGTATCCAGGCTTTTTTTAGGTTCCATTCGTACATGCTCTTTCAGGATGTCTTTTTCCACATCCTTATTCAGCAGCATTTTGAATAACTTTACCGTTGCCTGCGCATCTCCGGCTGCGCGATGCCGATCGCTTAAAGGAATGCCCAGTGAACGAACCAGTTTCCCAAGGCTGTAGGAAGGCATATCCGGAATGAGCTTTTTAGACAATTCAACCGTACAAAGGCTTTTGCGTTCATATTCGAACCCAAGACGCCGAAATTCTGTTCTGAGAATGCGATAATCAAATTTCGCATTGTGTGCCACCAAGATGCAATCTTCAGTAATTTCTACGATGCGTTTAGCAACTTCGTAGAATTTCGGTGCATTGCGCAGCATATCGTTATTGATACCAGTTAGGTTTACCACGAATGGCTGAATGGGTTGCTCAGGATTAATTAAACTGATAAATTGATCAACTACCTTTTCACCGTCAAACTTATAGATCGCAATCTCGGTGATCCCCTCTTCATTATACTTCCCTCCGGTAGTTTCTATGTCTAAAATCGCGTACAAATACTCTTTTTTCTAAATTTTAATTTCTCTCTCCAAAAATACTGCTCCCAATACGAACCATAGTCGTGCCAGATTCCAGGGCAAGGTGGTAATCGCCACTCATTCCCATTGAAAGCTCTTTTAAAAATGGAAAGTCCTGTTGAAAATCTTCCATGATACTTTTCAGCCGGTTGAACTCCTTTTTTACCTGCGTTTCATCATCGGTGAAAGTTGCCATCCCCATAAGACCAACTACTTTCACGTGCTCCATTTTTCTGAATTTTTCAGATTGCAGTATCTCTCTGGCTTCAGCTTTTGAAATGCCGAATTTGGAATCTTCTTCAGCAATTTTGATCTGCAGCAGGCAATCTATGGTTCTTTCATTTTGCCGTGCTCGCTTGTTAATCTCTTTTAGCAGTTTTAAACTGTCGACCGCATGGATCAAACTTACATAAGGTGCCATATACTTCACCTTATTGCTTTGAACATGCCCAACCATATGCCATTTGATATCTTTAGGAAGTGCTTCCCATTTATCGGTCATTTCCTGGATCTTGTTCTCACCAAAAATTCGCTGACCGGCTCGGTAAGCCTCCATCAGGTCTTCATTTGGTTTGGTTTTAGAGATCGCAACCAGTTGTACATTTTCCGGAAGTTCCTCCCGGTATTTTTTTATATTTTCTGAAATATTCATCCTAAAATAAATTCTTGGTTCAAATCAGGATCACCCACCAGAAGCAGGGAATTGGTGGCTGTTTAATGCTAGAACTCATAGATAGTGAGACCACTACGTAATTTGGGCTCAATATAAGTACTTTTTGGCGGCATCGTCAAATTTTCATCGGCAATTTGTTTAATTTCTTCGATGTTTGCCGGAAGCATTCCGAAGCCAACCTGGAATTCGCCACTGTCGATCCTTGTTTTTAATTCAATTAAATCATTACGTCCGTGAACATAGGTGATTCTTTTGTCATGCCTAAGATCCTGAATGCCCAAAACTGGTTTGAGAATTTTTTCGTACAAAATATAAGAATCAAGCCTGCTCAATGAATCGCTGAATTCGTAATTGGTATTCCGCAGATATAACGAATAGAATTCTCCGTCAAGATACATATTAAAATGATGTTTCTGGGAGGGCTTATAAATTTCATATCCACGATTTTCGATACGGAACCACTCATCAAGCCTAATCAAAAACTCTTCTTTGGAATAGCCATTAAGATCGGTCACCAACCTGCTGTATTCATAGATGCGAAGGTTACTTTCCGCAATAAGATAGCTCATGAAATAATTATAAGGCTCTTCTCCATTATGATCGGGGTTGGCCTCTTTGCATTCCTGAGCTAACAAATAGGAGGAAGCGCTACGATGATGACCATCTGCAATATAGATCTTAGACATATTGCCAAATTCCTTCCGGATTTTGCCAACGTTCTCTTCATCACAAATTTTCCAGAGGGTATGCAATTCTTTATTGGCAGTTGCAAACTCGTACTCCGGCCTTTTCTTCATGGTTTCTTCAAGAACCGAAGTGATTACCTCGCTATCAGGGTAAGTTAAAAGTACCGGTTCGGTATTAAAACCAACGACTTTTAAATATTCTTTGAAGATTTGTTCACGGGGAGCAATGGTATCTTCATGTTTTTTGATCACATTTCGCTCATAATCTTCAGCACTGGCAGCAGCTATGATTCCGCAGCAGGTCATCCCGCGATTTTTGATCTGGTATACATAAAAACAAGGCGTTTTATCCTGGATAAATGTTCCTTCTTCCCGGAATTCCAGGTAGCGGTTGCGAACCATTTCAAATCGGCGGTCACCACCAATATCATGCTGAAATTTATAGCCAGGATTCACGATATGAAGGAAGGTATACGGGTTGTATTCCAGTTGAGCGCGCAATTCGTTCTCGCTGTAATCTTCGTATGGGCGGGAAGCTACCAGACCGGCATAGGGCCTGGCTGGCCTAACCGCCTTAAATGGAAGTATCTTGGTCAAATTAAATTCTTAGTTGAACAATTAGGAAGCAAACTGGGAAGAAACTTTTTCTGCTTTTCGGCTTTCAGCATAATCATAAAATCCTTCACCAGATTTCACCCCGATTTTTCCTGCACGAACCATATTGGTTAATAACGGGCATGGTGCATATTTCGGATTTTTAAAGCCTTCATACATCACCTCCAGTATAGAGTGGCAAACGTCGAGACCTATAAAATCTGCCAGTTGGAGTGGTCCCATAGGATGAGCCATTCCCAATTTCATTACCGTGTCAATTTCGTAAACACCGGCCACACCGTTGTAAAGCGTCTCGATCGCTTCGTTGATCATTGGCATTAGAATCCTGTTAGCCACGAATCCCGGGTAATCATTCACTTCTACCGGTACTTTATTCAGTTTTTTAGATAATTCCATCACAATTTCAGTGATCTCGTCGCTGGTATTATACCCACGAATGATCTCCACCAGTTTCATTACCGGCACCGGATTCATAAAGTGCATCCCGATGACTCTTTCCGGGTGAGAAACTACAGAAGCGATCTGAGTTATGGAAATCGAGGAGGTATTAGAAGCTAAAATGGTATCTTCAGAAGTAGCCTCGTCCAGCTCGCGGAAAATCTTCAACTTCAGTTCGGTATTCTCTGTAGCTGCTTCCACCACGAGGCTTGCATATTCCACACCTTCAGAAATACTACTGTATGTAGTGATATTATCCAGCGTTGCCTGCTTATCTTCTTCAGTGATCTTCTCTTTGGAGGCCATTCTGTCCAGGTTTTTGGAAATAGTTTCCATACCTTTTTTCAGGCTTTTTTCACTGATGTCTATTAATTGAACTTTGTATCCGTACTGGGCGAAAGTATGGGCAATTCCGTTCCCCATCGTTCCTGCTCCAATTACTGCTATATTTTTCATTCTAACTGTTTTAAATTCTGAAGGAAGCATCCTTCTAATTCATTTATTGATCAAAACTTGCGATAACCTGGTTAGCGACTTTTAATGCTTTGGCTCCCTGTAAAAGTGTTACGACCGGTTCCTGATCATTTTCGATCGCATCAGCAAAAGTTTCGAGCTCATCCAGGATGGCATTATTGGCTGAAACCGAAGGATTATCAAAGTAGATCTGTTTTTTTACACCTTCCGCATTTTGAAGGATCATGGCGAAATCATCAGGTTCTTCAGGAGCATCTTTCATTTTAACTACTTCAGAAACTTTCTCCAGGAAATCTACTGAGATGTAAGCGTCTCTCTGAAAAAACCTTGATTTCCGCATATTTTTCATGCTGATGCGGCTGGCTGTTAAGTTCGCTACACAGCCATTTTCAAATTCGATTCGGGCATTTGCGATATCTGGAGTATCACTTATTACTGAAACTCCGCTGGCATTGATCTTTTTAACTTCTGATTTTACCACGCTTAAGATCACGTCAATATCATGGATCATAAGGTCCAGAACTACGGGAACATCGGTGCCACGTGGGTTGAATTCAGCCAGGCGATGCGCCTCAATGAACATTGGGTTTTCAATACGGTCTGTAACCGACTGGAATGCCGGGTTAAACCGTTCCACATGCCCAACCTGGCCTTTCACCTGATGTTTTTCAGCGAGTGCAATCAGCTCCTCTGCTTCAGCATAAGTATTGGTGATTGGCTTTTCTATAAAAAGATGCTTCCCAGCCGAAATGACTTTTTTGGCAACTTCAAAATGGGAAAGAGTAGGAGTGACCACATCTACCATATCAGCATCAGCAATTAGGTCATCCAGGTTATCGTATGCGCGGTAACCAAATTCTTCACTGACTTTCCTGGCATTTTCTTTATCGGCATCATAAAAACCGATAAGCTCATATTTTTCTGACTGGTTTAAAAGTTTGAGATGAATTTTCCCAAGATGTCCTGCACCCAGAACGCCTGCTTTCAGCATATTTTTGCGTTTTTCACAAAAATAGCATTTTGATTGTAAATAGTTTATAATTCCGGGAACGAATCCGGTTCAAATTGACTTGGATTTTTCCGATTGGTTTCTCTATTTTTAAGGTCTAAACCAATCCGGAATTGAAAGATACCTACCGACATCAGGGAAAAAGGCAACAGCTGGTAAGAACCGTCAAGAAAAAAGGAGTGACCGATGAGAAGGTTTTGGCCGCAATTGGCAAAATACCCAGGCATTTGTTTATGGACAGCAGTTTTGAGGATCACGCGTACCAGGATAAAGCTTTTCCTATTGCCGCTGACCAGACGATCTCCCAGCCTTATACGGTGGCATTTCAATCGCAGCTACTCGAAGTCAAACGTGGCGAAAAAGTTCTCGAAATAGGCACTGGGAGTGGTTATCAAACCGCAGTACTTTGCGAACTGGGCGCTAAAGTGTACAGTATTGAGCGGCAGCGAGAGCTTTTTAAAAAGACCAAAGTTTTCCTGAGTAAAATAGGATACCGGCCAAAATATCTCAGTTTTGGTGATGGTTATAAAGGTTTGCCGGAATATGCCCCTTTTGATAAGATCATTGTCACTGCCGGTGCCCCATTTGTTCCGAAAGACCTTCTTGGACAGTTAAAAGTTGGCGGAAGATTGGTGATACCAGTGGGAGATGAGGTACAAACCATGACACTGTTTATAAGAAAATCTCCGAAAGAATTTGATAAAACGGAATTCGGGGCTTTCCGATTTGTCCCACTATTGGAAGATAAAAACTAATTGGCGCCACTTTATTCTACGGAAAGACTCATACTGAAACCAACCGATCTGGAGGATGCGGAATTATTTTTTCGACTTCTGAATTCTCCAAAATGGCTTCAGAATATTGGCGAAAGGAATATTCATTCAGTTGAAGCTGCTGCTGAATATATTTCAGAAAAAATTATCAGCCAGCGAGAGCAAATAGGTTATTCCAGTTTCACGATAATTCGGAAAGAGGACCAGATGAAAATAGGCGTTAGCGGATTATATAAACGCGACGGATTGAACCTGGTGGATTTGGGTTTCGCTCTATTACAGGAATTTGAAGGAAAAGGCTATGCTTTCGAAGCGACCCGAAAACTCGTTGATAAGGCTTCCGAAGACTTTCAACTCGAGCAACTGGCAGCGATCACTGTTCCAACTAACGCTGCTTCCAGAAAATTACTGGAAAAACTAGGCTTTGAATTTAGTAAAATGTTCAGGTTACCAAACGATGAAAAGGAACTTTGCTATTACCTGAAATAAAAAAAGCCCGGGAAAACCGGGCTCTTAAATTGTTTATATTTCAAAATCTTATTTAGAAGCATTTTCCTCTACAGCTTTATCTACAACCAGTCTCTCAGGACGATTGGCAATTTCCCAGGCAGTTAAGAAAACCAATTGCGCTCTTTTTGCCTGCATGTCATAATTGATCTTGTCTGGAGTGTCTGTTGGTTTGTGATAATCTGGATGAACTCCGTTAAAGTAAAAAATGATCGGCACATTGTGCTTCGCGAAGTTGTAATGGTCGCTACGGTAGTAAAAACGGTTCGGATCATTCTCATCATTATAAGTATAATCAAGGTTCAGATTCATATACTTTTTGTTTACTTCTTCACTTAGTTCATGAAGATCGGTACTTAATTTATCACTCCCGATAAGGTAAATGTAATCACCTTTTCCCTCGTGTTCTTTGTCTACACGGCCAATCATGTCAATATTCAAATCGGCTACCGTATTTTCAAGAGGAAAAACAGGATTATCTGTATAATATTTTGAACCGATTAAGCCTTTTTCTTCTCCGGTCACATTTAGAAAAAGAATAGAGCGTCTTGGTGTATAACCGTCTTTGGCTGCTTTTTCGAAAGCCTGGGCGATCTCAAGAACCCCAACAGTTCCAGAACCGTCATCGTCTGCACCATTATTAATTTGACCATCATCACTAATTCCGATATGGTCATAATGAGAAGAAACTACTACGATCTCATCCGGCTTTTCAGATCCTTTTAAAAATGCCATCACGTTTTCAGTAGATTTGATATTTCCTTTTTTGAAATAACTAGGATCTACTTCCTGGAAATAATCGTCACCACCCATTGGAGATGGCAAATTCATGCTTTTGTATTCTTTTTTAAGGTATTCAGCCGCTTTCTTCTGTCCCGGCTCACCCGTTTCGCGTCCTTCAAATTCGTCACTCGCAAAAGTATAAAGGTGATCTTTAAGATCTGAGGCAGTGATCGTGTTAGCGTATTTCATCGGGTCGGCATTATCGACATTTTTCTGTCTGGCGCCGCAGGATACAAGAATTGCCATTAAAGCAATTGCCAGTAAATTTTTCATCTTGTTTTATTTTTTAATAAGGAGCGGAAATATACTACTAAAACGATAAATGACCAGCTTCATTTACTGATTTTCCAGGGCATCTTGAATCGCTTTCTTAGCCATTGGCTGCATAACATCGTATCCGGTAGCCGTTGGATGTACCCCATCTTCCGAATATTCTACCGGTAGGCCATCTCGATCATCTTTCATTTTTGAATGATAATCTAAATATGTAAACCCATTTTCTTCGGAATACTTCTTCAACCATTCATTAACCGAATTGATCTTTTTAAAAGGTTCTAAACCGGGTCTCCAGGAATAATCGTACGCCGGAAGAATAGAGGAAAGAACCACTTTAATTCCATTTGCTTGCGCTAAAGTTGCCATAGAGCGAATATTATTAGTGATCATTTTTTCTGAAGCATAGCCCGTATTCCCGGCGATATCATTCGTTCCAGCGAGTATGACCACTACCTGAGGTTCCAGATCGATCACATCCTGCTGAAAACGGATTAGCATCTGCGGAGTGGTCTGCCCGCTAATCCCTCTTCCCACGTAATTATTTTCGGTAAAAAATTGCGGATGCATATTTGCCCAGCCTTCAGTAATGGAATTTCCCATAAAAACAGCTAGAGGCTTCTCCGTAATTTCTTTATTCGCTTCTCGATATTTTTGAAGATTTGGCCAGTCCTGGTTCATCATTTCGGGATAAAGTTCTTTTTCTTTCTGAGCAAATAAGTTGCTCACGGTTATAAAAATGCAAATTTGGAAAACTAATTTCATCATCGTTATTAATTAAGGAAGAGGTATTGTAAATATACGTTTCTGCATTTTTTCTGAAACGAATCTATTCAATAAAATGTTTAAGGAATCGTAAAAAAGAAGACTTTAACCTGGTCAATGATTAATTTTATATGAAACTAAATTTAGAAAATATGAATTCCTGGAGGAAATTTATGGTTTTAAAAATGCTGGTTTTGATTCTTGCGTTCTTGGGTTGCAAGCAGAATTCAGCCGAACAAACGGCTAAAAAAGAAGGAAATTCTAACATTTCTTCAACTGATAAGCAAGCCAGGTCTTTAGTAATCATGGTGCCTGAAGACATGGATGCATATCAAAAAATGATGATCGATCACTTTCAGGCAGGAGGACCAGATCCACTAGAGAGAATTCAGTTTGTTAAAAAGGAAATAGAAGCAGTTTCTAACGTTAATCAATTAGAAGCAGCAGCTAACGCTGCCGCTGCACAAATCGGAACTGGCGGCGGACCAGATAAAGCGGAAGTGGTCTATTTTAAACAGAAGCAAGACTCGATTTATATACTACTGAATATCGATAAAGATGGGTGGGCTGGCGTTTCGGTGGCGCGTGCACAAATTCATCCTCTAGTAGAAAAAACATTGCTGAATTTTCCGGAAGTAAAATCGGTAACTTTTGGGTATGCTAAGGGAGATGAAAAGAAAATGGTAGAGTAATCTTTTTGAGATTATTGATTATCAGCAGGCTATCTAGATAATTAAATCGATGATAAAAAGCTTTTTCAAAAACTTTAAAAAATCTTTGTAGGTAATTAAAAAAGCTTCTTATATTTGCATCCGCTAACGGAGAAATGGCAGAGTGGTCGAATGCGGCAGTCTTGAAAACTGTTGAGGGTCACACCTCCGGGGGTTCGAATCCCTCTTTCTCCGCAGAAACCCGCAACGAAAGTTGTGGGTTTTTTATTTTCTATTGTTTCCTCTCCAATTTCTCGAACACTTGCAAGGATTTTAAAAGTTTTGAAAGGGATTTCGACTCAATACTTTCAGTTGCCTTTTACCTATTTCACTAAAAATAAAGTGTTAGGCTTTTAGTAATAGAAATTATTATATTGAAAAAAATTTTTAGTTAGATGAAGTTACCTCATACTATTTGCTACAGCAGTGTGGGAAATGATCTCTCAGAAGAGGATGTAGAAAACATATTTAGAGTTACCAGCGAACACAACCAGGAATGCGAGATTCATGGCCTGTTATTATATTCAAAGGAAACCAACCGATTTTTCCAGGTGCTGGAAGGGGAGAAGGAAGAGATCAGGGAGCTTTATCATAGAAAAATTCGTAGGGATTCCAGGCATACTGATATCATCGAAATTTTTGATCGCCCAACATCCAAGCCAGTTTTTCTGAAGTATTCCTCAAAATTCAATTTGGTGAAAACGGAAGAAGATCTCGCAACGATCAAGAAGTACATTGAAGAAAACAAATATTCTAAGCAGAATGCCGAGCAGATAGCACGACTAATGGAACCATTTTTCCTGTTCTACGAAGATTAATTATTCTTCATCCAGACTTTTTTCCAGTTTTGCATCGCTTAAACGGAATTTTGTTCGCAGTTTTTGATCTTTTTCCCGGTCACTATCTTTATCCTGTACTAACTGGATATAAAACTTGGAACCCGCATCTTCAAAGGTGGTTTTTTCCGGTAATTGCATTCCGTCGTTCGATTTCAAATTTTTCCATGGAAGGGATAGCCAGATATTAATATATTCATCTAATTTCAGTTTTCCCTGGACAAATACGTGCAGCGCTGAAGACTGGATTTCTGTTCTTGGAATGATGATCTCCCCATCTTTCACTTTAAAAGTTTGAATAATTGGACGGAAGCGTAAGTGCTTGAATCGCTCTTCTTTCATTAAAAAAGCTTTTTCCATCACCGGTTTAAAATTGTACAGGGCAAGACTGTCCAGTTCCAGCTGAAGCGTACCGTTCAAAGAATTCAGATCAAGACTACCGTCGTTTTTTAGAACACCGGTGGCATTCAGTACATAATTTAAATTCCCGTTTATTCTTTCTGTATTTTCCAGGTCCGTATTGTGAAAATAATCAAGATCTTTCACCACCTTTTCAAGTGCGAGGTTCTTGGCGTCCATATTAATGGTTACCGGCAGGTTTTCTTCGCTTTGCACACCTACTTCAAGAGAAAGATCTATGGAACCCGAGCGGTATTTTAAACTCGTATTTTCGATCATAAAATCCCCGTTGTACTGAAATCCGAGGTCGGAGCCAAAATCGGAAACTGCAATGTTGCTAATGATCAGAGAATCGATATCCAGTCTCACTAAAGGATAATAGGAATTATTGATTCCGTTTAATGCCTTCTTCAGTTTGCTGGTCTCGAATTTGCCACTTTTGGTCGTGTCTTTCTCCAGATTTGCAGAAGAAAGTAACGCTTTAATATCGTCATCACTTAGATAGGGTGATCGAATAGTAAAAGAAGAATTATGAGATTCATTAGCGTCTTTATTATTAATGAAATCTGAAAAATTATCGATCGCTCCTTTTATATCCAGTGAACTCTTTCCTGGGAGATCAATATCCAGGCGATCCAAAGTAGCAAGATTATCTTTTATCTGAAGGTGCAGACTGTCAACCGGTATTTCCAGATCTGCAGCTTTCACATTTACTCGGGATTTTCCAATAGCCAGGTCACCACCAGTTATGGAGTTAGCGATCTTCATGTTTCTTGCCTGACCGGAATAGCTGCCATGAAACTCATAATTTCCGGTCTCCAAAACGAAGTTGCTGGTTTTCAGGAGATCATTTAAATCGGAATTTGGTCCCGTAATTTCAGTTTTGAAATCGAAAGTAAATGGATTCTGGCTAAATACCGAGTCGGCTATATGCTGTGCGGTCACGGCGCCAACTATTCGTGCACCTGATTTCTTATACTTAAGTTTCAGCTCCTCTAATTCTACCACCGAATCATTTTTGAAAAGAACCCGGGCATTCATTTTTTCAGTGATGAGGTCTTGGTATTTAAGCGAATCAATTTTTATGTTCAGGGAGGGATGAAATTCGTAAGCATCCTGAAAAACCGCTTCAAGCTTTCCGCTTTCCATATCTTGTTTAACGGAATCTTTTTCCATAGAATTGATAGTTTTCAGCCATTGATCCATGTCTACGAACCGGGCATCGAGATCTACTGAAATGTTTCCTGTTTTCTTTACGTCGTCCAGCAAAAATCCCGGAAAATCATTGATCTGTCCGCTCAGGGCGAAAGGATGGTGATCACCAACTTCAATTTTAAACCGGTCGATGCGTACATCTGAATGATCAACCGCGATATTCAGGGAATCCAACACAATATCTGAAGCAGCATTGGGATAGTAAAAACTGGCATTTTTCAGTTTAAGATTACCCTGGGTATTGTTCAGGATCTGCTCGAATTTCTGAATATTTCCTTCCACATTTCCTTTAAAGGCATATTCGCCTTTATTGATTTTCATAAGTTGGATGTTGAACAAATCCTGGAAAACACTAATAGGGCCTGAAGATTCGGTAGCAACTTTTATGAAAATTGGTTCCACACTAGCTTCTCCGGGATCAGGAACTCTTACAGTTCCATTCAGCATGGTTCTCGCACCCTGATACCGAAAGTCAAAATCATCAAAGATGATCGTCTCAGCATCTAGCAACCTTACATCGGCATCCAGATCGTTCAGCGTAATACCATTGTAATTCAGAGCCTTCAGATTTAGTTTGAATTGTGGCCTGAATTTCTTGTAAATAGCAGCAAAAGTTTCATGCAGTGTTTTCAGGTCGCTCTTTTTTTCATTCTTCGGAATAAATTCCATAGCGGTACCAATAAGGTCATTCAGGTTCAATTCATCTGAATCTAAAGTAACGCTGGCGGCCGCGGGAATTTTTGGATCATTAGAGAGGAGGGAAGAGGTATGCTGAACATTTCCCTGGAAGACCAGGTTTTCCCCGTTCGGTAAATTAACGACCAGGCTGTTCAATACAGAACTTTCATTATTTAAATTAAGGTCGACTAATTCGATCGGCAACTGAAGCTGGTTTTCTTTCAATACCACTCGGGTATTCTTCATTGTGAATTTACCGGTTGAAGAATCAAAAATCTGTTCAATATCTGTTATATCGCCGGCAATATGCGTGTTCAGGCTAAAATCACCGCCTTTAAAATCAAAATTATCATTTTTTAATACGTTTGCTAAACTCTGGCTGGAACCGTTGATTTTTACTGTAGCGTCAACCAGGTTTTTTATTTCTTCAGTAGATTGGTAAAAAGAATTATTCGCCGTTAACTGAATATCCTTCAGGCTGGCTTCGAAGTCTTCAAAATAAACTTTGATATCAGGTTTTCCCGGCATTCCATTTTCCTGAAAATCGTTTGTAAGAGAACCCTTGAAGGAAACTTTGTTCAGATTAATACTGTCATTAATATTCAGTGCATTTCCTTCCGTAGAAAAATCGGCATTGATGAAAGGCACGTTGCCATACTGAAATTTTCCTTCCAGGCTTAAATTTGTTTCTAGTGGCCTGGCAATATCGTAGCGGGAAAGTTTTTCGTGAAGGGTGTCTGGCAGAAGCTCTTTTAAATGCTGAAAATTGGTTTTTTCGTTTTCAAGCGTAAAATTGTAGGTGGTGATATTTGTGAAATCGAACTCAGCATTCACCTTAAATTCCTGTTTGCCTATGCTCATGTCAAATTTTGGCAACAGGAGCATATTATTTTCTTTATTCAGCACAAATTCTGGATGTCCACTCACCCAGGCACCGTTAATATAACTACCTTTTTTGGTGTTGAACCCAAGATCGTTCGCCTTGATCTCAAAATTGACATTCCCGGTAGACCTTGTTTTTTCTGAACGGATCACGCCGTTAGCGCTATTTAGCTCCAGGTCGAAAAATTTGTTCAGCATGGTGTCTTTAGCGACAAAATGGACATCTCGAAGGCTGAAATTTGTTAGTTTCGGATGCAGCCAGGTTGGTAACTGGATTCCCGGATCGGGATTTTCCTGAGATTGTTCCTTCAAAAGAATGTAATCTTCCAATGATTTATTGGTTTGAACCTCGGAAAATATCCTGGCATCACTAATCGCTATACTTTTAAACTGAAGGTTTCCTTTCAGCAAATCTTTAGCACCGATATTCACTCGTGCTTTTTTAATCGCCACTGAGGTGCGTTTATCCAGCACGCTGTCAAAACTGGACTGGTAGATCTCGTTTATAGTAAAGCCTACATTGGGAAAACCACTGATGAAAGTCGCATCTACCTCACCGATCTCCAGTTCCCCATTACCATTTGCTCGGTACCATTCCTGTATACCATCTATTAATAAATCCCGATTGAACCAACCAACACTAAAGAGAATTACCGGTGCCAGCAGGATTAGCCCGATTAGCAAACCAATTCTCTTAAGCCATTTTATTTTAGGCTTTGTATGTTTAGCGATTTTTTCCATTTATGATTATCTGCCGGTAAAATTGTAATCCAATTCATACCAGCCTGAATCGGGCAAGATAGTAGTTTTATGAATAGAATAGTAAAATAAAAGAAGGCTTAATTTAAAGGCATTTCCTGGGTTTCATTTATACGGCCAATATCGATCATGAGCCCGCCGCCTTGCGTTTCGGTAATATAAACGAACTTATGTCCCCATTTAATTTCTTCGGCTTTATAAGAAGATCTGGAATATACGGTTTGAGAAAATGATTCATCAAAAGCCTTGATCATCACGATAAATTCGGCATCACGCGCCAGCAGCTCGGCTTCGTTTATCTGGTAAATCGGGCTGTTTTCGCCAACCGGATGAACAATGGTCCACATTGTTGGAAAAAAAACAACCTTCGAACGTTCAGTCTCCAACGTGTAGAATTCCCGTTTATCAGAATCCAGTTTTCGCATCGACATGGTAAGATTTACTTCAACTTCTACAAGCTGATTCTTCTTAGGGTTCACCACTCGAAACATGAATCCGTTAATATCATGATAGGGAGCCATAACAGCATTATTGCTGTACTTTACGGTTGCCGTGGGTTTCGAAAATCGCCCGTACATCAATCCTGTTCCCAGTGCGAAAATGAGTAAACCCAGCATCGCTTCGGTTGCAGCGACGATATTTGCCAGAATTCCAATAGGTGCGACACGCCCGTAGCCTAATGTTGTTATGGTTTGAGCGCTGAAGAAAAAGGCTTCTATAAATTGGTTGGACTGTGATTCGCCACCAATTCCGGTAAGATGTTCCAGGCCTATGGAGAGATAGATAAGTGCAAAAATCAGGTTGATCGTCAGGTAGGAAATAGCAATGATAAAAAAGAAATGTGACCAGGGCATGGTAACCAGGGAATGATAGGAATTGAGTCGCTCCAGAAAGGAAACGTTTTTTTTGGTGACATTAAAACTCCCGTCTTTGTTCAGAGCCCGGTAACCACTATTAGATGATTTTGTATCAAGCCCCAGATCATTATAATGCTGTTTTGCCATTTCGCTCATTTTCTGGATTGCAAGATAAACAAATTAAAGGCTGAGGTTTTAGTAGGATTTCGAATTAGTTCTTAGATGAATCCTAGTATTTTAAGAAAATTTTAAAATTTTTAAAACCGGCTCTGAGTTTCTTTCGTATCTATTTTAAATCTAGAGGATTATGGTATTAACTGACAGCTTTCCGATCTTTATATCTTTTTTCTACGCTCTGGTGATTTCCTATCGTTTTTACCGAAAGGAATGGTTAAATCCACCCAAACGTATTGGCCTACTGGAAAAAGTAGTTGCCGAAAATCCTGAATTTGCGGTTAAATTTGATGCAATAGATATGCGCTTCTCAATCTACCAGGCTGTTTTGACCTCTTTGGGAGTTACACTAGTTGTCAAAATCCTCTTCCATTGATGTTAAATTTGCTTAGAACTAATATATTAATGCATTACGGCTATTAGATCGTTAAAACTAACGCACATTTGATGTATGAAAATACCTTACGAAGTATATGTACTTATTCCTTTGGCCATCATATGTATCGGCCTGATAGGAATTATTTTTTACGAACAACGCAAAAGAAAAACTTATTAAAAATAATTTGGGGTAATCTTGAAACAGTTTTTGGGGAATCTGTTTTAATTTTTACAAAAAAAGCCATTTCAAAATGAAATGGCTTTTTCTTTTCAGCTAATTAAAAACTACTATTTCCAGCCACCACCAAGGTTTCTATACATTGAAACCCTCGCCAGCAACTGTTCTTTCCTGGTTTCTACTAAGTCCATTTTAGATTCCAGTGCGTCACGTTGTGTGAGCAACACTTCCATATAATCGGCTCTTGCAGAACGGAATAATTTATTCGTCAGATCGATTGATTCAGTCAACGCATCAACCTGTTCAGATTTTAGTTCAAAACTTTTCTGAAGTTTATCCATATTTGATAATTGGTTCGAGACCTCGATATAAGCATTCAGAATTGATTTTTCATAATCGAAAACCGCCTGTAATTGCCGTGCATTCGCATTGGCATATTCCGCCTTGATAGCGTTCCTGTTGATCAACGGCGCCACCATATCGCCCGCCAGGTTATAGAGCAAGGATTCTGGAGTCGTGGTCAAAAACTCTGGTTTAAATGCTTCCAGTCCCACTCCGGCTCTGATCTCAAAACTTGGATAAAAGTTGGCTTTAGCCGATTTTACATCCAGTTTTGCAGCCGCCAGTTCAAATTCTGCCTGTCGAATATCTGGCCTGTTTTTTAGCAATTGAGAGGGAACTCCACTATAAAGCGTATCCAGTTTTTGCTGAATAAAATCTTCGGAATTTCTCTCCACATGCTGCGGAGTTTGACCAATTAGGAAGTTGATCCTGTTTTCGGTCTCCACGATTTCCTGCTGAACCTCGTATCGCTCACTTTTATTCTTCAAAACTTCCGCTTCAAAACGGCGAACTCCAAGCTCCGTTGCTCTGGCAGCCTGCTTCTGAATTCTTATTGTTTTCAGCGCATTCCCCTGTATGCCCAGGTTTTGATCAATGATCGCCAGTTTATTGTCTAAAGCGATCAATTCATAATAAGATTGGGCTATTTCTGAAATGATATTGGTCATCATAAAATGCTGTCCTTCCACAGAAGATAAGTATTCCATGACCGCCGCTTTTTTAGAATTCCGAAGTTTTTTCCAGACATCCAGCTCCCAGGAAGCGAAAACACCGGCCATATAATTTGGCAATGGTTCAGGGAATTCTTCTTCCGGACGAATGTCTGTATTCGCATCGTTGGCGCCTTGGCTGGTATAACGGCCAACTTTTTCAACTTCGGCAGCTGCCTGTAAATTCATTGATGGCAGATACTCGCCTTTTCGTGCCCTTATCTCGTTGCGGGCCATTGCGACCTGCTGCATGGTGATATTCAGTTCCTGGTTATTCACCAGTGCAGTATCGATCAAGGCCTGGAGTTTTTCATCCTTGAAAAAGTCTTTCCAGTTCATCACTGCGCTATTGAGCGTATCGGTCTTCACCTGATTTTCGTAACCGCCGGGCAGGGAGGTATTGGCCTCCCTGATCTCCCTTGACGGTACACAGCTGAATAGGCACAAAGTTGCAAAAGCACCTATCCAGATAGATCTAGTTTTTATAATTCTGAAAATCGATTGTTTATTCATCGTCTTTTCTTTTCATTAATTTTTTCAGTTTTTTATTGATCCTTCGGAGTTTTTCTCTCACGCTTCCTTCACCTTCATTGGTACGAATAAATTCTTCGGTGAACGTTTCGTGATGTTCATCCTTGATCAGGCTTTTTCCTTCAGACATTTTTCCGAAGATGTAATAAAGACCAGGGATCACGATCACTCCAAACAAGGTTCCTATCAGCATTCCTCCAAGGGCCGACCCACCTATGGTTCGGTTTCCAATCGCTCCCGCACCGGTTGCAATAACCAGCGGAATCAGTCCTGCGATAAATGCAAACGAGGTCATTAAAATTGGTCTGAATCGCATTTTCGCTCCTTCGATTGCGGCTTCCAGAATGCTGGCGCCCTGCCTGTTCTTCTGAACGGCAAATTCCACGATCAGTACGGCATTTTTACCGAGTAGACCAACGAGCATAATTACCCCGATCTGGGCATATACATCGTTTGAAAGTCCCATTAGTTTTAACAACAGGAATGATCCAAAAACCCCAACGGGTAAGGAGAGTAACACTGCGAATGGTAAAAGGAAGCTTTCGTATTGCGCGGCAAGCACGAAATACACGAATACCAGTACGATTATGAAAATGAATAGGGCATCATTACCGCGGTTTGCCTCATCGTAAGACAATCCTTCCCAGGCAATGTCATAACCCCTGGGTAATTTTTCTTTTGCAACTTCACGAATAGCTTCGATCGCATCACCAGTAGTGTAACCCTTGGCCGGTAATCCTCGAATTGCAGCAGAATTATACAGGTTGTAACGGGTGATCTCATTTGGACCCAGTTTCTTTTCCATCGTCATAAAGGACGAATAAGGCACCATTTCACCTTCCTCATTCTTCACATACAACTCTTCTAAATCTGAAGGCATTCCTCGATATTCCGGAGCGGCCTGAGTATACACTTTAAAGA
Source organism: Flavobacteriaceae bacterium (assembly GCA_964220295.1). Classification (GTDB taxonomy): domain Bacteria; phylum Bacteroidota; class Bacteroidia; order Flavobacteriales; family Flavobacteriaceae; genus Christiangramia. Next base: position 46,636 of record CAXPUM010000015.1, on the reverse strand, counting down.
ATCGGCCAAATTTGATGAATCCCTGTTCGTAAGTACTACCAATAAGGATGTTGAGGTTTTCCATAGCTTTACCAATGGAAACACCTTTTTGCATGGCCGCTTTATTATTAATTTTCAACTCATACTGCGGATAATTTGCCGCGAAAAAGGTAAAAAGTCCACTAAGTTCTTTTCGCTTGCCTAACTCCTCCAGAAATTCATTATTAATTCTCTCAAATTCATGATAATCTGTCGAGTTTGTTTTGTCCAGTAAACGAAGTGAGAAACCGGCAGAAGAACCAAAACCGGGAACTGCTGGTGGCTCGAAATATTCAATTACCGCACCCAGATTCTTACTTTTTTCTTCCAACTCCTCCATGATTTCATGAACCGAATGTTCCCGATCTGACCAGGGTTTTAAGTTGATCAAACAGGTACCAGCATTGGAACCACGACCCTCGGTCATAATCTCGTAACCTGCCAGGGAAGAAACCGATTCTACACCTTCCACTTCTTCACTCAGTTTCTGAAGTTTTCTGGCCACATCATTCGTTCTCTCTAACGTCGCACCCGGCGGAGTCTGGATGATCGCGTAGATCATTCCCTGGTCTTCACTGGGAATGAATCCTGCCGGCAGGACCTTATTGGTTAGGAAAATTCCGGCGCAGAAAGCGAGAAGAATTCCAAAAGTGATCACCCTTCTGTTCACAATATAGTTCAGGAAGCCAACGTACCTTCCGGTAAGTCTTTCAAAGCCCCGGTTAAACCAGTCGATAAAACGATTGATAGGTGATTTTTTGCGGGGTTTTCCGTGGGTGTTCTTCAGCAGCATCGCGCAGAGAACCGGGGTAAGTGTCAGCGCAACTACTGCGGAAATTACGATGGAACCGGCCATGGTGATCGAGAACTGCCTGTAGAAAACTCCAACCGGTCCCGACATAAAGGAAATCGGGATGAATACCGATACCATTACCAGGGTGATCGCGATGATCGCACCACCAATTTCTCCAAGTACTGCCGATGATGCTTTGTACGGTGTGAGATTTTCTTCCTCCATCTTCACGTGCACCGCTTCCACGACAACAATCGCGTTATCTACCACGATACCAATCGCGAGTACCAGCGCGAAAAGTGTGATCAGGTTGATCGATAATCCGAATATCTGCATCACGAAAAATGCACCGATTAATGATACTGGTACGGCGATAATAGGTATCAGAGTAGAGCGCCAGTCCCCTAGGAATAGGAACACCACGATGGCCACCAAAATAAACGCATCACGTAATGTATGCAGTACCTGCTCGATCGACGCATCAAGGAAATTGGAAACGTCATAACTAATCTTATAATCAACACCTGGCGGCAGGTCCTGCTTAAGCTCCTTCAGTTTGTCTTTAACATCCTTGATAACGTCGCTACCGTTACTTCCGAAAGTTTGCTTAAGAACAATAGATGCCGAAGGTTTTCCGTCTAAATTCGAATAAATATCGAAAAATTCACTTCCCAGTTCCACATCGGCAACATCGCCCAGTTTGATCAGTTCTCCTTCTTCATTCGCTCGAAGGATTATATCTTTATATTGTTCGGGTTCACTATACCTGTCCTGGTAAGTCAACACGTATTCCAGCGCCTGCGCTTTTTTACCGGAACTCCGACCAAGCCGGCCAGGACGTGCCAGGATGCTTTGATCTTCCATAGCTTCCAGCACCTCTTCCGCAGAAATATTGTAAGCCCTCATCCTGTCTGGTTTCAGCCAGACTCGCATCGCAAACTTACGGCTACCAAGAATCTGTGCGCTGGCAATACCGTTGATACGTTGAATTTCGGGAACTATCCTTGTATAGGCATAATTATAAAGGAATTTCTCATCAGTATTTTTCTTTTTACTGTAAAGGTTGACATACATCAACATACTTGGCTGCACCGGGGTAATGGTTACACCTTCACGCTGCACCAGTTCCGGCAGTAGTGGCATAACCTGATCTACCCGGGTCTTGACCCGGACTACAGCATCATTGGGATCGGTTCCCGGTTCGAAAATTACACGAAGCGTTCCTTCTCCGGCGCTGGTCGCATCAGAAGCGATATAGCGCATTCCCTGTACTCCGTTAATAGAAGTTTCCAGGGGAATTAAGGTCGATTTTACAAGTACATCTGCACTCGCACCCGGGTAGGCTATAAATACATTGACCGTTGTTGGCGCAATCTGCGGGAACTGCGAAATAGGCAGTTGCTTGATCGCCAACATCCCAACGAACACGATGATCACCGAGATGACAATAGCCAATACTGGTCTATGGATAAACTTTTTAAACATGTTATCTTAAGATTTTAGAATTAGCTATTCTGTGTAAAGGTCCAGGTTGGAAAGAACCTCTTCCGGTTTTTCCATTTCAGTATGGATTTCCTGGTTGTCTTTTACCATTCTGATGCCTTCCAGAAGCACCTTGTCATTTTCTGTAAGACCTTCTTCCACCACAAAAAGGTGCGGTAACTCGGCTCCGACTTTTATTTCGGTCTGATGAACTACGTTTTTATCATCTACAGTAAAAACATACTTTTTATCTAAGACTTCGAAAGTTGCTTTTTGGGGAATCAACATGGCGTGAGGTAAGGGGATGGTCATTAAGATATTTCCGGTTTCACCATGTCTTAGAACTCCATCAGGATTTGGGAAAGTTGCACGAAAAGCAATATTTCCAGTCTTGTTATCAAACTCACCTTCGATGGTTTCCACTATTCCTTCCTGGTTGAATTTCTTATTGTTTGCTAAAAGAAGGTTCACCTGTTTCTGATGATTGTTTTTGGTATTCATCATGTAATCCAGATATTCGGCTTCCGGAACATTAAAATATACCCACATCTTACTGTTATCTGAAAGGGAGGTCAAGAGCTCACCTTCTTCAAGCATACTTCCTTCCCTAACTTCCAGGTGATCCATGATTCCGCTGAAGGGAGCGCGGACATCTGTAAAACCAAGATGGGTCTGAGCCAGGTTTACTTCAGCTTTAGCCTTGTCATAATTGGCTTTAGCCAGAGAAAGTTCGTTTGGAGAAACCACATTACTATCGGCCAGCATTTTGGTATTTTGATATTCGATTTCCGCAGCGCTGCTTTCAGCTTTTGCTTTCTGAAGTTCGGCCTGGTAGATATTTGGCATGATCTCGAACATACGCTGACCTTTTTCCACATGTTGCCCTTCATCTACCGAAATGTTCTTCAGGTAACCTTTTTCCATTGCGCGCAGTTCTATATGGCGAATGGAGTGAATCTGTGCGACATATTCTTTAGTGAACGAGGTGTCTTTCCGGATCGGATTCGTAACCTGGAAAATTTCTTCCTCATGTTTTTCCTCTTTGTGAGAATTACAGCCTATCGTAAATAAGACGGCCAGAAAACCAATTAAAATTGGAATCTTCTTCATAGTAAAATGAATTTTGAAAAATTGAATAATAAAAATGGAAGTTTGCCCCGGTTAAAAACCAGGTATTAAAACCTTTGATCAAGGCTTATAAGGGTATTCTAAATTCTAAAAACCTCTAGCTGAATAAAACGCCTGAGAGAGTGATGGTTCGATTCCTTACGGCAGGACCTGGAAACAACTTTGTTCCCTGGAGAAAAATCCCAGGCCATAAGATAGAAAACGGCCGAAAAGAGGTGGCCGGAATACATTTGCGGGAGATCATCGCTATGACCAGAAAGCTCTAAATTCTCACTTTCGGTTTCTTCGATGAGTAATTTTTCAAAATCCAGGTGATGACTTTGATCACCTTGTACGAACTGAGCAATGTTGAGATCTTCATTCGCAGCATGAACAGTTTTTGAGGAAGATAAAAGTTCAGTATTGACTGGAACAGAATTGGCATATAAATGCAATAATGTTCCAAGTAGAAGGAAAGCTACCGAAAAAAGATATTTGAAAAATGCTCTTTTCATTCGGGGCACAAATGTATTTGCTCTAAGTAATTTTCACAAATTTTTAATAAGTTAAATTACCGAAAACGATTGAAATGGCATGTTTTGGAATGATTGATGTGCATGCAAATTCAATTGCAACTGCAACCGTTAATTTTAACTCAAAAAACTAATCTGTATGAAATCAATTGTACTACTGCTAATTGCATTCTCATTTAGCCAAATTTCAGCAAGAACTATTACCGGAACTGTTTCTGATAGTAATGGCGATGTACTGCCCGGTGTTAATATTCTAGTTAAAGGAACTTCAACTGGCGCTCAAACCAATTTTGACGGGCAGTATTCGATCGAAGCTGAAAAAGGGGATATTCTGGTGTTTTCTTTTGTCGGTTTTAAACAGAAAGAAGTTAAAATTAAAGAACAGACAGAGGTAAATGTGTTACTGGAGGAAGACAGCTCTTCTTTAGATGAGGTGGTTGTGACTGGATATGCCAATAATAATATCAGGATAAGAGGAGTCTCTTCCCTTCACGGAAACTACCAGCAAGAAAATAGAGAGTCTTACAAACAAATTGAGGAAAACATTTTTAAGCGTGTTGGTAACGCACCACTTTCAACTTTTTCTATAGATGTAGATCGCGCAGGGTATAGCAATGTTCGCAGGATGATCAATAACGGACAGGATATCCCGAAAGATGCCGTCAAAATTGAAGAAATGGTAAACTATTTTAATTATGATTACCCACAGCCTACAGGAGATGATCCATTTTCTATAAATACTGAAGTTGCATCAACTCCTTGGAATAAGGATACCAAATTGATTAAAATAGGGCTGCAGGGCAAGGTCATTCCACTGGATAATGTTCCAGCATCAAACCTGGTTTTTCTTATTGATGTTAGCGGTTCTATGAATAGCCCAAACAAATTAGGCTTACTAAAGCCGGCGTTCAAATTATTGACTGATAATCTGAGAGCGGAAGATAAAGTTTCCATGGTGGTCTATGCCGGAGCTGCAGGAGTCGTTCTGGATCCTACCAGTGGTGATGATAAAGGCAAAATCAAGGAAGCACTGGAAAAACTTCAGGCTGGCGGTTCTACTGCAGGAGGAGAAGGTATCAAACTTGCCTACGATTTGGCTAAAGAAAATTTTATCGAAGGCGGAAATAATCGTGTGATCCTGGCAACCGATGGTGATTTTAATGTCGGAGCCAGCAGTGATAGGGCGATGCAGGATTTAATAGAAGAGAAACGCGAAAGCGGAATTTTCCTTACCTGTCTGGGTTTTGGAATGGGTAACTACCAGGATTCAAAAATGGAAACCCTGGCCGATAAGGGCAATGGTAATTATGCTTATATCGATACCATGCAGGAAGCGAAGAGAGTTCTTGGAACTGAATTTGGCGGGACGATCTATACTATTGCCAAAGATGTAAAAATACAGGTAGAATTCAATCCGAATAAAATTGCCGCTTATAGGCTGATTGGTTATGAGAACCGGCTGTTAAATGATGAAGATTTTAATGATGATAAAAAGGATGCCGGGGAACTGGGAAGTGGTCATAAAGTAACAGCGCTTTATGAGATCATTCCAACGGGTGTCAAGTCTAAATTTTTAAAAGATGTAGATGATCTGAAATATTCAAAAAAGCAGAAAACTGATTTTGGTGATGAGTTGCTTACCGTGAAATTTCGATATAAGAATCCGGACGGTAAAAAGAGCCAATTGATCACTAAAACCCTAAATGAACCAAAATCAGATCATAAAATGAGCAGCGACATGAAGTTTATGTCTGCCGTGGCATTGTTCGGTATGAATTTGAGAAATTCGGAATTTTCTAATAATACAGGAACCGAGAAAGTTTTAGCTTTAGCTGAAGAAGGCAGGGGGAAAGACGAAGACGGTTATCGAGCTGAATTTATCAGGCTTGTAAAAAGCTGCCAATAATATTTCATAAAAAAACCGATCTGATCCAGATCGGTTTTTTGTTTTATTTCCGTAGAAAATTAAAGTCTTCTAACCCAGATATTTCTGAATTGAACTTTGGTTCCATGATCCTGCAGAGCGATCACATCTTCCCCGTGGGCTTCAGGATAATTATGTAAGCCAATATAAAGGGTTAAACCATGAATCGTTGCGTCGTTTTGCACAACGACTCCGTTATGCAACACAGTGATCTTTGCTTCACTGTCCAATCTGCCATCCTCTTTAAATCGAGGTGCTGTGTAAATTACATCATAAGTATTCCACTTATCAGGCGAACGCATTACATTCACTAACGGCGGATGATCTTTATAAATACTGCCGGCTTGACCATTGGCGTATGTTCTATTTTTGTATGAATCTAAGATCTGAAGTTCGTAGCGGTCCTGCAGAAATAAACCACTATTTCCACGACCCTGGCCTCGATGTGCCGTATCGTCTGGAGCGCTCCATTCAATATGGATCTGGGCGTCACCAAATTTCATCTTGGTTTGAATTCCGCCGGTTCCTGGAACGACCTCAAAATAACCATCTTTCACCGCCCATGGCGCTGCTTTTGAGGAATCTGACTGGCTTACCCATTGGTCGAGATTGTTCCCATCGAAAAGGATAATAGCATCTGATGGCGCATCGCCAAGTTTCTCTCCCGGAGTAACAACTTCAACTTCCGGTTCCCAGATCTCAGTCATTTCTGGTTTCATCGGCATTGGAGATTGTTCGGGTGGTGTATTTGGATATTCTTGAGCAGAAAGCTGAGAAAAGGCAAGGGCTGCCAAACCAGTGAACAGCGCATTTTTACAATTTATCATAAGACTTGTTATAAATTTTGAAATTATTAGAAATTGATTTTTAGACTTTTTCCGTTAGAAAGAATCTTACGGAATTTAACAATTGCCGCTACCAGGTAACCAATGGCGGCGGTATAAAAAATATAGTGAAGATATTCAGAACTTTTTAAAACATAAACATATCCTATCAGTAAAAAGCCAATACTTTCGGCTAAAAGGATAAGGGGCTTGATATAGTCATTGTTGAATTTACCTTTTTTACTCAGCATATAAACTGAAAAGAGCCCGGTTCCCAGAATAATATTGATAAAACCCACCACGGGATATTTCTGAAAACTATCAATTCCATTCAGAAATATTAATAAACCTGCAAGCGCATTTTGAAGTTTTGCAAAGAATTCCTTCCTGTTTTCTATCCGAGGCATTATAAAAGATAAAAGTCTTTACAAGATAGAGAATGTTCTGAAATTATAAACTGATTCCCAGTCCAAAATTTAAATTTGAGGTATATTCTTCTGTATTTAGAGGAGTCTGGCTGTCAAAATAGTAATTGAAAGTAGTAAATACCTTAAACCATTTGGCTAATGGGATGTCCAGGCGAAACTGTTCCAGGATGCGATAATCATTCAGATTTTTATAGAGCGGCTGGTAATAAACAGTATTAGCTACAGAAAATCTTTCCGATTTCGGGAAATAGGAAAGGGTAAGATAGGTGCTGTTTCGATGGTTATAATCGGTTGTTCCGGCTTCGTCGCTATATTCCACTTCATACATATAACTATTGCCGGCATAACCGGTGAAATTTTCTTCATCCATCCATTTCACACGCAATCCAACCCCAACGAGGTTGCGTTGTTCAACCACCAAGAGTTGATTATACTGGCCCTGTATAAACGCTTCCAGCCGGAGCACTTTATTGAATTTATAGTTGTAGCGTCCGTGCAGAAACCATGCATTCTGCAGGTTCTTATTCTCGCTGTCTATAAGTTTGTACGTGCCAATAAAGAAATAAATGCTTCTCAGATCCCTGGATTTAAGCTGTGTGGTTAAAGCTCCATCCAGTTGAGTCACTTTTGTACCATCATTATTTGTATGATTCAGTGAAAAGTCGGCATTTAAGGCAAATCTTATGGAATCGGTCTGCATCCGTTTGGATTCAATATTGACTAACTGAGCATTTGAAAATAGCGGAATCAAAAGGAAAAGTAAAAGGTGCAGGAAGTACCGATTCATCGTTTTTGATCACAAATGTAAGAATCATTTAAACTTCTGCAATTTTAGAAAACGCATGATTAGGATTAATAGAAATAGCTAAAGTGTTCATTTTCTGAAAACTAAATGGTTAAAATTCTCGTATGTATCTAAAAAGGAGGGATGTATGAAGAAATAAAATGAGATTAAAATAAACTGTTTTTAAAATGAATTTATTAATTACAGGATTAGCCTAAAAAAGCTGGATGCATTATTCAGCTTTTTTTTATTATGGGTATCCAGCTCATGTAAGCGTATAAAATGATCTTCAGTTGAATCAATAAATGATTTCTTCTCCTTTAAATCTTTTAATCCCGAACCTTATAGTTCAAGTACAATTGAATAAATATCTAATTTTTAACTTATTAATCGAACTTTTTCGCCTTTCCTAAATCGATTTATTTTTTCCGAATTATATGGGTTAAAATTCATAATTTTTGTTAAATAATTTTTAACATTGTATAGCTGAAATCGAAAAACGATGGATTCATATTCGTATCAGCCGATTTTTCAAACTATCTCTTTATGATCGATCTGAATTTATTCGACTATCTCTTTATCGCCGGTTTTTTCTTAATTACTCTTTCAATTGGGTTTTATGTGTCCCGAAAATCTAGTAAAAGCGCTTCGGAATATTTTCTTTCAGGACGAACCATGCCCTGGTGGCTATTGGGAGTTTCGATGGTTGCAACCACTTTTTCTACAGATACTCCTAACCTCGTAACTGATATTGTTCGTACGAATGGAGTTAGCGGAAACTGGGTCTGGTGGGCATTCCTGATCACCGGTTTACTAACAGTTTTTGTTTATGCAAAATTATGGAGACGATCAGGCGTAACTACAGATATTGAATTTTATGAAATGCGCTATGGGGGCAAGCCCGCTAAATTCCTAAGGGGTTTTCGAGCGATCTATCTTGGCGTTTTGTTCAACATTCTGGCAATGTCTGCCGTGACACTGGCAGCGATCAAAATTGGTTCGGTCATGTTGGGATTGAGTCCGCTGCAAACAGTTGGAATTGCAGGGCTCGTAACCGTTATTTTTAGTGCTGTAGGAGGTTTTAAAGGAGTTGTTTATACAGATTTTATCTTGTTTTTCGTAGCGATGGCCGGAGGGATCGGCGCTGCGATTTATATTGTCAACCTACCCGAAGTTGGTGGAATGTCCGGGATTCTATCTCATGAGATCGTATCAGAAAAAATTAGCATTTTACCAGATTTTTCAGATCGAGAATTATTGATTACCCTTTTTATTATTCCACTTGCGGTGCAATGGTGGAGTGCCTGGTACCCTGGGGCGGAACCTGGTGGCGGCGGTTATATCGCTCAAAGAATGTTGGCTGCAAAAGATGAAAATCATGCCATCGGCGCCACCTTCTTTTTCAATATTCTGCATTATGCTCTAAGACCATGGCCTTGGATTTTGGTGGCCCTAGCATCTTTGGTGGTGTATCCAGATCTGGATAGCCTGCAAATGGCTTTTCCTGATATTACCCCAGATAAACTGGGTCATGACCTCGCTTATTCTGCTATGTTGACCAAATTGCCGAACGGATTAATCGGGGTAGTCCTCACCAGCTTGATCGCAGCGTATATGTCTACTGTTTCAACGCATCTCAACTGGGGTTCCTCCTATATTGTGAATGATTTTTACCAGCGTTACGTGAATCGTGATGCATCTGAAAAGCAATTGGTGAATGCCGGCCGGATTTCTACCGTTTTACTAATGGTATTATCAGCAATTCTGGCTCTGGCGTTGCAAAATGCTTTACAGTTATTCAATGTTATCCTGATGTTTGGAGCGGGAACTGGACTGATCTTCATTCTTCGCTGGTTCTGGTGGCGAATTAATGCCTGGAGTGAGATCGCAGCAATGGTGGTATCGGGGATCTTTTCGATCCTGATAAACTTCACCAGCTTCGGAACTTATATGTTCGGTGGCGCTTTGCTGGATAATGGGGAAGTAGTAGAAGGCCTTATGCCGGGATATTTGAAATATCCATTGCTCGTTTTAATAACTACCATTGCCTGGTTACTGGTCACGTTTCTTACCAAACCGGAGAAAGATGAAACCTTGGTTCGGTTTTATAATATTATTCGGCCTGGTGGTCCTGGTTGGAAAAGAATCTTAGAGAGAAATAAAGAAAGTATAAAAATCAAAGATGAAAAGTGGAATGTGCCTTATGGTATCGCGGCAACACTTGCGGGCTGTTTTGTGATCTACGGCGCCTTATTTTCTACAGGTTACTGGATTTATGGTTATCATACCAAAGCTATTATCCTGACGGTGATTACGATCATTTTCGCTTTTATTCTGAAAAAGCTATGGTCTAATATTAAAGAAGTCATATTTTAAGATTTCAGCAAAACCTAACCAAAAAATGAAAAATCTATTCAAAAATTTACCAACGCTTTTATGCCTAATTCTTGGGTTTACAGCCTGTAATTCTTCAAAGTATGCGGAAAGAGAAAACCAGGAAGCCGATTATTATATAATTCCGAAGCCGCAAAAATTAATTCCTTCGCCAGGAGCATTTTCCCTTTCCGATGGCGTTTCAATTGATGCTTCTGAAAATCTTCAGAATGAAGCCGAATTGCTAAAGTCTTATGTTTCATCTGATTTTGGAAAGAAACTCAAGATGGAAGCAGATGGAAGTCAGGTTCAACTTCGCGAAAATGAAAGCATGGGTAAAGAGTCCTATAAATTAACTATCACACCCGAAAATATTAGCATAGAAGGAGGTTCAGCTCAGGCTGTTCTATTTGGAATTCAGTCCTTACGCCAGTTGATTCTAGAGGAAGGCGGAGACCTGATTATTCCTTCCGTAGAAGTTGAAGAAGAACCGGCCTTTGGCTACCGCGGGATGCATTTGGATGTTGGCCGACATTTTTATGATGTGGATCAGGTCAAACAATACCTTGATATTCTCGCTTTACACAAAATTAATACATTTCACTGGCATTTAACCGAAGATCAGGGATGGAGAATCGAGATCAAGAAATATCCAAAACTTACCGAAATTGGTGGTTATAGAAACGGGACAATTATAGGGCGCTATCCTGGAACAGGAAATGATGACAAGCGTTATGGTGGTTTTTACACCCAGGAGCAGATTAAAGACGTGGTGGCATATGCAAAAAAAAGACATATCACTATAATTCCAGAAATTGAGATGCCTGGACACAGCCAGGCTGCAATCGCTGCATATCCGTATTTAAGTTGTTTCCCGAATGAAAAAACGGTGGTTCCGGAGGGAATGATTTCTGAAACCAGCAAAGAGCAACAGGCCAATGGGCGAAACAAGATCGTACAGGAAAGCTGGGGAGTTTTCCCCGATGTTTACTGCGCAGGGAAAGATTCTACTTTCACATTTCTTCAAAATGTGTTGGACGAAGTGATTCCGCTTTTTCCATCAGAATACATTCACATTGGAGGTGACGAATGTCCTAAAGATAACTGGAAACGTTGCCCAGATTGTCAGAAAAGAATGCAGGCTCTTGGACTGGAAAATGAGCACGAATTGCAAAGCTATTTTATCCAGAGAATGGAGAAATATATCAATAGTAAAGGTAAAAAGATCATTGGCTGGGATGAGATCCTGGAAGGCGGCCTTGCACCGAATGCAACGGTGATGTCCTGGCGAGGTGAAGAAGGTGGTATCGAGGCGGCCAAGCAACATCATGATGTGATCATGACGCCTACGACCTATTGTTATTTTGATTACATGCAGGGAGAAGATCCTTCAAAAGAACCACTTGGAATTGGCGGTTATCTTCCCGTTGAAAAAGTATATTCCTATCATCCACAACCGGAAGAATTGACGGCCGAGCAACATAAGTACATTCTGGGACCACAGGCTAATTTGTGGACGGAATACATTGGTAGCATGGATAAACTGCAGTATATGTTATTACCGCGATTGGCAGCGATTGCTGAAGTTGGATGGACCAGTAATGATTCCAGGGAATACCGGGATTTCTTAAGCCGACTTTCCGAACTACGGAAAAAATATGACGCGCTGAATTTAAATTACGCGGAACATGTATTTCAGAATAATGAAAATTCAGAAATGCAATAAACTACAACCACAACACTAACAACCAACAACATGACTAAGCAATCAGATTCTCACTTCGGTTCAGTAAAACGGCTGAACTTGCTCGAAGAAACACGTTTTGAAAAAGTTCCGGTATCGGTTTTTAAAGACCAGGTCGCCGCTTCTAAAGATGTTGCCAATCGTATCGCTGCTGTGATCAAGGCAAAGCAGGAAACCGGCGAGATGGCGGTTCTGGGACTTGCCACTGGAGCCTCGCCGCTTGATGTGTATGATGAATTGATCAAACTTCATCAGGATGAGGGTCTGAGCTTTAAAAATGTCATCACCTTTAACCTGGATGAATATTACCCGATGGAGGCTGATGCACGCCAGAGTTATGTGCGTTATATGAAAGAGAATCTTTTTGAGCATATAGACATACCGAAGGATCAGATCAACATTCCCGACGGATCTTTGGAAATGGATGAAATTGAGGAATACTGTCTGGCTTATGAGCGAAAAATCTCCGATTTGGGAGGACTGGATTTTCAACTGTTGGGGATTGGTAGAACCGGGCATATTGGTTTTAATGAGCCGGGTTCGGCTCCTAATTCAGGTACCAGGCTTGTAACTTTAGATGAATTGACCAGGAGGGATGCCGCTCGTGATTTTGGAGGATATGAAAATGTTCCGCGGAAGGCAATAACAATGGGTATTGGTACCATCTTTAAGGCGAGGGAAATCATCCTTTTGGCCTGGAATAAGAAAAAGGCCGATATCGTTGCCAAAGCTGTGGAAGGTCCTGTTGATAGTAAAGTTCCGGCCACCTATCTCCAAACGGCCGATCGTGTGAATTTCGTGGTAGATGAAGATGCTGCTTCAGCTTTAACACGTTTCGCAACGCCATGGCTGGTTAGAGATTGTATTTGGGATGATAGGCTGATCAAGAAAGCGGTTATCTGGCTGGCAAAAACGCTGAATAAATCTATACTGAAACTAACAGATGATGATTATCGAGAATATGGAATGGCCCAGATGATCATTGAGAAACCGGCGTACGATATCAATATCCAGGTTTTTAACCAACTGCAGCATACTATTACAGGCTGGCCTGGAGGAAAGCCAAATGCTGACGCTACGAACCGCCCGGAACGAGCAGTTCCTGAAAAGAAGAGAAGCCTTGTTTTTAGTCCGCATCCAGATGATGATGTTATATCCATGGGAGGAACCTTTATCAGGTTAGTAGACCAGGGGCATGATGTGCATGTGGCTTATCAAACTACCGGCAATACCGCGGTTTGGGATACGGATGTGCTACGTTACATCGAGTTTGCCATTGATCTTAATGATACCCTAAAAATGGACAGCTCCAAGTTGCGGGATATCTACGGAAAAATGCGCGAGTTTATTAAAGATAAAAAACCGAATGACGTAGACCTGGAAGAAATTTTAAAGACAAAAGGATTGATCAGGAAAACAGAAGCTACTGCAGCTGCCAGGTATGCCGGGCTAAAAGACGATCATATTCATTTCATGAATCTACCATTTTACGAGATTGGGAAACATCGAAAGCCAAAAGATTATTCCGAAGATATTGAGCAGACCAAAAAATTATTAAATGATATAAAACCACACCAGATATTCGCGGCCGGCGACTTTGCCGATCCGCATGGGACCCATATCGTTTGTTTCAATATAATTAAAGAAGCTTTACTCGAGCTGAAAAAAACTGAAGATTGGGTGAAGGATTGCTGGCTGTGGATCTATCGTGGTGCCTGGCAGGAATTTGATATTGACGAAATTGAAATGGCGGTGCCATTATCACCTTTGGAAGTTCTTTCAAAGAGACAGGCAATCTTTCAGCACCAGTCGCAGAAAGATACTCCTGTATTTCCTGGAGATGATGAAAGGGAATTCTGGGTGAGGGCAGAGGAGCGAAACAGGCATACTGCGAAGGTCTATCACGATCTGGGATTTGCAGATTATGAGGCAATGGAAGCCTTCGCCAGGGTGAAGTTTTAGGTCTTCGTGGAATTCATATATTCGGAAGGGGTCATATTAAACTGTTTCTGGAAGTTTCTTCCGAAGCTGGTCTGAGACTTATAACCTACCTTTTCTGAAACTTCATAAATCTTAAATTCTCCGGAATTAAGCAATTCTGCAGCTTTTTTCAGACGTGCTAAATTGATCAGTTCATTCGGAGTAAGATTGGACAAGTCTCTGATTTTTCGATACAGGCTGGAACGACTCATATTCATAATATCAGCCAAAGTTTCTACGCTCAAATCGGAATCAGCAAGGTGACTATAAATAACTTCATCCAGCTTGGACAGAAAAGAAACATCCTTTTTAGAATTGGCTATGCTTTTAATATGAGAAAGGGGGGTACTTGCAAAATACTCCATAACATTCTTACGGTTTTGAAGCAAGGAATTTATTTGTGCTTTTACAAATTCTATTGAAAAAGGTTTGGTGATGTAGCTATCTGCACCGCTTTCAAGACCAGCAATTTTAGAATCTAATGCGCTCTTTGCTGTTAATAGTATAACAGGAATGTGACTGGATGAGAGGTCGTTCTTGATCGTTTTACAAAGTGAGTATCCATCGGTGCCCGGCATGGAAATATCACTTAATACAAGCTGTATATTTTCATTTTGAACGATTTCCATGGCCTTCTGAGCATTATCGGCTTTAAAAACATGGTAGAAGTCTTTTAATTCCTTATTTAAGAATTCCAGAAGGTCCGTATTATCTTCAACTATCAGCACGTTCGCTTTTTCTTCCGGTTCCAGACTCGTGGTAATTTCAATTTCTTCGTTTTCCTGGACCTGGGGTTCGTAGAAATAGAATTCTTCCTGCTGGTGAATCGGGATTTTTAGTAAAAATGTGTTCAATTCTGGATTGGTCTTTTCCAGTGAGAGTTTACCATTATGCAGTGAAGCGAGTGAATGAGCCAGAGAAAGACCTATTCCTGTTCCGCCAAATCCATCATTTTCAGAAACCCTGAAAAAAGGCTCAAAAATCTTTTCAGCGTACGTTTCGGGTATAACAGGTCCGTCATTTTCTACATATAATTCGAAGGTCTGCTCATTAGCCTTTAACTGAACTGTCACCCTTTTCTCCGAAAATTTTACCGCGTTATTGAAGAGGTTGCTTAGAATTTTTTTCAAGCCTTCCTGGTCTACATAGGCAACAACCTCATTTTCAGTCATATTCAGCTCAAAATCGATCTGTTTTTCTTCAATCATTGGTTTGAAACGCTGGTAACTATCGAAAACTAATTTCTTCACATCGGTTTTAATGAAGGTTAATTTCAGTGTCTGACTTTCCGTTTTTCTAAAGTCCAATAATTCGTTTACCAGGTTCAAAAGCCGAGAGGTGTTTTTTTCCATGATCGCTACATTTTCACCAAAATCATTGGTCTGGTTATTCATGAGCGTTCTCATTTTTTCCAGTGGCGCCTTGATCAGCGTCAACGGAGTCCTGATCTCATGGGCGACATTGGTGAAGAACTGGATTTTAGCCTGGTAAATCTCTTTTTCTTTCTGATTTTGAAATATGGCAAAGCGCTGCTGGTTTTTTTCCTTTAGATACCTGTGGTAATAGCGCACTGAGAAATAAATGAAAAGTAGAACCAGTATCGTGTATAACGCGTTTGCCCATGGGCTTAGCCAAATTGGAGGAAGTACTTCTATTCCCAGTTTCGCGTTTTGTTTACTGAAAGAACCAAAACCGTTCTTAGATTTAACCTGAAGAATATAATCCCCAGGCGGAAGCTCTGTAAAGAAAATGCGGTGCTCTCTACCCAAATAGACCCAGTCGTTTTGAAGACCATCCATTTTATACCAATATTCGGTCATTTCAGCTGAAGAATAACTCAGATTTGTAAATTCCAGGCTAAAAGATGATTGATCGTGGTCCAGGGTAATCTTATCCTGAAAATTGATTGATTCCTGTAAAGGTGAGTCTTTAGCATTCACTAAAACTTCTTTATTATTAATTTGCAGATCTGTGAATAGAACGGGTGAAGTATTGGTATTATCAGTGAAATTTTCCTGATTAAAACTAATCATGCCGTCTACGCTTCCGAAATACATCGTGCCATCCTTTGCCTTGTATGCTGAGCTGTAATTAAATTGATCGGTCAATAATCCGTTTGCCGTATTGTAGGTTTTAATCTCATATGTTTTTCCATTCATCTGAGCTATCCCATTCGAAGTACTGATCCATAGATCTCCGTTTTCATCTTCGAGTATTGAATAGATCACATTGGTAGGTAAGCCTTCATTGGTTGTGAACTTCTGAAAATTGGTATTTTTCCGATCATATAGATTAAGTCCGTTTTCGGTGGTAATCCATAAATTATTTCTGCTATCCAGGTAAACACCGTTTACAACATTGCTACTGATGCTTCCGTCGTTGTTATTTTCGTGTTTGAAAATTCCTTTGTTTCCCGTTTTCGGATTGTAATAAAATAACCCGTCCCAGTAAGAACCAGCCCACAGAGTTCCGTCAAAATCTTCAGCCATATAAGAATAATGGTGATCTACCGGGAAACCATCTACAACTTTAAAATTATCGTTTTTTTGATCATACTGATAAAGTCCGAATGAGGTGCAGATGTAAAGTGTTTTGTCGCTGGCCTGAAAAATGTCAAGCACAAAATCGCTTTGTAAAGAATTTTCATTATCAGCTTCGTAATGCCTGATCTTTTTACCAGTTCTGACATCTAAAACATCTAGTCCATGTTCGAAAGTTCCTACCCAAAGCTCATCGTTCAAAGGCAAAATCCCATGGATATTATAATGAGATAAGTTTTGCTGCGGAATATTGTAAAATTCGCCAGTTTTCGGATCAAACCTGTTTAATCCGGCATCTTCCGTTCCAATCCACAATTTTCCATATTTATCCTCATGAATTTCCCGTACGGCATTTCCACTAATGCTGTTTTCTCCAACCTTCGGAAAATATTTTTTAAATGGAGTATAAGGTTTTGGGTAATAATTGATGCCTCCAAAATAGGTTCCAATCCAGGCTCCACCTTCCTGATCAATCATGATGCTATAAATGGCATTATCTGATAGGGCATAAGGATTATTGTAGCTTTTTTTTAGATTTTGATACTGTTCGGTTTTGGTATTATAAATGAAAATTCCTGATTCTGTAGCAATCCAAAGTTCTTCTTTATTCCTAAAAGCAAAATCCCTTACGTATAGCGGGTCCAGCCCTTTTGGAAGTACGGCACTCGTTCTTTGTGATTTTGGATCATACCAAAATGCACCATGATACTTTGTACCTATGAGTAATTGATTGGCTGCGGTGGGCTGAATTTTGGTTACGATAAAAGGGAAAGTCTTGGATAACCCGAAATCTATATCCTTTTCTTTGAATTGATTTGCGGTTCTGTCGAATAGGTAAAAGGTGTCCTGAGTCGTCATCCAGATCTTACCTGAATGATCCTTTATGATCCACCATGCGTAAGGGGTTTTAAAACTTTCTATTGCGGAAGTCTCTGGGTTTAATTTGTAAATAACTCCACCTGCAATAAACCAAAGGTTTCCCTGATCATCATTTTCAATATCCAATATAGGTTGGTTCGCTGAACTTTTTATTAAATGAAATTGCTCCAGTTCTTCATTATACCTATAAAGACCGTTATCTGTTCCTACCCAGATGTTATTTCCAAATTCGTGAAGGGTCCTAATAAAATTACTACCCAGGCCAAAATCTTCTTCTGGACGATATCTGAAAACCTTGAAATTATATCCGTCGAATCTATTTAGACCGTCTTTTGTTCCAAACCACAGAAATCCACGATGATCCTGTAGAGATGATGTAATGGTGTTGTGGGATAAGCCATCTTCTACCTGATAATTTTTGAAATAATAATCCTGAGCCTGAATTTTCAGGAAAGTGCTGATAATGAGAATGTAAAAGAGTAATTTTTGCAATTTCAATTCTTTATAAGCTCAAGATACCAAATGCATTTGTTCATTTTGTCTCAATATTCGATAAATCGTCTCAGTCAATATACGAATTTAACTTTTAGTTAGAGTTTGACCTGTTATGGATAAAAATTGAGACAATGAGCTGAATCAATTTCGAAGTCTTCATAATACATTGCTTAAGCATTCAAATCTCTAAAATTTTAAGCGAATTATTAAACTATTACTAAACGACCGATTTCTTAATTATTGATTTAATAACTATATCGATTTAGTAAAATTACGAAAACATGAGTATCTGAAAAGCACCCACATCTTTAAGAGATGTTAAAAATCAATTAACTAAAAACTTAAATTTTTTTAAATGAATTTCAATGAAAACATTACTACTAGTATTTAAAAAGCCTGTTTCGGCAGTTTTTCTGGTGTTTTTCCTTTCGCTATCTGCAACAGGATTTGCACAAGATGGTGAAGAAATAACAGGAACTGTCACATCGGTAGGGGAAGATTCGGAACCTTTGCCATTCATCAATGTAATGATAAAGGGAACCACACGCGGTACAACGACCGATTTTGATGGAAATTACAGTATTCAAGCGGCACCAGATGCCACTTTGGTTTTTAGCTATTTAGGTTATAAAACTCTTGAAGTAGCAGTAGATGGGCGAACAGATATTTCTGTTCAATTAGAACAAGACATTGCCGCTATGGACGAAGTAGTGGTTGTAGGATATGGAACCTTGGACAAAAGAGAAGTTACAAGTTCCATTTCTCACGTTGATAGCGATGAATTATTAACGGTCGCTGCGAATAACCCTATTATGGCATTGCAGGGAAAAGTGCCGGGTCTGGTTATAGACAATAGTTCCGCAGCTGATCCAAACTCTAATCCGAGTATTCAACTTAGGGGTGTTTCATCTAGAAGTGCCGGATTGGGCCCTCTAATTGTCATAAACGGTTTTCCTGGTGGGAGTTTACAAGGAATTAATCAAAATGATATAAAGTCTATTGATGTGCTAAAAGGCGGGGCAGCTTCCGCAATTTATGGAACAAGAGGAAGTAATGGGGTTATATTAATTACTACAAAAACAGGGAGTGGAAAGCCAACTGCTCAGTACAATTATTACGTATCGTTAGATGTTCTTGCAGGAAATACTCTTGAACCCTTAACTGCTGCTGAATATTTAGAAAATGAGAGAGGGAGCGATTTTGGCGGTAACACCGATTGGATGAACGAAATAACCAGAAGTTTTGCTATGGTTCAAAAACATACATTTAGTATATCTGGCGGAAGTAATACAATAAATTATAGAGCAACGATTGATTATAAAGATGCCGAAGGAATTGATATTAGATCTTCCCGTGAGGAATATGGCGCGCGAGTCGTTTTAAATCATAAGGCAGAAAACGGACTTTATGAAGTATCGCTTAATCTGGCGCCGAGATATGCCAAAAGAAATAACGCTGATTATGGTGTATTTGGTCGTACTCTTACCTTAAATCCAACGATTCCGGTTAGAGATTCGTTATCACCCAGCGGCTATACAAATATTCAGCAGGGTTATGATGATCCTTCAAACATCGTAGAAATGCTTAATCTGGAACAATCAGGTTCAGAAGAAAAGGTTTTAGATTGGAATGGGACTTTTAAATTGAATTTACTCTCGAATTTGAATACTCAAATTACGATAGGGCAGTCAACTTCAGATTATTTTGATTTTTTCTTTAGGCCATCTACTTCTAGTATTGCAATTAATTTTGATGAAGGGGAAAACTCTGCCAGTAGAGCTTATAACAAATATGATACGAAAAGTTTAGAATGGACTGGGAATTATAATACAGAGCTGGGAAAACATTCATTTAAACTTCTGGGAGGATATTCGTATCAGTATTTTCAATCATCGGGAATTAGTGCTTCCAACCGTAACTTTCCCAGTGACGCATTTACTTATAATAATTTAGGAAGCGGACTTTACAATCAAGAAGAGGAAGGGCGCCTAGGTTTGGGCAGTTTCAAAAATAGTTCAAAATTGATTGCTTTCTTCGGAAGACTGAATTACGATTTTGATAATAAATATTTGATGTCTGCAAGTTTAAGATATGAAGGTTCTTCAAAATTTGGATATGACAATAAGTGGGGATATTTCCCAGCAGTATCTGTAGGATGGCGAATTGATGAGGAGGAATTTATGGATGATTTGTCATGGATAGATGAGTTAAAGATAAGAGCAGATTATGGTGAAACTGGTAATCAGGACTTCGGAAATTATCTTTCCTTAGATACCTACACCGGTTTTGGGTACTATCCTTTAAACGGGTCATATTACCAAGTTTGGGGACCTAATCAGAATACAAATTATAATCTTAAATGGGAAAAGGCCTTAAATACCAATATCGGACTTGATTTTGGATTATTTGATAGAATAACTGGGTCTTTTAATTATTACAAACGTAAGAATGAAGATTTACTTGGATATTATCCCGTCCAGTTACCGCCTAATATCGTAGACCAAACATATGCGAATGTTGGAACAATGGAAAATTCAGGATTTGAATTACAATTGAATGCAGACGTTGTTCGTAGCGAAGATTTTAATTATAAAGTTTCTTTTGCAGGTTCAACGATTGAAAATAAGTTCGTGTCTTTTTCAAATTCTCAGTATGAAGGACAGGATTTTATTGATGTAGTAGGATTGCCTGCTCCAGGATCACCGGGAAATTCACAACGTCTTGAAGAGGGCAGGAGAATTGGCTCTTTCTATATGTATAGATCGGCCGGAGTTAGTGATCAAGGGGAACTATTGGTCTATAATCAAGATGGTGACGTAATTACCGGAGATAAAGCAGTATACGATGATAGACAATATGTGGGGAACGGCTTACCTAGATACAATGTAAGTCTTAGCAATCAATTCACCTACAAAAATTGGGATGCTGGTGTATTCTTTAGAGGGAAATTTGATTATGAGCTTTTCAACACTTTAGGATTTTACATAGGAACACCTGTAACCCCTAACGAAGCAAATGTTTTAACATCTGCCTACGACGGCAATAGTCCGTATTCAGATCTAACAAACTTTACCACAATTTCTTCAGTGTCTGATTATTTTCTGGAATCAGGGGATTTTGTGAAATTGGAAACTGTAACTTTAGGGTATACCTTAAATCTAGAAGATAAATTTGCCAATTCGTTAAGAATATACGCTTCAGCAAATAATGTGGCAACCTTTACGAACTTTTCAGGCGGAGATCCAGATTCCTATCCGTTCAATGGTTTATATCCTGGAATTAATGCTTCCAGAAGCTATTATCCATCTACAACCCAGATCCTTTTAGGATTAGATTTTAAATTTTAAAAAGAACACAATGAGTAAATTTTATAAAATTAAGACAGGGCTCATCTTTTCAATCATACTTTTTTGTAATGGATGTACCAATTTGGATGAGGAGCTATATGACCGGGTAACATCAGAAAACTTTATTCAGACTAAAGACGATGTTTACCGTACGTTTCTTCGATCCTTCGAACATGGTTATTGGACGGTTCAGGGCGACCAATATGAAATGCAGGAAGATACTGGTGATCAATTAATGACACCAACACGCGGGGCAGATTGGTTTGATGGAGGGAAGTTTGTCAGATTACATAATCATACCTGGAATACAGATGATAATTTTGTGGGTGGAGCCTGGCAAAATCTGTATTCTGGAATTGTTTTAGCAACAAACAGCCTTGAGGATATTCAAGCTTTAGATCCTACTACGGTAAATATGTCTGTAGAAGAGCAATCTCAACTTATTTCAGAACTTAGAGTTTTGCGAGCATGGTATTATTTGCGGTTGTATGATTTTTATAGAAATATTCAGCTCGTGACCGCGGTTAAAGGTGTAACCGAGGCAGTTGCTCAATCTACTCCTCAAGAAACTTTCGATTTTATTGAAACAGAGATATTGGAATCTGTGCCTTCACTTTTAGCTAAAGGGGACGAGGGAACAGAGGAATTTGACGGGAGATGGACAAAAGCCGCTGCCATGACACTACTGGCTAGACTTTATTTAAATGCTGAAGTGTATATTGGAGAGCAGAAATTTGAAGAGTGCGCCAGTATTACCCAGGATATTGTTGATGGTAAATATGGCGATTATCAATTGGAGTCTAGATGGGATGCACCTTTCGACTATGATAATAATAAGAGCTCCGGGACAATATTTGCCTTTCCAGGATCATTTACAAGAACTCACTGGCATTACACTGGAGGAATGTTTTGGTGGCAGTTTCCCGCCAATGCAAACGCCTATTTCAATTTCACAGCATTCGGTACTTCAAACCCTAAATTTGCGCTACAGCCTGGTAAAGATTTGTCTGGTAATGAATACTCATTTACGCAGGGTAAACCATTTGTGAAATTTGAGAGATATCCAGATGACATTCGCCTTTTAAAATATAAAAACACAGATTTATCTGCTAGAGAAGGAATGTTTTTGTGGGGCTACTTACCTTATAATGACGGGGAAAATTATGTCATGTCCAAGGATGGTTCCTACCGTATTTATTTAAGAGATCAGGTGGGTCCTTTCCAGGGACTGGCTCCTGAAGAACAACTCACTGGTGCTACATCTACCATGCTTACTGCCGACGAGAATTCAGGTATTAGATTAGTAAAGTACCCATTCTATTCAGATGATTCTCCAAATAAAATAGAGTCAGACTTTGTAGAAATACGTTTAGCAGAAGTATACTATATGTTGGCTGAATGTAGATTTAGAACAGGAGATGCTCCTGAAGCAGCAAGAGTTTTAAACTTAGTAAGGCAACGATATTTTCCTTCTGGATCAGAAAGTTTATATACTGCTGGAGATATTACTACTCAAGAATTATTGGATGAATGGGGTAGAGAATTTATTGGAGAAGGGCGAAGAAGAACAGACCTTATTAGGTTCAATAAATTTACTACTGCAGATTGGTGGGATAAAGAATCTGATGGTGGAGACACCCATTTGCAGATATTCCCAATTGCAGAAAGAGTGCTCAACGTAAATCCACAGCTAGTACAAAATCCTGGTTATTAAAAACTAACTATTATGAAAAATTATAAAATTACGTTATGCGGCAATATGATCAATGAGGTTATGCGATACCTTGTATTAGTCGTTTTGATATTCAGTGTAATAAGTTGTAATAATGATGATGGTGTGGAAGATAATAGAGTGCCCACCATCTCTGTAGATGGCATTTCTATGGATCAAACAGTGGTATCTGAATTTAGCTCTGAGGGTTATAAGTTAAATATGATTATTGCGGATAATGTTGGGCTTAATGAGGTTTTAATCGAAGTTGATTCGGCATCTAATGTTGTTGAAACAATGTCAATTAAAAATTTCAAATATAAGTTAGAACATAAAAGTGTAACATTTTCAAATCTGTCCACTGATTATTTATATGATGTCAAGATTACGTTAACTGATGTTAATTCCAATTCCAACAATTTTAATTTCAAGTTGCAGCTAAATGATTTCAAAAGATATGATTATTTAGGTCTTGTTGGAGATGCGACCCTTGCAGGATGGAACCCTTCAGCATCTGAAGCTATGACTCAGGATCCAAATGACCCGGCGATATTTACTTATACTGGACCACTCGCAGCTAATGGTGAAGGAGCATTTAAGATTGCAACGTTCGTTGGAGACTGGTGTAATGGAGAATGGTTATACGCTTCGGAAGCAAATAAAAGTATCACCGAAAGTGATGGTTTTGTGATCAATGGCTGTGGCGGACCAGATAATAAATGGAAAGTAACTGAGGAGACTGCTGGAGATTATCTTATTACTGTAAATCTTCGGGAAAAATCAATTTCTTTTGAAAAGCAATAGGTTAAGTGATTTCATAGTATCACTGAAACAAAACCGCTAATTTATATCCAATAGGTATAAATTCATAGAACTCGAAAGAGGTAGTTCTCAATTTCAAATCTTTATAGATTCTAGATAAGAGACACATCTGTTTATTTTGTTGCAAGTTTCGATAAATCGCGTCAAACTCTATTAAAATTTAACTTTTAGTTAGAGTTTGACCGGTTTCGAATAAAAATTGAGACAATGAGATGAACAAATTTCGCAGTCTTCAATTACATTGCTTAACCAATCAAATCCTTAAAAATTTAAATGATTTATTAAACTATCGCTAATCGATCGGTTTTTAAATTATTGATTTAATAACTATATCGATTTAGTAAAATTTCGAAGAGATGAGCACTTAAAAAGCAACCGCATCTTTAAAAGATGTTAAAAATCAATTAACCAAAAACTTAAATTTTTTTAAATGAATTTCAATGAAAACATTACTACTAATATTTAAAAAGCCTGTTTCGGTAGTTTTTCTGGTGTTTTTCCTTTCGCTATCTGCAACAGGATTTGCACAAGATGATGAAGAGATAACAGGAACTGTCACATCAGTAGGGGAAGATTCGGAACCTTTACCATTTATTAATGTGATGGTTAAGGGTACCACACGCGGGACAACAACCGATTTTGACGGAAACTACAGTATTGAAGCGGCACCAGATGCCACTTTGGTTTTTAGCTATTTAGGTTATAAAACACTTGAGGTGGCTGTAGATGGACGAACAGAAGTATCTATTCAACTGGAAGAAGATATAGCCTCTATGGATGAGGTAGTCGTAACGGGATATGGATCTCAGGAAAAAAAGTCTATTACTGGAGCGATTTCAACAGTCACTAGCGATGATCTCGAAAGAGTTCATGGTGGTTCCACCGTAAGTTCCGGTTTAGCCGGTAAGCTTCCTGGAGTAAGTTTCAGGATGGCCGATGGGCGCCCGGGAGCCAGTGCAGCAATCCAGATACGTAATATGGGAACTCCATTATATGTTATTGACGGTATTCAACAGGATGAAGGACAATTCAATAACCTGGCACCAAATGATATTGAGAGTATTACTATCTTAAAGGATGCTTCCGCAGCGATCTACGGGGTGCGTGCGGCAAACGGAGTTGTGGTTGTAACCACAAAAAAAGGTAAAAAGAATTCTAAAAGTACCGTAAGCGTTGATTCGTATGTAGGATGGCAAAACTGGTCAAGATTCCCAAATCCTGTAACCGATTCTTATACGTATCAAAAACTTGTAGCCGAAGCTGAAGTAAATCAGAATGGTTCAACCAATATTACTCCGGAAGAATTGGAGAAATACCGGGTTGGAGAAGAGAACGGTTATAAATCATTTAACTGGAAGGATTTTATTATTAAAAAGAATGCTCCACTTAGAAATTTGAATGTGAATGCATCCGGTGGATCAGAAGATATCAACTATTACCTTTCGGCTACCAACTTAAAGCAAGAATCTGTTCTTGGTGATGAATTTCGATTTGAGCGTAGCAATATTCAAAGTAACGTAAATGCGAATATTACCGACCGGTTAAAGGTTGGAGTTCAAATAAATGGGCGAATAGAAAAAAGGGAAAACCCAGGAATTCCTGGATTTGATGATTACTGGCTTCCTAGATTTGCCATTTTACGGAACAGGCCTTATGAAAGACCTTATGCCAATGATAATCCTGAATATCTAAATGATATAGGACATAATGAAACGAACTGGGCTCTTCATAATTTTGAAACGGGAGGTTACAAGCGGGATACCTGGAGAGTACTTCAAACAAATTTCACTGCAGAATATGACCTGCCTTTCCTAAAAGGTCTAAATCTGAAAGGTATGTATTCCTATTATATCGCTGATCACTTAATGAATGGTCACGAATATACTTATGAAGCTTATACATATGATGCACAAAATGACACCTATAATGTTACCGGTGGTAGTACAAATCCTTGGAGAGAGCGTGAGCAAAATAAAGTCTTAAGAAATATATACCAGGGACAGCTTCATTATAAGGAAAGCTTTGGGGATCATAATATAGATGCCATGTTCATTGTTGAGCGTCAAGAAGCGAAATATTTGAGAAACTGGGTTCACTCGGTTCCACAAACAAATGTTTTACCGCTTATTTACTTCTCAGATGTTGATACGTATGATGATAGCGAAAGTGAGGAAGCCAGAATTGGTTACATTGGGCAGATCTCTTACAACTATCGCGACAAGTATTATCTAAGTTTTTCAGGAAGACGAGATGCTTCCTGGAAATTTGCTCCAGATCAACGAGTGGGTTACTTCCCGTCTGTTTCCGGAGGTTGGCGAATCACAGAAGAACAGTTTATGAAAGACTGGCTTGGAGATTCAAAAGTTCTGGACAACCTGAAAATCCGTGCTTCTTACGGGGTTCTCGGAGATGATAATATTGGAATTGGAGCTTTTGATTACTTAACTGGATATAACTACAACCAGGGAGTTGCCATTCTTGATGGGCAGCCGGTTATTGCCAGCCGTGATAAGGGCCAGCCAATTACCAATATCACCTGGTTTAAATCTAAAATCACAGATATTGGGTTGGATGCGTATTTTTTCGACGGAAAACTTTCTGCCACGTTTGATTACTTCTACAGGTTAAGAACTGGTTTAAGAGGTCGTAAATATGATATTTTACTGCCAAACGAATTGGGTTACGGTCTTCCGGACGAAAACGTAAATTCAGATGCACAGTTCGGTGTGGAAGGCGCTCTGAGCTATAATACAAATTTTGGAGATGTTTCCTTCAATGTTTCAGGTAATGCCTCTCTTACAAGAAGTAAATTTATTTCTTCATACAAACCTAGATTTAACAACTCCTGGGATCGATACAGGTCCTCTAGTGAAGATCGTTACAATACTATCTTCTGGGGTTACGAGGCAATTGGACAATTCCAGTCTCAGGAAGAGATTAATAACTATCCTGTAGATATTGATGGTCGTGGAAACCGTACCTTATTGCCTGGAGATATCATTTATAAGGATATCAATCAGGATGGAAGAATAGACGGTTATGATGAAAGACCTATTGGATACAATAACTACAATCCGCTGATCAACTTTGGGTTGAGTTTCCAGGTTGCCTATAAGAATTTTGATTTATCTGCCGATTTCTCCGGCGCATCAGGATATTCTTGGAACCAGGAATGGGAAACTAGAATTCCGTTTCAGAATGGTGGAGCACTAAATGAGATTTTTCTTGACAGATGGCATCGTGCAGACACATTTGATCCTAACAGCGAATGGATTCCAGGAAAGTACCCTGCTTTGAGATACAACAACGGTGGTCATAGTAATTACAATAAGAATTCAACATTCTGGTTGCATAACGTGACATACCTGAGAGCGCGAACGCTGGAACTTGGTTATTCTCTTGGAGATGGTCTTCTGGACAAATTGAAATTGCAGAGAGCGCGTTTTTACGTAAATGCTTACAACCTGTTCTCTATAGACAATCTTCAGCAGTACGGAATTGATCCGGAGGTGAATGATACTAACGGATTGCAATATCCGCAGAACAAATTCGTGAACGTGGGAATCAATCTCTCTATCTAAAAATTATGAAAATGAAAAAACATATATCAATATTAATGATAATGGCGGTGCTGGCCGGTAGCTGTACATCAGACAGTGAATTTTTAGACCGGGAGCCTACCAATATTTTAACGCAGGACCAGATCTTTAGTGATCCGGAATTGCCATTGTCTATCCTGGCAGATTTCTATAACCGTTACTATGACTTCGGAAGATTGGAAGACTGGCCTAGTGTGGCAGATTTTAACGTAGCATACTGGTCTGAAGCCGGACGCTACGGTCATTTTGAAAATACCGATCGCGGTTATGGTGATTGGGGAACCTGGGATTACGGTTACATCCGTGAAATGAATCTTTTCATGGAACGCCTTCAGGCTTCAGAAGGATTGGATGAAACTGATAAAACAAGATTTCTGGCGGAGGCACGCTTTTTAAGAGCTTCCTATTATTTCACTTTGGTGAAAAGAATGGGAGGAGTTCCATTGATTCTAGAAAGTGAAACTTACGATTTTAGTGGTGATCCATCTTACCTTCAGCATCCTAGAGAAACTGAAGCAGCAATCTATGATTTCGTGATCAGTGAAGCCGAAGCGATAAAGGATATTTTACCTGTCGATGCGAATTCTAAATCAAGAGCTACCAAAGGTGCTGCTCTGGCGATGGAAGCAAGAGCTGCTCTATACGCGGGTTCCATCGCTAATTACGGGCAAACTACGCCATCGGTTTCTTTACCTGGTGAAGAAGTAGGTATTCCTGCTTCCAGAGCAGAAGGATATTATCAAACAGCACTTACTGCTGCACAAGCAATCATAAACGGTGAGGCCGGTAATTATTCGTTATATACTAAGAAGCCTGGTCTTTCGGAAAACTTTGCAAGTCTGTTTTATGATAAATCAAACAACCCGGAAGCAATTTTCGTAGAAGATTACAAGCTTCAAAGTGGAAAAGTTCACGGGTTCACAATTGCCAACCAGCCACGTTATGGCGCAGAAGAGGAAGAAGGAGGTAGAATTAACCCTTCACTTAGCTTAGTGGAAGCTTTTGAAACTTTAGAAGGAGAATGCGAGCCATTGCCAATCACAGATGGTTCGGGGAACTATATTTCTTACGAAAATCCGGATGATCTTTTTGATGGGCGTGATGCGCGTCTGGAAGGTACGGTGATCGTGCCGGGCTCTACATTCAAAGGAAGAGCGGTTGATATTTGGGCTGGAGTAATATTGCCAGATGGATCAATCGTTTCTGGAGATTCCAGGGGGCAGCAAAAAGAATTTCCTGGGTCGAATGGTCAGGAGCAGGTGGTTGGATTTGACGGTCCTATAGACGGTTTAGAATTCACAGCACAAACTGGATTTTACATCCGTAAGTATCAGGATCCAAAAGCTGGATCTGGACAAAGAGGAGTTCAAAGTGACGTATGGTTTATCCGTTATCGTTATGCTGAAGTATTGCTAAATGCTGCGGAAGCTGCTTTTGAATTAGGCCAGACAGACCTTTCAGCAGAATATATGAATCAGGTTCGTTCACGGGCAGGAATTACTACCGAGTTAACACCGGCTGATATCACTTTTGATAAGATTGCTCACGAGCGTTTCGTTGAATTTGCCTTTGAAGGTCTGTATTTCTTTGATCTGAAGAGATGGAGAATTGCTCATATTGTAATGGATGGTGTACCAATGACCGAACAGGAAGTAACTTCAGATGTTTGCGATGTAACCGACAGGTTAACACAACCTTGGGGATTATGGCCTTATAAGATTAGTGATCCTGGAAGCGCCGACGATGGGGAATGGACCTTTAGAGTTCGTAAGCCTGGACGTGCTACAGGAGCAGATCGCTTTAGATTAGGAAATTATTATTCAGAAATTGGTCAGGATATATTAAACAACAACCCTTTAATTGTTAGAAACCCTAACCAGTAAGGATCAAAATTGAAAATTATGAATACAAAATATTATATACTTTTTCTCGGCTTGATTCTTTCATTAGGATCTTGCGAGATAGATAATTACGAAGAACCAAAATCCCTTTTTGAGGGAGCCCTAACGTACCAGGGAGATACGATTCGTGTTGCTCAAAATGATGTTAGATTTCAGTTATGGCAATCTGGATTCGGAAAGGAAGGCCCTTTAGATGTTCATGTAACCCAGGATGGCTCTTTCAGTTCACTTTTATTCAATGGAGACTATCGATTGAAATTCATAGATGGCCAGGGACCGTTTAAGGCTATTAGCCAGGGCGGTCAGCAGGGAGATACGATCTACCTTAACCTGAATGGAAGCACGAATATGGAATTGGAGGTTATGCCTTATTATATGATCAGGAATCCTCAGATTAACGTTTCCGGAAATTCAGTAAATGCGAGTATCGAATTGCAACAAGTCATAACTGGTATGGACGCACGTGATATCGAGCATGTGACTTTATATCTGAACAAAACTCATTTTGTTTCCGCCAATGGTGATATGAATATCGCACGTGGTGATGCCGATCTTACAAATATGGATAACCTTTCTATGATGGTAGAAATTCCCGATAATCTAAATCAGGACTATCTGTTTGCCAGGGTAGGAGTAAAAATAGCTGGCGTTGAGGACATGCTCTTCTCGCCTTTACAAAAGTTGAATTTTTAAATAGTAGTTAATTTTTTTAGCCTAGTTATCAATCCCGGTTACCTTGTGTAAAAGTGATCGGGAAGGATAACTTTAAAAAGAAAGGAATTACCTAAAACGATTTAGTAATTTGACGGAAATAATTATATTGCAATGAAAAACATGCGCATTTTAACCATTATAACGCTTCTTAGTTTGTGTTTTTACTCTTGTAAGAACGCCGAAGAAAAATCTGATAATAAAAATTTATCCGAAACTAAAGCCGCTGATACCATCAGTTCTTCTAAAGTCTGGACCAAAGAACAGGCAAATGATTGGTATTCAAAGCAACCCTGGCTTGTAGGAGCGAATTTTACGCCAAGTACAGCGATCAATCAGCTAGAAATGTGGCAGGAAAAAACATTTGACACTGCTACGATAAACAAAGAACTGGGTTGGGCAGAAAATATCGGAATGAATACCATGCGCGTCTATTTGCACGATCTTTTGCATAAAGAAGATGCTGAAGGTTTCTATAACAGGATGGACCAATATTTGGCAATTGCCGATAGCCACGGAATCAAAACCCTTTTTGTTTTATTCGATTCCTGCTGGGATCCTTTTCCTGAAACAGGAAAGCAGCGAGCGCCGCAACCACATGTTCATAATTCCGGCTGGGTGCAAAGCCCTGGACAAAAAGCCTTACAGGATTCTACACAGTATGGCAGGTTACAAGACTACGTGGTTGGAACAGTTGGAAAATTCAAGAATGATGACCGAATCCTCGGCTGGGATGTCTGGAATGAACCAGATAATATGACCGGGCCATCTTATGAAGATGTTGAAATTCCGAATAAAAAGGAGTTGGTCTATAACCTATTAAATCAGGCATTCGATTGGGCGAGATCGGCAGAACCTAAACAACCTTTGACTTCTGGATTATGGACTGGTGACTGGAGTGACCCTGAGAAAATGGAAAAAATGCACAAAATGCAAATTGAACAATCTGATGTTATTTCCTTTCATAATTACAATTCACCCGAAGATTTTGAGCAGAAGATCAATCAATTAAAGCGATACGGTAAACCTATGCTGTGTACCGAATATATGGCGCGTCCTAACGGAAGTACTTTTCAGGGATTTTTACCTATTGCAAAAGAACATAATATAGCCATGTACAATTGGGGTCTGGTTGATGGCAAAACCCAAACCAAATACCCGTGGGATACGTGGACCAAAAAATATACTTCAGAACCTGATGTATGGTTTCACGAAGTTTTTCATAAAAACGGAGAGCCTTATAAAAAAGAAGAAACTGAATTGATCGCTCAGCTAACCACTGAAGCGAATGCCAAATAAACCGAAAAGGAATTATAAAACATAGCTAGAACTACTACAATGAATTTTTTATTTAAAAATATTACGATCGTCTGCGTTGCTTTGCTCAGCCAGGTTACGGTAAACGCGCAATGGAAGCCGGCGGGAGATAAGATCAAGAGTAAATGGGCAGAACAGGTAAACCCTGATAAGCCTTTAAATGAATATCCAAGACCGATCATGGAAAGAGCGGACTGGAAAAACCTTAACGGACTCTGGGAATACAGCATTCAGGAAAAGGGAAAAGCAAAACCACAGAATTTCGATGGTAATATTTTAGTTCCCTTTGCTGTAGAATCAAGCCTTTCCGGTGTACAGAAAACCGTTGGTTCAGAAAATGAATTATGGTATAATACCACCTTCACCGTTCCCGGTGATTGGAAAAATAAACATATTAAACTGAATTTCGATGCCGTAGACTGGCAGGCAGATGTCTGGATCAACGACGTCAAGCTCGGCTCACATTCTGGCGGATACGAACCTTTTTCTTTCGATATCACTCCTTTTTTAAATAAAGGCGGAAAACAGAAGCTGACCGTTAAGGTTTGGGATCCAAGCGATGAAGGTCCGCAGCCAAGAGGAAAACAGGTGAAAAACCCTGAGGGAATCTGGTATACTCCGGTAACCGGAATCTGGCAAACGGTATGGTTGGAACCGGTTGCAGAAAAAAGCCTCGAAAACTTACGTTTTGTTCCGGATATAGATAATAATACCGTTAAGGTTTCCGCGGAAGGAAGCAATTCATCTTATGGTGATATGATCGAAGTGGTGGTATATGATGGCAATAAAGAGATCAGTACTACAAAATCTTCGCTGGATCAGGAATTCAATATTCATGTTGATAATCCAAAATTATGGTCCCCAGATTCTCCATTTTTATACCGAACCGAAGTGAAATTAATCAGTGACGGGAAAGTTCAGGATAAGGTAAAAAGTTATTTTGCCATGCGTAAAATCTCCAGTAAAAGAGATGAAAATGGCATCGTAAGAATGCAGTTGAATAATGAAGATATTTTTCAATATGGTCCGCTGGATCAGGGATGGTGGCCTGATGGTTTATACACTGCTCCGACTGATGAAGCGTTGAAATATGACATTGTAAGAACGAAAGATCTAGGCTTCAATATGATCAGGAAACACGTAAAAGTGGAACCGGCAAGGTGGTACACCCATTGCGACGAACTTGGAATTCTGGTCTGGCAGGACATGCCGAACGGTGGCCGTGGCCCGGGATGGCAATCCAGAAATTTCTTTAAAGGAAGTGAAGATCAAAGAAGTGAGCGTTCAGAAAATATTTATAAAAAAGAGTGGAAGGGTATCATGGACCACCTGTATTCTTACCCAAGTATCGTGGTTTGGGTGCCTTTCAACGAAGCATGGGGTCAGTTCAATACCGTTGAGGTTACCGAATGGACTAAAAATTACGATCCTTCCAGGCTGGTAAATTCTGCCAGTGGAGGAAATCATTTCCATACAGGTGATATTTTAGATCTTCACCATTATCCAGATCCGAATTTGTATTTATACGATGCGGAAAGAGTTACCGTATTGGGTGAATATGGCGGAATTGGCCTTCCGTTAGAAGACCATCTTTGGAAAACCGATAATAACTGGGGTTATGTGCAATTTAAAAATTCAGATGAAGTGACTGATGAGTACGTGAAATTTGCCATGAAGCTAAAGAACCTTGTCAAATCAGGCTTTTCCGCGGCTGTTTATACCCAGACAACTGATGTGGAAGGAGAAGTTAACGGGCTCATGACCTACGATAGAAAAGTTGATAAAGTGGATGTAGCACGGGTTCGTAAAGCCAATCAGGAAGTGATTGGAGTATTAGATTAATCTGAAATGATGAGCAATAAGAATTTCGTTAAGATTGTTTTAGTAGCAGTGCTCGCTGTTGTATCCTGCAAGGAGCATAACAGCGATGTTGCTGTTAAAGACCAATCGCCTGAGTCTTCGGAAAAACTGACTTTTACCAATCCGCTGAAATCTTCAGGAGCCGATCCCTACAGCTGGTACAAGGACGGTTATTACTATTACACAAATACGCTGGGTAACAAACTGGCGATCTGGAAGACAAAGGACCTTTCAGAAATTGGAAAAGCCGAAATGAAAGTGATCTGGACACCTCCAGAGAATACGATGTATTCCAGGAATATCTGGGCGCCGCAAATTCAGTTTTTAGACGGAAAGTGGTATATGTATTTTGCTGCAGATGATGGCGACAACCAGAATCACCGCATGTACGTGCTGGAAAACGCTTCAGAAGATCCTATGGGCGGAGAATGGGAATTTAAAGGAAAGGTTGCCGCACCATCAGATAAATGGGCGATCGATGCCGATGTTTACAATTTTCAAGGTCAGTTATACATGGTCTGGTCT
Source organism: Flavobacteriaceae bacterium (assembly GCA_964220295.1). Lineage (GTDB taxonomy): Bacteria > Bacteroidota > Bacteroidia > Flavobacteriales > Flavobacteriaceae > Christiangramia. The sequence goes on along the minus strand of CAXPUM010000015.1, from coordinate 12,939 downwards.
GGCTGGGAAGGTGACGAAAATGGGCAGCAGGATATTTTTATCGCGAAAATGACCAATCCTTATACCATCGAGGGCGAGAGAGTGAAAATTTCTTCACCGACTTATAGCTGGGAGAAAAATACCGGGAATGGTCCCGAAGTTTTTGTGAATGAAGGTCCGCAATTTTTGGAGCACGGTGATGACCTGTTTATAGTTTATTCGGCTAGCGGATGCTGGACCGATAATTATAGTTTAGGGCTGTTGAAATTAACCGGCAATGATTTGCTGAAAGCTGAAAACTGGGAAAAAGATCCCGATCCTTACTTTACGCAGTCTCCGGAAGACGGGGTGTATGGTCCGGGCCATAACTCTTTTTTCAAATCTCCAGATGGGACCGAAGATTGGATTTTGTACCACGCCAACCCAAATTCGGGAGATGGTTGTGGTGGAAATCGTTCCCCAAGAATGCAAAAAGTTACATGGAATCCTGATGGAACTCCAGATTTTGGTACGCCCGTAGCTGCGGGAACCGAATTGGAATTGCCGTCCGGAACAAAGGCAATAAAAACTACTGAAAAATGAAAATAAAATACCTTTCGGCTATAGCACTGGCCGCCCTGCTGTCTTTTACCTGTTGTAAGAATGACAAAAAAGAGGATACAGCTTCCGAAGAAAATGTCAAAAAAGATTCGATAAATTACGAAACCCATCTTCAGGAAAAAGATTTTGATACCATCATTGATGATAAACAGGTCGATCTGTACTGGCTAAAGAACGATAGTATTCAGGCCGCATTTACCAACTATGGTGGCCGACTTGTGGGTCTTTGGGTACCAGATAAAAACGGTAAAATGACGGATGTTGTTGTGGGATTGAATAGTGCGGAAGGATTCGTTAATTCTACAGAACCCTATTTCGGTGCAACCATTGGCCGGGTTGGGAATCGCATTGCCAAAGGAAAATTTAAACTGAACGGAAAAGAATACACCATTCCGCAGAACAATAATGGCAATTCTTTGCACGGTGGAGAAAAAGGTTTTCAATACGTGGTATGGGATGCTGAAAAACGCAATGATAGTACGCTGGTTTTACATTATAAATCGCCAGATATGGAAGAAGGTTTTCCCGGAAACCTGGACGTAACGGTTACCTATTCACTTACGTCTGACCGAGCGGTCAGGATGAAATATGAGGCAACTACCGATAAGGCTACGCCGGTAAACCTTACCAATCATGCTTTTTTCAATTTGAATGGAGAAGGCAGCGGAAGTATTCTTCAGCATGAAGTGCAGATCAATGCAGATCTTTTCACTCCGGTGGATGGTGGCCTGATCCCTCTTGGACAACAGAAAGAGGTGGCAGGAACACCGTTTGATTTTACCGAACCACACACTATTGGTGAGCGAATTGACACAGATAACGAACAATTGAAGAACGGTGGCGGCTACGATCACAATTTTGTGCTTACAAAAACGCAAACCGGGGATTTCAATAAAGCGGCGAAGGTTACCGGTGACCAGTCTGGTATCGTAATGGAAATTTTCACGGAAGAACCGGGTCTTCAATTCTATAGTGGGAATTTCATGCAGTCAATGAATACTTTTAAGTCGGGCGCAAAGGATGATTATCGTACGGCATTCGCTATGGAAACACAACATTTTCCAGATGCACCAAATCAACCTGATTTTCCGCAGATCACATTAGAACCGGGAGATACTTATCATACCGTTTCAGAATATAAATTTTCAACAACGAATCAATAAAAACCACCCATGATCAAGAAATTACTCTTTATAACCGCAATAATTTTTTCGGGAGTAGTCACGGCCCAGCAAAGGCAGGCACCCGCATATCCGTTGGTTACCCATGACCCGAATTTTAGTATCTGGTCTTTCGGCGATAAGATCAATGAAAAGCAAACCGTACACTGGACTGGAACAGATCAGAGCCTTGTTGGTCTCATTAAAGTTGATGGAAAAGTTTACCGTTTCCTGGGTGATGAGCCGAAAAATTATAGCGATGTGATTTCTGCGGCCGATGCTGGAGAATACGGTGTGATGGCTACTGAAAAGGAGCCAAAATCTGGATGGCAAAATGCCGATTTTGATGATTCAGGCTGGAAAAGTACCAAAGCACCATTTGGAGATGAGCACGGTTATGCCACGAAATGGGAAAGTGCTGACCTTTGGGTTCGCAGAAAATTTGATCTTAAAAACAGCAATTTTGATGATCTTTTTCTGAAACTGCATCATGATGATAATATCATGGTCTATTTAAATGGAGAGAAGATCCTTGAAAAAACCGGATGGAATGATCAATACGACTATTTTCCAATTTCGGCTTCAGCAAAAAGCAAGCTGAAGAAAAAAGACAATATCTTGGCAATCCATATTAAAAACACCGCCGGTGGTCGATTTTTGGATGCGGGAATAGTGGAAGTCAAAAAACCAAAGACTCAGGTTGAATTGGCAGAACAGACTGGTCTGGATTTCAATGCGACTCAGACGATATATATGCTGAAGGCCGGAGGTGTAGATGTGGATCTTACTTTTACTTCCCCGCTTTTGATGGATGACCTGGATCTTCTTGCGCGCCCGGTATCTTACATTTCAGTCAAAACGAAACCGAATGATGGCAAAACGCATGACGTTCAGGTTTATTTTGGAGCTTCTTCCCTGATCGCATCCAACAAAGCAGATCAATTAATGCAAACCGAATCGGGATCAACGGCAGATTTGAATTTCCTGAAAGCGGGAACCAAGGAGCAACCAGTCCTGGAAAAGAAAGGTGATAACTTAAGAATTGATTGGGGTTATATGTATGTAGCCGTGGCGAAAGATGCGAAAGCAAAGCAAAATATTACCAAGGGAATAGATGCGACGAAAGATTTCATGAGCAATTCCATGAGAGCTTCGGTTAAAGATGGAAAAAGCCTGATGTTGAATACGGTTTTTCCGGCTGAAAAACTTTCCGAAGAAAAAGAACATTTGATCATGCTGGGATATGATGATATCTATTCGATCAATTTCTTCGGAAACAGGCTTAGACCATGGTGGAATTTAGACGGAAAAAATACCATAGAAAACGAACTGGAAAAAGCATATACCGGATATGATGAAGTAATTGAAAAATGTGAGGATTTCAATGAAGAGTTACATGAAGATGGTGTAGAAGCCGGAGGCGAAAAATATGCGGAGATTCTTGAAATTGCTTACCGTCAAAGTATAGCAGCACATAAACTTACTGAAAGTCCGGATGGAGAAATCCTGTTCCTTTCGAAAGAAAATTTCAGTAATGGATCGATCAATACCGTTGATGTTACCTATCCTTCCGCGCCGCTTTTCCTGCTTTATAATCCCGATCTTTTAAAAGGAATGCTGAACGGAATTTTTTATTATTCCGAAAGTGGAAAATGGAAAAAGCCTTTTCCTGCCCACGATTTGGGAACCTATCCAATTGCCACCGGCCAGACTTATGGCGAAGATATGCCCGTGGAAGAAAGTGGAAACATGGTCGTGCTTACCGCGGCTATCGTAAGAGCTGAAGGCAATGCTGAGTATGCTGAAAAACACTGGGAAAGCCTTACAGAATGGACTAATTATCTTACCGAAGCCGGTCTGGATCCTGCTAACCAGTTATCTACCGATGACTTTTCAGGTCACCTTGCCAGGAATGCCAATCTCGCGGTGAAAGCTATTGAAGGAGTTGGTGGTTACGGTTACATGGCAGAACAGTTAGGTAAAAAGGAAGTGGCTGAAGAGTATACTCAAAAAGCTCGTGAAATGGCCAAAAAATGGATGGAACTGGCCGACGCCGGAGATCACTACGCATTAACATACAACGATAAAAATACCTGGAGCCAGAAATATAACTTGGTTTGGGATAAAGTTCTGGATCTGGAAATTTTTCCGCAGGAAGTTTTTGATACCGAGTTAAAATATTACGATACGAAGCAGAATCAATATGGTCTTCCCTTAGATAACCGTGCAGATTACACAAAATCTGACTGGATCTTATGGACTGCAACCTTAGCCGATGATCAGGCAACATTTGAAAAGTTTGCCGACCCTGTTTACGATTTTGCGATCGATACAAAGAACCGTGTTCCAATGAGTGACTGGCATTTTACAACCAGCGGAGATCAGCGTGGTTTCCAGGCCAGAAGCGTCGTGGGTGGTTATTTTATCAAATTGCTGAGAGACGAGTGGGATTAATTTTTTAAAAAGATTAATATGTCAAAGTTCACCTGCTGGCTCAGTATTTTTGTAGCATTCGTGTGTTTTTCTTGTGATTCTGAAAAAGAAACGCAAGAAAGCGTTACGGTGGTTAAAATTCCGGATACCAGCTCGATAAATTCCAATTACGTTTCGAACAGGAAACCTTTAGAACCAAGCGTTCTTATTAAGCTTCCTGTCGCGGCGGTAAAGCCAAATGGCTGGTTGAAGGAGATGATGGAGCGGCAGGCTAACGGTTTAATGGGTAATCTGGGGGAGATCAGCGCATGGTTGCAGGAAACAGATAATGCGTGGCTGGCTGAAGATGGTAAAGGAGCCTGGGGATGGGAAGAAGTTCCATATTGGTTGAAAGGCTACGGAAATACTGCCTACATTCTTGGTGATAAAAAGATGATCGCGGAAACCGAAAAATGGATCGAGGCTGCGATTGCAAGTCAGCGGCCAGATGGAAATTTCGGTCCTGAAAGATTGGGCAAGGATGGCACCCAGGATTTCTGGGCAAATATGATCATGTTATACTGTTTACAGTCGTACTACGAATATTCGAGTGATGACCGGGTGATAGACCTCATGACCAATTATTTCAAATATCAGAATAGTGTTCCTGATGAAGATTTTTTATCTGGAAGCCACTACTGGCAGAAAGTTCGCGGCGGCGATAACCTGCACAGTGTGGTGTGGTTATATAATCGCACCGGAGATGATTTTCTCCTGGAATTAATGGAAAAGATTCATCGTAACACGTCAGATTGGTCAAAAAGGGATAATTCCATAGATGATATTCACAATTGGAAGGAAACGCGCAATGATATGGATTTCCCCGGCTGGTACGCTAATTTAATCGATTGGCATAATGTGAATGTAGCACAGGCTTTTCGAGAACCCGCACAGTATTACCAGTTAAGTCATAATAATAAAGATCTACAGGCTACTTACGATAATTTCAAAATCGTAAGAGAACATTTTGGGCAGGTTCCTGGCGGAATGTATGGAGCCGATGAAAATGCACGGCCCGGTTATGATGATCCCAGACAGGGAATCGAAACCTGCGGGGTTGTGGAGCAGATGAATTCCAACGAAAATCTTTTGCGCATAACAGGAGATACCTTCTGGGCAGACCATACCGAGGAAGTTGCTTTTAATACGTTCCCGGCTACTATGATGCCAGATATGAGATCTTTGCGTTATATCACCAGTCCGAATATGGTGCTGAATGATGATCAGAATCATCGACCGGGAATTATGAACGACGGCCCTTTCCTCATGATGAACCCTTTTAGTTCACGTTGCTGCCAGCATAATCATGGGCAGGGTTGGCCCTATATGGTAGAAAATCTATGGATGGCAACACCAGACAATGGCCTCGCAGCGGTTATTTATGGTCCCTCTACTGTTTCAGCTAAAGTAGCTGATGGTAAGGAGATCCAAATTTCTACGGAAACCCATTATCCTTTTGAAAATGCGATCAAATTCCAGATTTCAACTTCGGAAGAAACTGCAATATTTCCTCTTTATTTCAGAATACCATCCTGGGCCGAAGAAGCTGCAGTCAGTATTAATGGAACTAAAACTGAAACTACACCCGAGGCAGGGAAATATATCAGGATTGACCGAAATTGGGAAAATGGAGACGTGGTTACTTTAGATTTTCCGAAGAAATTGGAAATCAAAAAATGGGAAAATAATCATAACAGCGTGAGTGTAAACTACGGGCCGCTTACTTTTTCCTTAAAAATCGGAGAAGAATATATCAAAAAACAAAGTGATGAAACCGCTGTTTGGGATTCCAAATGGCAGGAAGGAGCCGATACTAAAAAATGGCCGGCTTATGAGATTCATCCCACAACGCCCTGGAATTACGGTTTAGTGCTGGAAGATAGTTTGGAAAATTCATTCAGTATCGAAGAAAAAGACTGGCCGGAGAATGATTTTCCTTTTACACCGGAAAGCGCGCCGATCGTGCTGAAAGTAAAAGCAAAGAAAATTCCGCAGTGGAAGATCGATCAGTACGGACTTGCCGGAGAATTACAGGAAAGTCCTGTAAAATCCTCTCAGGAAACCGAAACCGTGGAACTTATCCCTATGGGTGCTGCGAGATTGAGAATAAGTAGTTTTCCGGTTATTGGAAATGGCGGAAATGCCAACGAATGGGATCAAACAAAATAAGTAGTACACAAGAGTGGTTGGATATTTGTCAATCTGATTTTTGTAAAATGCTAATCTGTGCGATACCTATTTTAAACAGAATTTTGCCGAATGGCAGTAATAATAATGTGGGTGGACTGGAGTATCATATGAGCAACTAACGGTCTTGACCGGATGATGCTCCAGTTTTTTAAATTAAATATTTTGATAAAAATGAAGTTATCCAGATTTCTGAAAATAACCGTTATAACCGGGATTGGTTTTTCCAGTTTGATTTCCTGTAAATCGACTGAAGTCGAAGAAACCGATGAACGCCCAAATATCGTCCTGATTATGGCCGATGATTTAGGGTTTTCAGATCTGGGCTGCTACGGCGGGGAAATTGATACACCAAACCTGAATTCTATCGCTCAAATCGGACTCCGATTCAATTCCTTTTACAATACTTCCAGGTGTTGTCCTTCAAGGGCCGCCTTACTCACCGGCCTTTATCCGCACCAGGCGGGAATAGGGAGAATGACCATGGATATGGGGCTACCGGGATACCGCGGAAGTTTGACTGAAAATACGGTTACGATAGCCGAGGTTTTGGGAAAAGCCGGCTACCAAACCGGAATGGTCGGGAAATGGCATGTTTCTGAAACCAATGAACTAGATAAAGAAAAGCAACTGAAATGGTTGAGTCACCAAAAAAATTACGGAGAGTTTTCAGACCTTGATTCGTATCCAACGGCTCGTGGTTTTGATAAATTCTACGGAAACATCTGGGGTGTGGTTGATTATTTCGATCCTTTCGCTTTAGTGAATGGCACCGAGCAGGTAAAGGAAGTACCTGAAGATTTTTATTATACTGATGCTATTGGTGATACCGCCGTGGCATATATCGATGACTTTTCAAAACGCAAAGAACCCTTCTTTTTATACGTGGCACATTGCGCACCGCACTGGCCATTGATGGCTCCTGAAAAGCTTATCGAAAAATACAAAGATACCTACACAAAAGGCTGGAGAAAGATCCGGCAGGAGCGTTTTCAGAATCTGGTGGATAAAGGAATATTAAAAGGTGATATTGCCAAGCTTTCCGAATTTATGTTTGCAGACCAGGATTGGGATAAAAATGAACACAGGGAATGGGATACTCGCGCTATGGCCGTACATGCTGCGATGGTGGACCGGGTAGATAAAACTATAGGCGACCTGGTTGCCGAATTAAAACGAACCGGTGAATACGATAATACCGTTATTTTCTTTTTATCTGATAATGGGGCGAGTGCTGAAAGGCCTTCGCAATACGGGCCCGGTTTCGACCGGCCTGGAAGTACCAGAAATGGCGAAGAAATTTATTACCCTGTAGCAAAAGAGAAAGATCATATGCCGGGGGTAGAAACTACCTATTCTGGAATTGGTCCTGTTTGGGCTAACACGCTAAATGCCCCTTTCCGCTATTGGAAAGCGCAGGTTTATGAAGGAGGAATTACCACACCTTTTATCGCGCAGTGGCCTAAACAAATTAAAGATAAGGGAGCAGTGAGAAATAATGTTTTTCATGTGATTGATCTGATGCCAACGATAGTGGAGCTTGCCGGAGCTGAATATCCTACAGAATTTAATGGCCGCAACATCACACCTGAAGCAGGTATTTCAATGGTGGAAACCTTAAAAAAAGAGACAAAGCCTAAAGACCGTCAGTTATTCTGGGAGCATTTTGGTTCTGCCGCCTATCGCGATGGGGACTGGAAAATTGTGCGCAGAGGCGGAAACCAGGATTGGGAATTGTATAATCTGGCAAAAGACAGAACCGAAATGAATAACCTGGCCGCAGAAAATCCTCAAAAACTGAAAGAAATGAATGCAGCCTGGCAAAAAATGGCGGAAGAAACCAATGTTTTTCCAGCTCCAAATTAACTGAATCTGTTAATAGGCGATTTTATGCTTAACTTTTTTTTCTTACAGCAATGGCACATAGAAACGGAAGTAGCTGAAAAACAGTGAGATTATAAAAACAGAAAACCTGGAGATCAAGCGTTCTGAAGCACCGAATAGAAGCTGGGGAATTGAAAATCAGTTCATAACTGATGCAGAAAATTCAGCTCTCGAGCCAGACTAATAAGGGAAATTCAAAATATTTGAATTTATCTTGTTATTTTTGAGAGAATACTAACTAACTACTATCATAATGAAGAAAAAACGTCATTCGCTGAAGGATATAGCTAAAGAACTGAATGTTTCCGTAACTACAGTTTCTTTTGTCCTGAATGGCAAGGGTAAGGAGAAGAAAATCTCGGATGAAGTGATCAAGAAAATTCTTGATTATACAAAAAAGATCAATTATCGGCCGAACCTTGTTGCGCAAAGTCTGCGTACGGGAAAAACCAAAATTTTGGTTTTTATGGTGGAAGATATCAGCAACTACTTTTTCTCGAAGATCGCTCGTATAATTGAAGATATTGCCTATAAAGAAGGTTACAAAGTACTTTTCTGCAGTAATGAGAACAATGATGAACGATCTAGAGAATTGATCACGTTGTTCTATGAAAGACAGGTCGATGGCTTTATTATCATTCCGTCACCGGGTATTAAAGATAGTATTGAAATGTTGATCAGTAATAATATCCCCGTTGTTTTATTTGATCGATATTTTGAGGATCTGGATACGAATTATGTAGTTATAGACAACGAACATTCTACGCATCACGGTACCCAACACCTGGTTGGACAACAGTATAAGAATATAGGTTTTATCACCATTGATGTTGACCAGATACAAATGAAGGGTCGTTTGGACGGTTATTTAAAAGCAGTTGAAGAAAATGGTATGCAAAGCCATGTGCTGAAAATTCCATATTCCGAAACCGGCTCCAAACACGGAAAAAAACAAATCAACCAGTTCCTGGAAAAAAATCCAGATCTGGATGCATTCTTTTTCGCTACAAACTATTTAACCCAGATCGGATTGGAGGTTCTTCGCGAAGATCACCCGGAAAGGTTGCAGAATATGGGAATTATCACATTTGATGATAATGACCTTTTCAAAATATATTCACCTTCGATTTCTGCTGTGGCACAGCCGTTAAAAAAGATTGGAAAGGAATTAATGAAGATCATGATGGAAATGCTGCAATCTGACAAAGGCATTAAATCAACCAGGCACGTGGTGCTCGATACAAAACTGATCCCGAGGGAAAGTTCCAGACTAAAAAAATAAAACAGTTATCGATAACAGAGTTCGGGAGCTTCATTTTAAAGAAAATATCATGTTACGAAACAGGTTCTTGTGCTTTCTGTTATTCAGTATTTGTGCTTTCCAGTTGGCTTTATCACAAGTTGGACAGGTACAGGTGATTCCTGGCGAATTACCAGATCCCTCCATCATTGAAGTTAATGGCAAATATTATGCTACCGGATCTTCTAATGATTGGGGACCAATATATCCTATCTACGAATCGACAGATCTTAAAAACTGGAGTTTTGTGTCGTATGTTTTTCAGAAAAAACCGGACTGGACGATTTCCAGTTTCTGGGCTCCCGAACTTTACTATAAAAACGGAACATTTTATTGCTATTATACCGCCAAAAGAACCGATGGGGTTTCCATGATTGGTGTCGCCACCACTCAGGATATTTCAAAAGGTTTCCAGGATCAGGGCCAGTTGCTGGAATGGGGAACTGAAGCCATCGATGCATTTGCGTACAATGATAACGAGGAGCTTTATTTAACATGGAAAGCCTATGGGCTCGATCCCGATAAACCCATTCAGATTTTAGGAGCCAAACTAGGCGATGACGGACTTTCAGTAGAAGGTGAGTCTTTTAATATTCTTACTGCCGATTCAGATTCGTGGGAAAAGGGTGGGATCGAAGGACAGAGTATTTTCAGAAAAGGAGACTATTTATACATGTTGTATTCCGGAAATGCCTGCTGTGGCGAGCGTTGCGACTACCAGGTTGGGGTAGCAAGAGCGACTTCAATGGAAGATGACTGGGAAAAGCTGCCGGATCCTATTCTGGTGAGTAATGAAAAATGGAAATGTCCCGGTCACGGAACCGCTATTAAAACGAATTCAAGTTGGTATTATCTCTATCACGCTTATAATGCCAATGGTTTCCCTTACCTGGGAAGAGTGGCACTGTTAAGTCAATTAAAATGGAACCAGGAAACCAAATGGCCTTATTTTTCTGAAAATACACTGGAAACAGGTTATAAAAAATTAGGATTTTCAGATGATTTTGATTCGGACTCTTTACGATCAGAATGGGTGCATAATATCCCGGCCTATGATTTTCAAGTGGAATTAAAAAATGGAAAACTGGAGTTATTTGATGGCTCTACTGAAGGAAAAGGTTCTTTCGTGGGAATTAGTCCGCAAGCCGCAAGCTTTGAAATTTCTACGGAAGTCGTTCAGAAAAATACCGCTTTAAAAAGTCTTGCGCTATACACGACCGATCAAAATAGCCTGGGATTGGGATACCAAAATGAAGAACTGATACTTTGGGAATCAAGGGCCGGAAAATGGCAAATTCTGAATAAGCTGAAATTGGAAAATACAGATCAGCTTTATCTGCGCGCCTCGGTACAGGATGCTCATAAGGTGACTTTCAGTTATAGTCTTAATCAGAAAAATTGGTCTGAAGTTCCGGCAAACGAAAACAATTCAGCATTAAATGGTGATCATTTAGATTGGTGGTCGTGGGGGATGAAAGCTGGATTGATGATTCAGGGAAATTCTGAAGACTCCTCTGGACAATTCGAAAATTTTCAAATTACATATCAATAGAACTATGAAAATTAGAATCCTGCTTTTCTCACTTTTCTTTCAGGTTTTCACTGGCTTTTCGGCTAACGTTGATACGGTTAGCACTTACAGTCCATCAATGGACATTAATATCAAAGCCGTCGTGGTAACTCCGGAAGCTTATTCAGAAAATCTTAAGATGAACTACCCAGTGGTTTATCTGCTGCATGGTTATTCTGGAAATTATAAAGAGTGGGTAGAGAAAGTTCCCGAATTGCAAGATTATGCAGATCGTTACCAGATGATCCTGGTCAGCCCTGATGGAAATTATGGCAGCTGGTATCTGGACAGTCCCGAGCAACCAAACTCAAAATTCGAAACTTATATATCTTCAGAATTGGTAAATTGGATCGATAAACATTATCACACCAAAGCCAATAAGGAAAACAGGGCAATAACTGGACTGAGCATGGGAGGTCACGGTGCTTTATACCTGGCGTTTCGACATCAGGATGTTTTCAGCCAGGCTGGAAGTTTAAGCGGAGGAGTGGATCTAAGGCCATTCCCCCTAAACTGGGACCTTTCAAAATTACTTGGAAGTTATGCAGAATTTCCAGAAAGGTGGACTGAAAATAGCGTGATAAATCTTACGCACTTACTTACCCCGAATAGTTTGGATATAATTTTTTCTTGCGGTACCAGCGATTTCTTTTATCAGGTTAATGAAAACCTTTACAAGAAGTTGCTACAGAATAATATTCCGCATACCTATATTTCAGCTCCGGGAGGGCACACATGGGATTTCTGGAAAAGTCATATAAAGTACCATCTCCAGTTTTTCCATGAGCATTTTAAAAAGAATCTAGCAGAATAAAACAAATCTTATGAAACTCATTACAAGCATTATCGTATTATTTATCAGCTTCAGCGGAATCGCGCAAGATTATGAGCAGAAAAATGATATTCCGTATTACGATACGAACAGTAAAGTTGATGATTATCAAAAACAAATGAATCTTGTGGATATCAATTATCCGAAGAATTTAAAAGATGCCCCTGTTATTATCTGGTTCCACGGTGGTGGTCTGACGGGTGGAGGAAAGGAAATACCAGAAGATCTGAAAGGCAAAGGAAATGTGGTTGTTGGAGTAGGTTACAGGTTGTCGCCAAAGGTGAAGGCCGCGACCAGTATAGAAGATGCCGCGAGAGCTGTAGCGTGGGTTTTTAAGAATATTGAAAAATATAATGGTTCGGCAAAGAAGATATATGTATCGGGTCATTCGGCTGGAGGCTATTTAGCGCTGATGACTGTTATGAATAAAGACTACCTTAAAAAGTATGGTTTGGATGCTAACGATGTTGCGGGGCTAATTCCTTTCAGTGGCCATACTATCACCCATTTTACGATCCGTAAAGAAATGGGAATCCCTGGAGAGCAACCCATAGTAGATGAATGGGCCCCATTATATTATGTAAGGGGAGATGCACCACCTACTTTGCTGATCACCGGTGACCGGGAAATGGAAATGCTTGGTCGTTATGAAGAGAATGCTTATTTCTACCGTATGATGAAAGTGAATGGTCAAAAAAACATCAAAATTTATGAGATGGACGGTTATGGTCATAACATGACGCATCCTGCCTTTCCATTACTTCTAAATTTCGTTTCTGAAAGCGAAAAAAACTAAAACGATTTTACAAAATTGACGTTTTCAAACGTTGTAGTAAGAAAATCTTTTTAACAAAATGTAGGGATTTACGGTTTAAAACTCTTAAAATCCCATAAAATCTACTTTTTTTACGAATCTGCTAATTTTTAGCTTATATATTGATATTACTGATATCGA
>CAXPUM010000014.1:0-52998 GCA_964220295.1 Flavobacteriaceae bacterium | reverse complement strand
ATAAATTCATCAGCCTCGTCAGGAATTTGTAAAACAGGATCTGGAGATGGATTATTAAATCGCCAATCGCTTCTTCTGGCCAGATCATTCAATTCTTCAAATGAATTGCGATAAACGTTGAAATAATTGTCAATATTCAGGTTTCGCACGTATTGAATATTCAGTAGATCAAGGCTATTGGTTAGTTTTCTGTTAGGAGTCCATTCATAGTTTAAGATTCCGCTGAAAGTTTGCTTATCTAAACCAATATTTCTTTGTGAGCTCACACCTAAACTGATATTGGTAAAAGGTGAAGTGTACTTCGGGATAATTCGTTCCGTATTAAAAGGAAGAAATATCCTCGGAAATGAAAGTTTTGCATCGGCTCCTACTTCGGTAATATCGAAAAACTGGTTCTGGTTACCGCTTTTTGCCGCATCTGCTGAAGAACCAATGCTTCCCGTTCCCGAAATCTCAAAATTTTCAGCTCTTCCGAATAAATTCCGAATAAGAAAGGAACCACCAAATCCAATTCCGAATTTCTGAATATTACTCTGGTAAACGTCAAAATCAAACCCGAGAGAATATTTTGGTTGTGGTGATAGAAAAATATTGCTCACGAGATCCGTCCCGGTAGAATCTGCCGGATCTGGAATAAATTGGATATTTGGATATTTAAAATTCCGCAATGAATTGATCCGGTTGTAAGTACGCGTTCTATCCAGGTCACTATATACAGATCCCGGTTTGATAAAAATGGCATCGGTGATAGCCTGAGCTTTGTATTCCATTTCATCAAATGAATAAATGGAATAGCCTTCCACATTGACCGAATCGGAAATTGGTTTATTCCGGTTGGAATATGAATAGTCTGTAAAAATATTAACCTTGCTGATTTCATGAATTTTGAAAGGCTGAGTGACACTGTCATTAACGCCATTTCTGCGGTTCTTGATGATCAATGTTGGATGAATGCGATGATTGGTATCAATCGTATCGGCATCAAACGTGATAAATTCCTGGTCAAAATCATAGACTCCGTTATTTCGGAATAGTTCGGTTAGCCGATCTCTTTCTTCATTAAAATCTAAGGTGTTATACTGAACTCCTTCCTTTATAGCGCTTTCAGCTTTATTCTGAATATATAGAGAATCCAAAGCGGGAGAGGAGATTAGCTTTTGGAGCGTGTCTACAATATAAGGTTTGTGCGTGGTGATGGTATATTCTACTCTGGCACGTTTTTCTTTTTCTTCCGGAATGATTTTGTAATCTCCCTCCACGTTGAACCATCCATTATTCCAATACCAGGATTTAAGGCGCTCTAAAGATTTCTCGGTGTCTTCCCGGCTAACAATTACCGGTTCTTCTCCAGTTCTTTTCAGCCAGTCATTGAACTCTAATTTAGAATGAAGAAATTTTTCATATTGTTTTTTGGATAGCAGGCCAATCATAAATCGCTGCTTATCTTCGTCGACGATATATTTCTGATAGAAAATACTATCAATATTGGGACGGGCAAGATTGTAAAAGTGTAATCGGAGTGGAATACCGAGAAACCTGGTGTTCGGTTCCTGGTAGATCTGGTTCAAAATACGCTCCTCACGAACTTTTTCATCATTCGCGATCACCTCGTTTTTCACGAGTAAATTTTGATCTGGTTCCAGCCTTTTAACGGCGTTGCAAGCCGCAAGCAGTGAAAGAACTGAAAAAAGTAATATTTTTGCGGAAAGCCGTTTCAAATACAATATATAAAGGCTCAAAAATACATTTTTTGCATGGTTACAAAAAACCAGATCAAGTTAATAAAAAGCTTATCACGGAAAAAAAATAGAGATCAGAATGGCTTGTTTATAGCTGAAGGAACCAAAACCATCAGCGAGTTTCTAAAAGCAGGCTATCAAACCGAATTTCTTTTCAGTGTAGAAGCAAACGCTCAATGGCCCAATTCTATTTTAATTGAGGAGAAGGAACTTAGGAAGATTTCCTATTTAAAAAATCCTTCGCATAGTTTAGCGGTTTTTCAGAAGCCTGAAATATTCGAATATCAAAATACCGGTTTAACACTGGCTCTGGATGGAATTCAGGATCCGGGAAACCTGGGAACGATCATTCGTTTGTGTGACTGGTTTGGGGTTGAATTCCTTATCTGTTCTGAAGATACTGTAGATTGTTTTAATCCGAAAGTGGTGCAGGCCAGCATGGGTTCTTTGGCAAGAACGAAAATAATTTATACTGATTTGGTTTCTTTTTTAGATGCCAGGGAGGAATCGATTTACGGAGCTTTTTTAGAAGGAGAGAATATTTACCAAACCAATGTTACTGAAAATGCCATTTTGGTCATGGGTAATGAAGGAAATGGGATCAGTGCTTCTGTTGAAACAATTATTAACGAAAAGATCAATATTCCACAATATGGTAAAAGTCAGGAAACTGAGAGCCTGAATGTGGCTACCGCGACTTCCATTCTGCTAAGTGAATTCCGAAGAAATTCTTTTATTGGAAAACAAAATTAAGAAACACTCCGCGAGACATCATCTTGTCTACATTTCCTGTATAAACACTATTTGGATCGGCATCCCGAATCAACTCGTCATTCAGCGCAAACACACCTCGGATAGAAGGACTTAATTTGAAATAATAAAGATAAAGGTCTATTCCGAAGCCAATTTCGTAATAATAGGAATTGGTGGTCATCCTGAATTGCCCGGCACTGTTATCATCGGGATTATTTTCATTACTGCTCAGGTTCAAGGAGGTTGAAAGTCCGCCAACAACAAATGGGCGAAAGTTATTGATCCTGTTTGCATTGAATTTTATAAGAAGCGGAATGTGAACGTAAGTGGAACTGATTTCCCTGTAGGTATTTGCATCAGCTTTTAATGCCTGGAAACCACGTGTGTTAAAACTAACTCCAGGCTCTAAACGAAGATCAAAATTGTTGTTCAATTTCAAATTCCCAACAAGACCAACATTAAAACCTATCCTTTTCTCAACACGAAAATCCTGCCCAGTAACGGGATCCGGATTGTAATTCTTATAATCAAAATTGAAGTCGTAGGTATTCAGCCCCAAGAAATATCCCCAGGACCAGCGTTGCTGATCAAAATTTTGCTGATTGAGAACGCTTTCGCCAGAAAACAACTGGGCATTCATAGACTGCAGCCCTGCCAATAGCAAGATAGTTAAGGTTAAGATTTTTCTCATAGTACTACTTTGAAGCAATATATATGCTCGCTACACCAAATGTTTGGGGTAAATCTTTTATATCTATAAACCCGGTTTTCATTAAAATATTGTTGAAGGCAGCACCATAGGGAAAATTAGCTGCACTTTTGCTAAGGTATGAATAGGCATCTTTGTCTTTTGAAAATACCCTACCAATAAGCGGGAGTATCGCGTTGGAGTAAAACTGGTAACCTTGTTTAAAAGGAAATTTCGTCGGAACCGAGGTTTCCAGAACCACGAAAATTCCGCCTGGTTTCAGAACTCTCTGGATTTCAGTTAAGCCTTTCTCGAGATTTTCAAAATTTCTAACACCAAAAGCCACAGTGATGGCGTCAAAATGGTCATTTTCAAATGGAAGATCTTCAGAATCACCCTGTACCATTTCAATCTTCTGATCCAAGGATTTTTTTGTAATCTTTTTACGACCTTCTCTCAACATGCCTTCTGAAAGATCCAGGCCAATAATTTCAGAAGCACCGGTTTGTTCTGCCATTTGAATAGCCAGGTCACCGGTACCGGTAGCAATATCCAAAATGGTATCAGGATTCGTACTTGCAACGGTCTGTACCACCTTTTTTCTCCAGGAAACATCGGTTCCCATGGAAATAACGCGGTTGAGCCCGTCGTAATTGCCGGAAATATTATCGAACATTTGTTCGACCTGCTTCTTCTTCGTGAGTTTAGAATCCTTATAAGGGGTTACCTTATTACCCATATAAAAAATTTGATTCAAAGATAAAGGATAATGCGAAATATGCTCATTTTTATCGGTGTTTTTAGACTGATAAGCTTAATTTTTCCTTATTTTGAAATAATGTAACTTTGTTTCATTGAAACCTGAAGCTTTATATGAAGATACTAATCGCCGGTGCTGGTGAAGTTGGATTTCATTTGGCCAAACTGTTGTCTTTCGAGTCACAGGATATTACGCTGATTGATCCCGACAAAAACAATCTTAATTATGCTGATACGCATCTGGATATCAGAACAGTAAAAGGAGATGCCTCTTCTATAAAAACCTTAAAGGAAGCGCAGGTAAAATACTGCGATATGGTTATTAGTGTTACTTCCAGTGAAGCTACTAATATTACAGTTTGTGTTCTTGCTAAACAACTTGGGGCAAAGCGCACGATCGCCCGGATTTCAAATACCGAATATCTTGAAAATCAAAAGGAAATAGGTTTCACCCGTTTCGGAATTGATGAATTAATTTCTCCGGAAGCCCTGGCTAGTCGGGAAATTGAATTGTTGCTGAATCAGTCTGCTTTTAATGATAGTTATGAATTCGAGGAAGGAGCCCTTACCATGATTGGGGTGAGCCTTTCCAGAACCGCAACTTTCGTTGGTAAAACAGTTAAGGAGGCAGCTCAGATTTTTCCGGAACTAAATTTTGTGCCAATCGCAATCCAGAGATTTGGAACGCAATATACCTTGATTCCTCGCGGGGATACACAGTTCAAAGAAGGTGACCAGGTTTATTTCACCACGCTTAAAAATGGCGTGGAAGAACTTTACAAGCTTACCGGGAAGGTCAAACAGGACATAAAAAATGTGATGGTTTTAGGCGGAAGTAAAATTGGTCGTAAAACCTCAAAAATGCTTTGTGAGAATAACTTCCGCGTCAAGTTGGTAGAAAAAGACCGAGAAAAAGCACATGATTTAGCTGATGAATTGCTACAAACCCTTGTTATAAATGGTGATGGACGAAATGTGGAACTTCTGGAAGAAGAAAACATTCATGACATGGATGCTTTTATTGCGGTGACCGGAAATTCAGAAACCAATATCATGTCCTGTCTGGTTGCAAAATCCAAAGGGGTTATGAAAACTATCGCTTTAGTGGAAAATATGGATTATTTCCAGCTAAGTCATTCCATTGGTATTGATACACTCATCAATAAAAAGCTACTGGCTGCTAATAACATTTTCCGCTATGTAAGAAAAGGAGAGGTGGTAGCCATGACCAAGCTTAATAATATGAATGCGGAACTTCTTGAATTCATAGTAAAACCAGAATCCCAGGTAGCGGGAAAAAGAATCAGGGACCTGGATTTTCCCCGATCTGCCATTATTGGAGGAATTGTTAGAAATGGAAAAGGATTGATTGCTCTTGGAGATTTTCTTATCCAGGCGGGCGACAGGGTAGTGGTGTGTTGTCTTCCGAGATCAATTAATAAAGTTGAAAAACTTTTCCTTTAATGCCAAGGCTTAACTACAAGATCATATTGCATGTCATGGGACTACTGTTACTTTGTAACGGTGGTTTTATGTTGCTCTCGTCGCTAATAAGCTTAATATATAATGACGGGGTAACTTTGGAAATATCCATGGCTGCCTTAATTACGCTTTTCAGTGGAACTTTGCTGATGTTTACGACCAGAGGTCATAGCAAGGAGGTAAAGATCAGGGAAGGATACATCATCGTGACTTTTGGTTGGATCTTTATGGCTTTAAGCGGAAGTTTACCATATGTCATCAGCGAGTCTATTCCCAGTTTTACGAACGCTTTTTTTGAAACGATGTCAGGCTATACCACAACGGGAGCTTCGATATTAAATGATATTGAAGTAATTCCAAAAGGTATTTTATTCTGGCGAAGCCTAACACACTGGATTGGCGGAATGGGAATTATAGTTTTGGCCATTGCTATTTTACCATTATTAGGAATTGGGGGGATGCAGTTGTTTTCTGCAGAATCACCAGGGCCAAGCGCCGATAAACTGAAACCCAAGATCCGGGATACCGCCAAAAGATTGTGGCTTATTTATGTATCTTACACGGTAGCCGAAACAATACTACTTTGGGCTGCAGGAATGAGTTTGTTCGATGCCATTAATCACGCATTTAGCACGCTATCGACCGGAGGGTTTTCTACGAAGAATGCCAGTATGGCTTTTTGGAACGATAACCCGTTGATCCAGTATATCGTAATCTTATTCATGTTTCTTGCTGGAAGTAATTTTGTTTTGAGTTACTTCGCTTTTAAGGGTAAAGTGCAGCGTGTACTGGAAGATGATGAATTCAAATGGTATTTTTATTTTATCGCTGGGTTTACGATCGTTTCTTCTCTAATTGTATATTATAGTGCAGATTTCAGTCTTTCCTCTATTGAACATCCATTGGTCAATGGAAAAGCCGAAGGGGCCTTTCGTCATTCCCTTTTTCAGGTTCTAACCGTCATAACTACTACCGGATTTGTTTCTGCCGATTATACTATGTGGACCCCATTTTTAACTATTTTTTACTTCGGAATGTTTTTCCTTGGTGGTTCTGCAGGATCGACCGCCGGTGGTGTAAAAGTGATGCGTCATATTATTATGATTCGAAATGGCGTAATCGAATTTAAAAGAACACTTCATCCCAATGCCATTCTCCCGGTACGTTTTAACAAGAAATCGATAAGGAAAGAGATCGTTTTCAATATTCTTGGCTTCTTCATTCTATATATGCTTGCCTTTATAATTGGTTCTATTGGCCTGGCTGCTTTAGGTTTAGATTTTGAAACAGCGATTGGTGGTGCAGCTTCATCTTTGGGTAATATTGGTCCCGCGTTTGGCGGATTAAGTCCCGTGAATAATTTCGATATGCTGCCCGACTTCGGAAAATGGTGGTGCGCCTTTTTAATGCTAATTGGAAGGTTGGAATTATTCACCGTATTAATTATTCTTACACCTTTCTTCTGGAGAAACAGGTAATAAAAAAACCGGCACAATGGCCGGTCTATTTTGATATGGTTTAGTTTGAAGGCTTAACTTAAAACTTCTTTGATTCGTTTCATTGCTTCCTTGATCTGGTCTTCACTTGCGGCGTAGGAAAGCCTGATGCATTCAGGATTTCCGAAGGCATCTCCGGTAACGGTTGCCACGTGTGCTTCTTCCAGTAAAAACAGGCTAAAATCTGTCGCATTTTCGATTTGATGGCCTTTGATATTTTTTCCGAAGAATTTAGAAATATTAGGAAAAACGTAGAAGGCTCCTTCTGGCTCGGTAGTTAGAAACCCATCAATTTCATTGAGTAGCCCTATAATTAGTTTTCTTCGGCTTTTAAATTTATCAACCATATAACTAATTTCAGAAACCGGAGCTTCCAGGGCAGTAATTACCGCGCGTTGTGCGATACAATTAGCTCCACTGGTGATCTGTCCCTGCATTTTGTTACATGCTCTGGCGATATAAGATGGTGCACCGATATACCCGATTCTCCATCCTGTCATTGCAAAAGCTTTTGAAACTCCATTAACAGTAACAACCCGGTCATACATATCTTCAAATTCTGCCATGGAGAAATGGCCTCCCACAAAATTAATATGCTCGTAAATTTCGTCACTCACTACGATGATATCTGGATGTTTTTTAAGTACATCTGCCAGGGCACGTAATTCTTCCTTGCTGTAAACCATACCACTTGGATTACAAGGAGAGCTGTACCAGATCATTTTTGTTTTTGGAGTAATAGCCGCCTCCAATTGCTCAGGAGTCATTTTGAAATTGGTTTCAACAGTTGTTGGTATCTCCACAGGAACACCTTCAGCTAATTTTACAATTTCCGCATAACTTACCCAATAAGGGCATGGCAATAGAACTTCATCCCCTGGATTTAGTACAACCATGGCGACATTGGCCAAAGACTGTTTAGCTCCTGTTGAAACCACAATTTGTGAGCGGTCGTACGTAAGATTATTGTCGCGTTTGAATTTATTGATGATCGCATCTTTCAATTCCACATAACCATCTACAGGTGTATAGGAATTGTAATTGTCGTTGATGGCCTGAATCGCAGCTTCTTTAATAAAATCTGGAGTATTAAAGTCTGGTTCACCAAGACTCAACCCGATAATATCGATTCCCTCTGCTTTTAATTCACGCGCTTTGGCTGCCATCGCGAGGGTTTGTGATGTAGCCATACTGGTAACTCGATTGGATAATAATTCCTGCATAATTGATTTTTTACTTTTTTAAAACTGTTTTTTGCGCGTTGCCATCAAATCGGCAAGATTCAAAGTTATAATTTTAAAGATTTTACCTTGCCCAATTTTTTAAAAAAAGTATTGAAAATCTGTACTTTTGCATAAAAAGCAGAAATTGGAACTAATCAGAAAATATTTCCCAAATCTTACCGCCGATCAGCAGGAAAAATTTCAAAAACTTGAAGAATTATATAAAGATTGGAATTTAAAGATCAATGTGGTTTCCAGAAAAGACATCGATGAGCTGTATTTAAGACACGTGTTGCATTCACTTGCCATTGCAAAATTTCAGCAATTTGAGCCAGGTTCCAAAATTATGGACGTGGGAACAGGTGGAGGTTTTCCGGGTATACCGTTGGCTATTCTTTTTCCTGAAAGTGAATTTACCTTAGTAGATTCTATTGGAAAGAAAATAAAGGTGGTAGATGAGGTTAGTGAAGGACTTGGCCTGCAAAATGTCACTACTTATAATCAACGAGTGGAGGAAATTAAAACTCAATTCGATTTCATTGTGAGTAGGGCAGTGGCCGCAATGCCGACTTTTGTGAGATGGACTAAAGGGAAGATCGCTAAGGAGTCTCATCACGAACGCCGAAATGGAATTTTATATCTGAAAGGCGGGGATCTTGAAGAAGAATTACAGGATTACAAGACGGCTGAGGTGTACAAGCTTTCCAGTTTTTTTGAAGAAGACTTCTTCGATACTAAAAAGCTCGTTTATTTACCAATGAAATATAAACCTCTTTAATCTAGTCTTTAATAATTACTTTTTTAGAGTACTGTTTTTCTTCTGAGAAAACCCTTACAATATAAACCGCTGAACTTAAATTGGATTTTATCGGAAGATCGATAGACTGGACATCACCAATATTGTCAAAACCTTCGATTCTTTGACCATTCATACTATACACTTCAACATGATCCACTCTCATGCGATCTGGATTAGTTAGCCTGATTTCTCGAGTATCCCTGGAATAATCAACAAAAAGATTATCGAATTCTTCCAGATCTTCTTCGGGGTTTTCAATTTTATCTACCGGTTTGTGGAATACTATTTCATAGCGATCGTTGAAATCTCCCGGAGTTGCGGTTGACTCATACTTTTCAGTAGAAATGTCATAATAAGTAGAATCAGTTTTATCTAAAAGATATATTTTAAAATCTTTACTCAGGTTTTCTTTTTCTTCCACTTCAATAGAAAAGTCTCCTTCCTGGCTAATTCTCATACCAATAGGCAGAACCTGATCTATATTGAAATTAGGAACTCCCTGAATTACATATTGTGTGTCATCGATCATCCAATACATATCTTCCACGTTGTTCTCGATGAGCGGTGCATCGTAACCAAGATCAAAACTATTTGAAGTATTGCCATCTGCGGTGGCAAGAATCTGCCTGTGATATCCTTTTGGAGAATTAAATCCTAAGCGAATCTTATATCGACTGTCTTTTGTATAATCTAATTCGGCGTTTTTGTTTTGTTCCTTTGTCGGATAAATAGGTTTCAGAAATTGAGAATCCCCAGTGCTTTCCGGAACAAACGCTCTCATGGAATTCTTGAAGTTCAAGTTTCCGCCACTGCTGGAAACCGAACTTACAAAGAAAGCCTGTCCAACTGGAATATATCGCCTAGGCATTTTATTGCTAGGTTCTCCCGTATCATCAATTCTGGAATCGCTTGAAGTTGCTGAGGCAATACCTCCCGAAAGGTTATAAACACCGTAACCACCTACATATTCCTCTAAAAGATGAGAATCTTTTTTGCCGAAATGATCCCACAAATAGATCGTGCCATTAGTAGAACCTAAATTATTACTGATAAATGCATCCCCATCAATTGCTGATGGATACGGATTTCCAATAAGTTTATTTTGATCCTTACCAATAGTTAGAGTAATAGCTCCATTATTTGGCAAACCTTCAAAAGTGTAATTCTGTCTATTCTTTACAGGCACATCTCCGGAAGTACCTTTCATCGTATATCCCAAACCTATAGGTAAATTATCTGCTTCTGAAATGTTATGCCACTCAGAATATTGATCATCTGGTCCACTATAATTTTCTTCCTCGTCACCGTATGTGTATAGCCAGTAAGTGCTTATCCTCTTAGTTTGTGATGTGTAATCATACCAGTCGGCCCACTCATACCAATAATCAAATTCAATATTTTTGACATTATTTTGGCTGGTTCCATCACGTAAAACAGAGCCAAGTTTATAGCCTGAATTTATCGCCGAGCCCGTATTACTTACCGGAGAAGTCCAATAGTTATAATTGAAGCTGTTTGCGGTTCCTTGTTGGTCAATTTCCAAATGACCAGAACTATTGCTGTCAATTATACTCCCTTCTGGTTGAATTAATTGAGATTCTCCATCAAGATTAATCGTTCCATCCAGCTTTAAATAATGACTAATGAAGAGTCCGTTTCCTGATCCTTTACCAGTAGTCATATCGGTTGAGCCATTCAGCTTCACTTCTTCAGCTTCTGAAAGCATTCCTAGAAGATAGATATTCTTGGAAGATGATTCAATATTATTTCTTGTTTGAACAATGTTCCATTTGATAATAGTTGAATTATCAATCCCTTTATCGCTCGGCCATGTCCATACATCTGGATGAAGCCAGGTAGCTCTGCTTTGCCATGTTCCGTTAGCATTGGAGATATACGGGAGAGGGGCTGTCCTGTTCTGAGCTGTGGTGATATTTATCAATTTTCCTTCAAAACCAATTGCATTTACCCCATCGGAAGAATAAGGAAGAATATTTCCGCAGGCGATATTATCAAAGCGGTAATATGCTGAAAGCTTATTCCACTGTAGATTGATAATAGGTATCGGAATAATTTCTCCCTGGACCTTATCAGCATCTTTCAGATCAATTCGCTGATTCATCATTTCATGAATCTGATCTATAGTTAAGGCCGTTTTCCAGATTCGTAATTCTTCCATCCAACCATGAAAATTATTTGAAGAAGTAATCGATCCTTCGTCATCCATAGCGCCTAATAAAGAACGATAGGTATTGGAAGTAGGGGCGCCTCCTCCTGTAGTTTTCATCAGAATTCCATCAATGTAAAGTTTATATTCTCCAGAAGAAGAGTGAGTTACTGCAATATGGTACCACCTATTAATATTTGGAAGAGCGATAGGGGAGACCATAGAACCTGATTTGTCCCAAGTAAAGGCTACTGTTCCATTATTAATTCTGAGGTCATATCCTTTCGCATTTCCTGAACGACTTGATTCCCTTTTAGAAAAAATAGTTTGAAGTCCCGTTAAAGATTGAGGTTTAACCCAAATTTCAATGCTAAATGCATCATTTAAAGAATAATTATCTCCAAAGTCTACATAATCATCCACTCCATCGAAATCGACTTTATCACAATTAGATAGTGTAACCTCAATATCATGAGAACATCCATCAACAGTCCATGTTAAAGTATAAGTGCCCGGACCGGCGGTAAAGGTTGCATCAGGATCATTTACATCTGAAAAAGATCCATCTCCACAAGCGGAGCTGTCTCCAGACCACGACCAGGTGCCCACATCACCTGTACCAGGATTGTCACAGGTTTTGCAATTATCAGGAATAGTTGGATAGGCGCCTTTTTCAGCGTTTTCATTTGCCGTTTTGGAATTGTCATATGCATTTAGTTGAACGATATTCTGCCCACATTCCGCTTCAGAATGAATGATATCCTCACCTGCATAGGAATAGCTCACTTGCAGCTCTATTAAATCTGTTCCATCCTCATCGTAAGTTCTGCATCCGTTTATAAGCGCTGTGGCACCGTATTCATGGATTCCTGGAGTTTGTGGGACAAAAGAAAGAGGTATGCTTGTCTGGCCCTGTTCAATAGGGTTTTCATCTGGATTACCAATCCCGTTCGTCCATTCTAGTTCGGTGTCAACTGGAACTTCATTACTAATGAAAATATTATCCAGTGCCCAAACACTATTATCACTTGTACCAGTAAAAGACCACCTAATTCTCACTTGGCTTTCACCAATGTAATCATCTAGGGAAATTGACGTGTTATCGGTACTGAAATTATAATGGGTAGCATCTGATCCAGCGGTTGACTCTGCTGTTCCAGCTGTTAGCCATTTCATAACACCCGTACCAGCGGCATGCATCAACCTTAAAGTTGAATAAGAATTCCCTCCATCTGTTGAGACTTCAATGACCGCAATATCATTATTTGCGAAGTAAAAAGCCTGATCAAAGTTAAGACTGGCCGCTGCAGCATTTGTAAAGTCCATTATCGGGCTTTCTAAAGTAGTAGGAGTCTTTCCCTTATATTTATTATCACTAAAATCACCTTGTGCGATAGCAAATTTTTTGTCACCTCCATCATAAGTAATTCCTCCAAACGGGTGATCATTAGTTCCAGACCAGTTTCTTGGCTTGGTTGCATTTCCTCCTGCTGTAAAACCACCAGGCTCACCATCTGTAAGCCACGAATCTGGGTTTTGAGTGTTTAATTGACCTTGATTAAAATCTCCAGGTGCCAGGCCAGAAGGAATTGCCGGCTGAGTAGCCAAATAATTACTTTCAGCTAATAGATTTGCTTCCTCTCCTAAACAGTATTTATTGTCATCGTCCAGGTTCGTAACGGTTGGAGCATCTCCAGCAGGTAGTGCTCGAATATAGAAACTGTCAGAATATTCAGAACAAGTTCCAGCCTTTATTAAAACTCTGTAATAAGTAGATTCTAAAGTACCGGCTGCAAAATTTGCGGTATAACTAGTTGAGGTATTGGAAATAACTTCCCAAAAACCTTCATTTACAGCGTATTTTTCCCATTGTACAATAGTTCCAACTTGATCACTCAGCTGTAGATTTACTATGATGTTCGCTCCACATGAAGAGATATCAATTTGTTGCTCAAACTGACTGGAATTAAAAGTGCCGCTTAAAGAACCTCCTTCAATAGAAACAGGGTTTAGTTGAATTTCCTGTAATTGCGTTGTTATATTACCAGATTCATCAACAAATTCCCAAGTAATGGTATTGGAGCCATAGAAGGAATATGGAAATTTAAAGTCTGAACTTAAAGAACCAATGATCTCTCCATCGCAGGCATCTGTAGCAGTAGGAATGTCTAATTCATCTATGCTTGAAATTTGACATCCTGTAATCGATTTTGTGGGTAAGTTAGTTTGGTTAGCAACAGGGGCTTCTGTATCTTCTATGATTACTTTTTGCTCCACAGGGGCTGTTTCATTACCCGATGAATCTATAAAAACCCAATATACTGAAGTTGATTCTTCAATAGTTAAATTAACACCCGTAGTACCTGTAATTTCACCACAATTGTCTGTAGTAGTAGGTGGAGTAAGAGTGACTGAACACTGTGCCTTTATTTCCGGGAGTTCTGGTACCTGCGGTTTTTCAACGTCATTTACGATTACTGTTTGAGTTGCTGTTTCTGCAACATTTCCATTGTTATCTGTAACTGTCCAGGTAATTGTTGTAGTCCCGATAGGATACAAATCAGTTAAAGCTAATCCATCACTTCTTGTTCCAGATGGAGCTCCTACGTTGCAATTATCGGTGGCGATAGCACTAATTGTGAGAAGTGCTCCACATTGTCCTGCGTCGTTATTTACGTTTTGATTTCCACTATGTGTTATTACAGGTTTTTCAGCATCCGTAATAGTAATTGTTTGGATAACCGAATCGGCAGTATTTCCATTATCATCTGTGACAGTCCAGGTAATAGTTGTTGTTCCTACAGGATATAAGTCTGATAAAGCTAAACCATCACTTCTTGTTCCTGAAGGATTTCCAACACTACAATTATCCGTAGCAGTAGCGCTGACGGAAACTATAGCGCCGCAGTCACCCTCATCATTCTCTACGTCCTGATCACCATTATGTGTGATAATAGGTTTTTCAGCATCGGTAACGTTAATGGTTTGGGTAACCGAATCAGCAGCATTGCCATTATCATCTGTAACTGTCCAGGTGATAGTTGTCGTTCCTACAGGATATAAATCAGTTAATGCTAAACCATCACTTCTTTTTCCTGAAGGATTTCCGATTTTTCCTGAAGGATTTCCGACGTTGCAATTATCTGTAGCAGTAGCGCTGACGGAAACTATAGCGCCGCATTCTCCAGAATCACTATTGACATTTTTATCGCCGTTATGAGAAATCACTGGTTTTTCCGCGTCAGTAACGATAACGGTTTGAGTAATCGATTCTGCAGCATTTCCATTATCATCTGTAAATGTCCAGGTAATTGTTGTTGTTCCTACAGGATATAAGTCTGATAAAGCTAAACCATCACTTCTTGTTCCTGAAGGATTTCCGACGTTGCAATTATCCGTAGCAGTGGCACTAACGGAGACATTAGCACCACATTCTCCCGCCTCACTGTTAATATTCTTATCCCCGTTATGAGAAATTACTGGTTTTTCAGCGTCAGTAACGATAACGGTTTGAGTAATCGATTCTGCAGCATTGCCATTATCATCTGTCACCGTCCAGGTAATAGTTGATGTTCCTACAGGATATAAATCCGTTAATGCTAAGCCATCACTTCTTGTTCCTGAAGGATTTCCGACGTTGCAATTATCCGTAGCAGTAGCACTAACGGAAATAATAGCACCACATTCTCCAGTATCACTATTGACATTTTTATCGCCGTTATGAGAAATCACTGGTTTTTCCGCGTCAGTAACGGTAACGGTTTGAGTAACCGATTCGGCAGCATTTCCACTATCATCTGTAACCGTCCAGGTAATAATAGTGTTTCCTTCCGGATAAGGATCATTAATAGCAAGACCATCGCTCCTTGATCCAGATGGGTTAGTTACTGAACAGTTATCGGTTGCCCCGGGATTTGGAATTGAGATTATCGCAAAACATTCATTAGCATCTGTGTTACGAGTTATCGTGGAAACTGTATTAATTTCAGGACTAGAATTGTCTTCATAATCTAAACTAAAACTCTGATTTTGTGAATTGGAATCGCTATCTGTAATTACGACAGAATAATTCCCAATTTGTAAACCGGAAATATCTTCGTTAGTGGAAGAAAACCCATTGGGGCCTGACCAATTATAAGAATAGCTGCCCGATCCGCCAGAAACGGTTATGTTGATTTGGCCATCGTTAGAATTACTACATGTTGCCTTGCTAACATTCGCTGAAATTGAAATTTGAGCATAAGTGCTAGAAGCTAGTAAGTTAAATTGCAATGCAAGAAATAGTAATAAACTAATTCTAGTAATTTTATGCATAGGCACCGATTAGTTTGGAACATCGGTAAAAGTACACATAAAATCGATAAAGTGATAAAATTAGTTAAAATTTTTTCGATCTAAATAACTTTAATTCAGCTTGATAAGAGTTTTGTAGGAAAATTATTTCGTTTTACTTAACAATAATCTTTTTATTGCAGCTGGCATTTTCGCAAAATACTTTTACAATATAGATTCCTGATTGTACCGGAGGTAATGATAAGAGGATTTCGTTTTCATTCGGCATTCCACTATATTCTTTTAATAATTTCCCTCCCAAATCAAATATCATGACTTTATCAACTTCCAGATTATCAAAATTATTAATTTTTAACTGACGACTGAAATGGCTGTAACTGATGCCAACCAGGTTATCAATAACGGGTAATTCCGGTTCCAAATCTGGAATTTGTGCTTCAGGTTTGAAAAAGACTAGTTCAAAACGATCACTAATTTCTCCAGCCTCGGCAGTAGTCACATATGGTGATTTCGAAATCTCCTGAATGGTATCCTTGATCTTATCTTTTAGATAAATAGGTATTTCAGAAGGCCAATTTTCCAAACTGTCTATTTTAATTTTAAATTGACCGCCTTGTTTAGTTTTAACTGCTATTGGTAAAACACGTTCAATATCAAAATCTGGTACTCCTTGTATAACATAAGCTTTCCCATCTACCATCCAGTACATATCTTCCGGATTGTTTTCGATCATAGGAGCATCATATCCAAGATCAAAATCTGTACTGGTATTTTCATCTCTTGTTACTAATATTTGACGGCGGTAGCCTGCAGGGCTTTCGAATTTCAACCTTAATTTTGCCCGCATATCTTCACCTGCAGCTTTCTGCCCTTTAATTCGATACTCTTGTTGGAGGAAAATTGAGCTGGAATCATTTTTTGGTTGAAAAATTCTTTGAGTATTCTTGAAAATGATATCCCCTCCAAAGGTTTTATTAGCAACAGGATATGCAGTGATAAAGAAGCCTTGGGCCACGGGTATAAATTGTCCCGGTAGAATTCCTGTATTTTTTGTGCCAGTGGCATTTATACGTGAATCGTTTGAGATAGCTTCTGCTGAACCTGAAAGGTTATAAGTTGCATAACCTCCAATGTATTCTTCTAAAATGTGTGTATATCCTCCAAAATGATCCCAATAATATAGCGTTCCGTTAAAAACATTTTCTCCATTTGGATTTTGGCCGTTTCCACTACCGGTACCTATATCTATCAGATTATCTTTAATAAATTCTTTTGCATCAATAGCAGACGGGTAGGGATTTCCTACTAGAAAATCCTTTCCTTCCTGAACATTTAAATCGGTCACTGGAATATTGCCATTATTTGGCTTACCTCTAAAAACATAATTTTGCTTATCTGATAAAGAAGCGTTTCCAGTAGTTCCTTTCATAGAGTAGCCTGCACCAACAATCTCTGTAAATTCTGATCCTAGATGTAGCCAGTCCTGGTAAGTATCGTTATTACCTCCTCTAAAATCCCAGATCCATTCATCACTTATTGTAATTGGTGAAGTAATGCCGCCATCAGCCGAATAATATCCCGGTTTGAAAACTACATTTTTTTCCTCTGGATTTCCTGCAACATTAACAGAAGTACCGTCAAAAAGTACGTTTTTAAGCATAAATCCAGCATTATTATTGGAACCTCTGTCGCTAAACGGACTGCTCCAATAGTTGTAGTTAAAACTACTCATACGGCCCTGCTGATCTACTTCAGCCCATCCGGAACTGGTATTATCTAAGATACTTCCATGATATTGAAGTAATTGGGATTCAGCAACTAAATCTATAAATCCGTTCAATAATAGGTAATGAGAGATAGTTAATGAATGGCTGTCATCAATCGTTAAATAAGCGCTTTCAGAAACTAAGCCAAGCATAATTATATGCTTGTTGCCAGAAGTAATATTGTGATTTAAACGAGCGATGTTCCAATCTATTGAAGTTCCATTATATGTGCTGTTAGGATAATCCCATACGTCTGGTCTGGCCCAGGTACTTCTAGAGCTCCAATCTCCATTGTTTCCTGAAAAATATGGAACGGGAGAGGTGTTTTGCTGATGAGTGGTCATGTTTTTCAAAATTCCGTCAACAGTATTCAATGCTAAATCTGGAGTAGTTCCATTTGCAGGCTTCAGGTTGGCATCAAAAGTTACCAGGTCAAGCGGATCGGGTTCCGCAGAAATTAACCTGTAATATCCCGCCAGGTCATCCCAAGTTCGATTATAAAAATAATCGCCATCCTGGTCCAGGTTCAAACCATTGTTGGAATAATAACTTCCATTTATAGTTTTATTTGGAACAATTTCACCTTCCACAGTATTTCCGGCTCCTTTAGAGGCAAGATCAAGACGCTGATTCATCATGAAGCGAATCTCTTTTTCACTAAGCGCGCTTTTCCAGATACGCAGTTCATCGATCCAACCTGAGAAATAATTTTCCGGGACTTTAGTAGTAGAATTCCAGCGGGCTCCAATCAATGTTCTACTGCCCCCGACAGCATTTCCAATTGTTCCAGAAGCAATACCGTCTACATAGACATTTCCTCCCGTTACTGCTATATGGTACCATCTGTCATTTGGAACAATAATATCAGGCAGATCGCTCATTTTGATTTCAAAACCAGGACCAGAAATGATTGTACCTGTGGAAGCTTCAGGTCTTATCCAGCATTCAAAATTGTAGTTTCCTTGATAATTCGTTCCCAGGTCTACATAATCATTAATACCATCAAAGTCTAGAGTAGTACAAGCTGGAATACTTACCTCTGAAGGATTAATAGTTGGAGGACATCCGGTATTCTGAATTAAGGTTCCATTTTCATCTTTTGCTGTTGGTGTTAGAACCCATTCAAAGGTGAAATCTCCAAGTTCTTCAGCTTCAAAAATAGCATTTGGATCATTCACTGCATCCAAATTTTCATCCTCATTGCTTAGAGTATAATCAGAAGTTCCAGTAATTACCCAGGCACCTGTATAGCCATCTAGGGTAGGGAAGCTGGAAATTTCTCCCTGAAATGTTCCATTTGTAGTGGCTAATAATTCAATTCGAGTACTTCCACATTCACCGGTGGTTGCAGTTACACCTGTAGTATATTCGTCGAAAACAAATACTCTTACAGTTTCCGAGTTATTGATAGTTTCGCAAGGGTCGCCATTACTATCAAGCAAAAGCGCTGTTTTTACCTCAAAATCATTCCATCCAATCTTTTTAGGTTCAAATTGAACGACATTCTGATTATCCTGACCTATTTGAAATAACTCATTATCTGGATCTGAAGCGTCTTCGTCATAAAACCATTGTAGTAATACATCCTGCGGTCCTTCTGGAACTCTAATATTATCGACAGCCCATATGTCACCTAATCTTACTCCTCTATACTCAAAGCGAACTCTTAAGTTGGACTCACCAATATAGCTACCTAAGTCTATACTCATTTGATTGACTCCAGGAGTTCCATACCCAAAATGGTCATACGCGTCACTGCTTGCAGGTCCAACTACATTGAATAATTCTTTGTATTCTGAACCGTTTTTGAGCAGGACCACTCTTATAGAAGCTCCAGTAGTCAAATTATATGCTTGGTCGAAAGTTAAAATTGCTTCATCTAATGCTGATAAACTGAAAGGAGGCGTATCCATGTTGGAAGAAAACGTACTTTGAGCAATGGCAAAATGTTCATTTTGCTTTCCATCATTACGAGGATTCCACCACATTTGACTTGTGGTATAAGGGGAATTAATATTTGCAGTAGTAAATTTCCATTTTGGCTGTGTTTTATGCCAGTGGATAGGAGTTCCTGAATCGGCATTAGCGTTATAATTTATTTCATTGCCATTTGGATCTGTAAAGTTCCATCCATTATTTTTAATTCCCGCATTAGTAAAATCGCCACCTTCGAATTGCCCATATTCCGCACCATAACCTGTTTCTGAACTTAGCGAAATCTGATCTCCGAGACACAAGATTTCAGGGTCTACCTTAACAGGTGATGGTTTGATATCTGAAGGAATTACGCTTAGAATTGCTGATTCGGAATAGGTGTTATTTTTACAGGCTCCGTTTGAAATCTTAGCTCTGAAAATTGTTGTTTCTACGTTGTTCCCAAGAATATCCTGAAAATCAGAATTGGTAATCGTATTTTGGGTGTGATTATAAGTGGTCCAGGTTAAATTAGAAGCTCTACGGTATTCCCAGGCAGTTATGGTTCCAGTATAACCGGTTAAACTAATTACCTCATCCAGATCTTTAGTTTGAATATCACAAGTAAGAAAAATTCTCTCTCCGTTACCCCAGGCGAGTGTTCCGCCTATTGGTAAAGCATCAATCTTTATATCGAATGTGGCTGAAACTGGCTCGCAGGTTCCGTTTGATGGCAAGGTATAAGTAATAGTATGAGTTATTGCTGTGATTTCATCATCTTCAAGTGTCCATAAAATTTCGCCGGTGGTAGGATTTAGGAAGTCTGTATTTAAAGTAGCGCTTGAAAAAGTACCTCCTGGAACAAAGTTGGTATTATCAATTTGGGCCATTCTTTCATCAATACAATAAGAGGTTTTCGTGTAGCTAAATGTCGGGTTTTTCTTTTCATAAATCGTCAAGGAGAAGTCGTAAGAAACTTGCTCACAGGCATCATTTTCAAGATCAACTGTATTGGTTATGGTATAGGTTCCAGGATCACTGGCATCTAAATCTACAACTCCGGTAGTAGAGTTAATAGAAAGCTCACTTCCATCTTCGGCAGGAGTAAAAGTAAATTCTCCAAACACGCCATTAGTTATCGGTGATGGGCTAGGATCGCTTTCATCTGAACAGAATTCTGCGGACGTGTAAGAGAAATCAGGAATTGGTTTGTCATAAATTGTAATGACAAAAGTTTCTGTCACTGGTTCGCATCCATCTTCATTTTCAGCAGAATAATCTACCTTTCTGGTAATCGTATGTTCACCAGCGGTGCTTTGAGTAACATTAATGTCACCGGTCGTAGCATCAATGACTAGCCCGACTGTTCCAGTAAAATTATCGGCACCCTGATGCTCAAGTCCTTCGGATACTAATTGTAAAGTTTCGTTTTCCCCTCTGGTATCCCTGCAAATAGCGGCTGAAGTGTAACTAAAATCAGCTTCTGGTAGATCACCTATAGTGATAGAAGTAGTTTGAGAAACTTCGGTACAAACAGCGGAAGCAGGAATCGAGAAAAGAATAGTATAGTCTCCAGGGTCACTCGAAGAAGGATCAATGGCTCCAGTGTTAGCATCCAAACTTAGCGTTTTTCCTGCTTCACCAGTAAAAGAAAAAGCTCCATCGTTAATTACAGCATTATTGAGATCCAAATTTATAGACTGCGGTGAATTTATAGAAACACAAAATTCGGAAGCAGAGTAGGCCATAGAATTGATTACCGGCAATAATTCAATGTCTACAGTAACTTCGCTTGCAACTTCACTACAACCGTCAGTTCCCTGGGCCGTTAATGTAAAGGTTATTTCTCCAGTTTCTCCGTTTCCTAAATTATAGGTAGGAGTCAGGCTAGTTTCATTTGTAAGCGTACCGGTACCATTAGATGTCCAGAGTAAGGAAGAATAATTAGATGCACTGGCATCATTACCGAGAGCTATGAAACTAGTTGTAGAGCAGATTGAAAAATCTTCACCCGCGTCAACAACGGCAGGCTCATTAATAACTACTGCAGCAACTTCTGAATAACCTTCATCACAGGCATAACCTTCTGGACCTGAAATCATCACATCATAATTTCCTCCATCTGATAGTTGAGCACTTTCAATGCTGAAAGTTGAACCGGTAGCACCTGTTATATTTTCTCCATCTTTGCGCCATTGATAACTCACGTCTCCTCCGGTGGCAGTAGCGCTTACGCTCAGGTTAAGCGGATTGCCAACGCAGATTGTGGAGGCAGCAGGTTGTTCTGAAATGATAATGTTTTCATCTACCGTAACAGAAATAGTTTCAGATGTCACTTCGGAGCAGGCATTCTCACCAGAAACAATCACATAATAATTACCATTATCTGAAGGTGAAGCGCTGGTAAGATTATAAATCGCAGAAGTTGCTCCGCTAATGGCAGTCCCTTCTTTATACCATTGATAAGTAAGATTATCTCCTGAAGCAGCAACTTCAATTTGTGTGCTGTTCGCTGAACAAACAGCAACCGGGAATGGTTCTGAGGTAATTGAAATTTTTTCAAAGACTTCAATAGGAAGCTCTACGTTTTCGCTTGAACAACCATCAGAAGCTGGTATGGAATAAATTAAGGTGTATGATCCCTTATCCAGATTACTGAAATTGATTTCTCCAGTACTGGCATCAATTCCGGGTATTCCGGAGAACGTTCCGCCGGTATAATTTCCGGTTCCTGTTAATTGCGGAGTGATCGAGCCTTGTGCTGAATCATTACAAAAAGTGGTTTGATCTCCTGCAAAAGAAATGGATGCTGTCGGAGCATTGGTGATCACGATCTCAGTTTCTTCTTCAATTGCAGTACAACCACCATTAGCCGGAATGGTATAAATCACTTTATAAGTACCCGGATCACTAGCAGAAGGATTAATGGCTCCGGAATTGGTATCCAAATTCAGAATATTGCCTCCGCTTACTACAGTATAGCTGAATGTTCCACCGCTGTAATTTCCAACGGTATTGCTGAAAGCTACCTCCTGAAGTTCTGTATCTGAGGTACAGATAGGAGTAATATAGCTTATATCTGCGTTTGGAGTTTGATTGACTTTTAGCGCTATATTTTCTGAAGTTACCGCATTACAAGTATAATCCTCAGATCCTCTGATCTCCACATAATAATTTCCGGCATTGGAAAGAACAGCGTTTGTGATTTCATATGTTGCGCTGGTAGCACCAGAAATTGATCCGTTTTCATTATACCATTGATAATAAAGAGTTTCTGTACCCGAGTTGGCTGTAACAGAAAATGTTATGCTGCCATTTTCACAGATCTCGTTATTGTCAGCATTTGAAGAAAGTGCAGATATTTCGATATTTTCATCAATAATGACTTCAACTTCATCCGATTTTAAATTGGAACAACTTGCAGCGCCACTAATTATAACAAAATAAGTATTTTCATCAGCCTTCGAGCTATTCGGTATGCTGAGAGATGAAGAGGTAGCTCCCGTAATTGCGGTTCCAGCACCACTGCCTTTATACCATTGGTAAGAAAGATTATCACCTGTGGCTTCAACATTCAAAGTGATTGCTTCACCTTCACAAATTCTGAAATCTTCTGGCTGGGTCGCGATTGCAATTGCTTCGTTTATAGTTATTTCCGTGGAAATTGGATCGTAATCGCAAGACAATGGATTTGAAAAATTATAAGTTACCGTATACGTGCCAGCAGTAACTCCATTTGGAGAAATAGCTCCGGTACTTTGATCGATAGCTATTCCATTTGCTGAAAACTTTCCACCCTGATAGTTGCCTACTGTATTTGAAAATGTTGGTTGGTAGCTACCTGAATCATTATTACAGAAAGGACCTGAATAAGATATGACTGCACCAGGAATAGGATTAACGGTTACAGCCAGACTTTTGTTCAATGGTACCGGGCAGCCAGGACCATTGGTATACTGAATATTTTGTAAAGTATAGGTTTTTGAAGAGGTAAGATTACCCGTATTGATTACCCCATTTCCTGAATTATCTAATGTCAAAATTTTAGTACTGCTCCCGTCAGAATAGCCAACAGTAGTGTTTGGCGTTCCAGTTATATTTAGCGAGGTACTACTGTTATAACAAATTTCGGAAGGTGTAGATGTGAAAGATGCTGTGGGACGGTCTAGGAAATAAATGACAATTTCATCATTATAATTAATCCCGGTTTGTTGACTACATGAACCATTTGGATTTTCAGTTTTTAAGCGAATCCTAAAGGAACCGTTTTGAATGTGTGAAGGTGTAGGTACATAATTAAAGCTATAGCTTGTTAAATTTTTATTAGGAACACTAAGATTAAAAGATGGATCATCTGGAGAAAATATGGCATCGATCTTAAGTCCTCTACCGTTAAAACTAATATTTGCGTTGATTGGAATCGAGATTTGATTATTATTTGCTGGTTTACAGACAATAATATCCTCACCCAAATTAACTTGAACGTAATTTCCAAGATTTATTTTGAAAGAATCGGAAACAGTTCCTAGACCACAAGTATTTTTAGCTTGGACAGAGACAGAGCCATTGTTTAAACTTACGTTCGCAGAAATATTTACACTGATTGTGTTGGTGCCTGCACCAGATGCAATTGACCATCCAGGCGGTAAATTCCATTGATAACTATTAGAGTTAGGTACTTCTGAAATACTGAAAGTTACATTATTTAAGGGAGGGCATATGTTAAGATTAGCACCTAAACTACTTGAAATGGCTCCTGGTTTGGGCGGAGTACCGCTATAGGAAATAAAACTAAAATCGTTAGAAACAATGCTTTTTCCACATTCATTAAGTGCTTTGACTGAAAGATTGGCATTTCCAGATACATTTGTACTAAAGTTAATTGATGGATTAGTTGTAACCTGCGTATTACCGTTTGGTAGAAACCATTCATATGAAGTGGCATATTGCACTGCTGGAACACTAAAAGTATTTGACGAACCGGAACAAACCTCAGCTGGCCCGCTGATCACACCTGGCTTTGCTGGAATTGGATTCTTAACAGTTACCGCATAAGTTGCAGAAACCTGGCCGCAATCATTACTGGATGCTGTAACAGAAATATTTCCATTTTGACCAAATGTACCTGCAGTTACCGTTATCTGATCCGTATTTTGCCCTGATGTGATCGACCAGCCAGAAGGCACACTCCAATTATAACTGTCCACTTTAGCATCTGATGGAACTGAAAATGTAACATTAGTTGAACCTTCACAAAACGAATTTTGATTAGGCGTGCTTGAAATACTTATAGCGTCAGGAGTACCATTATCGATAGTGAAATTAATTAAAGATCTCGAGCTTTCTCCACATTCATTTTTGGCTAATACTTCCAGTTTATGTGGACCGGAATCCGAAGAATTTAATGTGAAATTAGTACCATTAGCACCACTTATCAGGTTATTGTCTAAATACCATTCATAAGTATCAGCATATTGAACATTAGCAATACTATAGTTATTATCTGTGCCTGGACAAACAATTGCTGGTCCGGAAATAGATCCTGGTTGTGAGGGTTGTGGCTCATTGATATTTAGTGTGATTGTTCTAGGATCACTATCCAAGCACTCATTTGTTGTATAAACTGAAATTACCCCATTTTGACCAAAATTCCCAGCCGTTACATCAATGGTGTTGCTGGTGCTGCTACCAGTCCAACCATTAGGTAAACTCCACGTATAATTGCTTACAGCAAGATCATTATTTACAGATAACTGTATGTTTTCT
Organism: Flavobacteriaceae bacterium; assembly: GCA_964220295.1. Lineage (GTDB taxonomy): Bacteria > Bacteroidota > Bacteroidia > Flavobacteriales > Flavobacteriaceae > Christiangramia. Next base: position 28,153 of record CAXPUM010000014.1, on the reverse strand, counting down.
CCAGGGCATATTACATTATCACTCCCGGCATTAACAGTAATTGTCGAAGGAGTTGATGGTTTGCCGGGGCCAACCATGATATTTAGTGTTCTTACTTCACTTTGCCCGCAATCATTAATAGCTTTTACTGAAATTGTTTTTGCTGAAGTGGCAGCAGCTCCCGTGGTAATATTGATAGTATTGGTGCTACTGGATCCTGTCCATCCATTAGGTAGTGTCCAAATATAACTGGTAGCTGTGGGATCATCGGTAACCGATAGGGTCGCCTGGGTATTTGGGCAAATAGCGGTAGGACCACTAATTGTTGATAGAATTGCAGGTGTTCCTGCTTTATGGGTAATGGTTATAATATTACTCTCAAATGGTTGGACACATGGAACCGACGAAGTCATAAATAACTTTACTTGCCCGCCATCTGGTATACTGTTCGAATTAAATGATGCTGAATTACTTAGAACACTATTATTATTCAGTAATCTCCATTCATAAGTAGCGCCTGAACCCCCGTGGTTTTGGGGTGCCGAAGTAAATTGAATATTCTCACCTGGGCAAATGATGTTTTTATTTGCGGAAATAGTGACGCTACCTGTTTTTATAGGATAAACAGTGATGGTTGTAGAAGACGAACTGGTCTTACTTTGCTGTTCTGTCGTACCGTCACAGTAAGTAATTATCAACCGAATTTTATAAGCACCAGTTGCTGGTTGGAAGTTAAGGTTAGAATTTCCATTATTGGGTGTGCTGGTCCACGTTCCTCCATCTTTTTGGAACTGCCAATCGTATTTATAAGCAATACTGGGATTTCCGGGAGTGACTGAAGAGGTAAAAGATATAGACTCTCCATCGCATAGACTGTTAGCTGACTGATTAGTTATGTTGATAGTCGGCTCAGAGTCTGTACATTGAGCTGTTAGGCTATTAGAAAATAGACCAAAAGTCAATATTAAAATGTATAGAAGAAGTAATTTTTTCCCCATATTACACAGGTTTAATCATATAAAACAATAAAAGGGGTAACAATTGTGGGGCAACAATAATTAGGCTTTCTAAGTCCTCTAATTATTTGGGGAGTAGGGATTTAGCAAATAAATGTAGTCTAATTTCATGAAACGTGATTATTTATTCGCTGAATGACATTAAAAATCGTTGAAATTGTCAGAAAATACTTCTAAAGTATTGGTTAAGATATGTTTAAAAATGAAAAAGCCCTGTTATGATGAACAGGGCTTTTTAAAATTTTGGGAAGTTTACTTATTCTCCCATAAAAGGATATCGATAATCTGTAGCTGGCACAAAAGTCTCTTTAATCAATCTAACAGATATCCATCTCATTAAATTCATTTTAGAACCTGCTTTATCATTAGTACCGCTTGATCTCGCGCCTCCAAATGGCTGCTGACCAACAACTGCTCCTGTTGGTTTATCGTTTATGTAAAAATTACCGGCAGCGTTCTGTAAAAGATCGGTAGCCTGGGCTGCAGCGTAACGATCGCCAGAAAGGATTGCTCCTGTAAGAGCATAAATACTGGTGTTATCTACAGTATGACATATTTCAGCCCATTTCTCTTCGTTGAAATTCTTATCATCATACACATATACGGTGACTACAGGTCCAAACAATTCGGTTTCCATAGTAGTATAATGAGGATCTGAAGTGAGAATTACAGTTGGCTCAATAAAATAGCCTTTAGATTTGTCATAATTTCCACCTACTACAATTTCAGCATTTTTGTCTTTTTTAGCTTTGTCAATATAGCTTGCCAATTTATCAAAAGCCACTTCATGAATCACAGCATTGATGAAATTGGTCATATCTTCCGGAGAACCCATCTTGAAAGATTTCACGTCTTCAATAACCGATTCTTTGATCTCCGGCCATAGACTTTTTGGAAGGTATACCCTGGAAGCTGCGCTACATTTTTGTCCCTGATATTCAAAAGCTCCTCTGGAAATTGCCGTTGCCACTTGTTTGGCGTTCGCTGTTGGGTGAGCTAGGATAAAATCCTTACCACCAGTCTCTCCAACGATTCTTGGATATGTCTTGTATTTTCTGATATTCTTACCGATTTTCTCCCAGATTCCTTTAAAGACATCTGTACTTCCTGTAAAGTGAATTCCGGCGAAATCAGGACTTGCCAATACCGTATCAGTTACCATTTCAGGATCACCATTTACCATATTTATTACTCCATCAGGAACACCAGCTTCTTTAAATACTTCCATAAGCACCTGGGCAGAGAGCATCTGGCTGTCACTAGGTTTCCAAACCGCAACATTTCCCATCAAAGCAGCACTTGACGGAAGGTTTCCGGCAATAGCCGTAAAATTGAATGGAGTAATGGCGTACACAAAACCTTCAAGTGGCCTGTATTCTACCCGGTTCCAGTTACCATCAGAAGAAATTGGCTGTTCATTGTAAAGTTGACTCATATACTCTACGTTGAAACGTAGAAAATCGCAAATCTCTGCTGCCGAATCAATTTCTGCCTGGTACACGTTTTTAGACTGCCCGATCATGGTCGCAGCATTCATCTTTTGTCTGTATGGACCTGAAATCAGATCTGCGGCTTTCAGAAAAATGGCAGCACGTTGTTCCCATTCCAGTTTAGACCATTTTTTTCTTGCTTCAAGAGCTTCTTCAATGGCTTTTTCAACATGTTTCTTTTTGGCCAAATGATAGAACCCGGCCTGGTGTTTATGATCGTGTGGAGGATTGATCGATTTTGTGTCACCGGTTTTAATTTCTTCAGAACCAATGTAAAGAGGAACCTCTGTATTGGCGTTCCATAAGTCCTTGTATGTCAGTAACACTTCTTCTCTTTCGGGCGTTCCCGGAGCGTAACTTTTAACTTCTTCGTTAACTGCTACAGGAACATGAAAAAATCCTTTTCCCATAAATAATATTTTTGCTTATTTCTATTGATTTGTAAAACGCTAAAGGTAAAAAAATTAAGTGGTTTATAAGAACCACAGAGATCACTTCACGAAAGCTTAACTTTTTTCGTATTTTTCTTAAAAATTTCTATTTGCATGTGCACCGTAACTCTGGTTTCCAGGCCAGATTCTCCAAATGGATTTATTCTTACGTCTAATCGTGATGAGGCTGTTTCAAGACGGGCCATTCCGCCGGAATATTCCGTTTATAAAAGCCGAAAATTATATTTCCCGAGGGATGCCCAGGCCGGGGGAACCTGGATTGGTGTAAGTGATTGGCATCGATGCATCTGTTTAATGAATGGAGCGTTCGAACCCCATGAGCGAAAAAGAGCATATCGCAAGAGTAGAGGAGTAGTTGTGAAAGATTTTTTAGCTTCTTCGAAAAAGGTCCAAGACTTGATGCAGGATTACGATCTGCATCAAATTGAAGCATTTACCATGATACTTGTTGACTGGAATAATGGGCTACAGTTTTACGAACTGGTTTGGGATGAAGAACAGCGTTATATAAAAGAACTGGATTATAAAGATCATATCTGGTCATCTTCACCTCTATATGATTCTGCAATGAAATCCAGCCGGAAGAACTGGTTTGAAAAGTTGAAAACTTCAGAGGGACTCTCTGCAAAAAGTCTGCGGAATTTTCATCAGCATACCGAACCTGAAAATAAAGAATTTGGATTGATCATTGATCGGGGCTTCCTGAAAACTCAAAGTATAAGTCAGGTGGTCAATTCAGCCAAAGGTTTAAGTTTTTGGTATCGGGACCTGGTGAAACGAGAAGAACAGAAGGAATTTCTTCAGTTTAAAGCGTAAGGCGCGCTTAATTTGAAAGAAGGAATTTTCACATCGAATTTTCTCCCGGTATGTTGATTCAGCATTTTATAATGACCTTTCATAGCTCCAAAAGGAGCGGTTAAAAGGCATCCGCTTTTGTAGGTATGCTGGCCGCCGGGCTCGATTATTGGCTTTTTACCAATGACCCCTTCACCCTGAACGAATTCATTTTCATTTAGAGCATCTTTTATTTCCCAAAACCTGGTTTGTAATTGAACCGGGTCATTACTTTGATTTTCGATCCTGATCTGGTAACCAAAAGCATATTTTAGTTTGTGATTTTTATAGAACATCCCTTCAAAACTTGTTTGAACAGATATCTTTATTCCCTGGGTGATTTGATGGATCATATTAATAAATTGAGAATGATGCTAATAGCGAAATAAATACTGCCATTGTAGCTAATGTAAAGAAAATCACATTCAAAAGGATGAACTTTAGAATCGTTTTAACACGGCCCTGGCAGTAAAAATTCCGCATGGATTTATAGAGGTAAAGAACGAATACCAGATTAGCTGTAGTGATTCCCCAGTTCAGCGTCGTTAGAAAATCGAATAAAAATCCGAAGATGTAAAACACGAAAAGCGCTGTTTGAACATGAAAAGCGAAAATTAAATGTTCCATGTAATTAAACGGCCTGCGGATGTAAAGTAGCCAGATAAAAAGCGCAAATACCGGCAGGTAAAAGAAAATGATGAATGGCAATTTGCTGATAAAATAATCAACGAACAGGCTGGGATTATTTTTGAAAATATTCGCGTCTACTGATTTCTTGTAGAGCCATTGATTATAACTGGAGTGTTCATGCTTAAGGGAATCCAGTGCTCGGTCTGGCGTGACTATTCCCGTTTCTTCCTGGAATTCGTAGTAAAGGTTAAATTTTTTAGATAAAGCATTGATGTAATTCGTAGTGTCTACTGCTTCCTGAGAAATATAATAATCCTGGTAGGTTTTCTCGGTTGTGTCAACCGGGATTTCTGCCAGTTTAATATTTTCTTTCTCTAATTCTACATTAACCGAGTCCATGATCTGCGGCGGCACATTGGGAATATTGGCTTCGTTTAAAATAACATCTCGATCACGTGGTCCCAGGAAGGCATTTTCCTTGTCTAATGAATAATTGAATAGAAGGAAAAAAATGATCGAAGCACTCAGGTAAAAGCGGAAGGGGTTCGCGTAACGCACTCTTTTACCATCAACATAATCTCTCGAAATTTTTCCGGGCTTAAAGAGCAGTACGCGCAACGTTCGCTGAAATCTGGAATCGTACGCGAGAACTCCCGAGAAAAATTCACTGAAAAAATCGTCAAAACTTAACTTTTTGGTGCTGTTTGCCTGTCCGCAATTAGGGCAAAAACGATCGCTAATGTCTAGCGGGACATGACAGTTCTTACATTTTTCACCACGATATTTTAGAACTGAATACTGTTTTGAAAGTTTGTTATCCAATTTTAATTGGTAATGTTTTTAGAGTTGGTATATCCCATTCCAACTATTCGGTCGTACCTGGCACCAGGTGCGCTGTAGTATGCTAGTATGGTATAGATATTTTCGGTTTCATCGAAATTGCCGCTTACAAAGCCTTCATTTAAATTGCCTTCAGCATCCAGCAAAACATATTTGTAATTGTAATAACCCTGTTTAAATAACCTGGCGCATTCATAATACCCGGTTTCCTCATTGTATTTTAAACGCGTGCTATCATCCAGGTTGTAATTATTGAATCCGCCGTAAAGGTGTAATTCACCTTTGCCTATAGCATCATAATTTTTTAACCTGAAATGAATCCAGACATATTCTGCTTCGATATCGGGATTTTGGGTAGGGTAGTTTCGTATCACAAAACCCCCATTGATATCGGGATTATAGGTATATGGATCACCATTGCGTGTTAGATCGGTATAGAGATAATGATGGTATAATTCGTTTAGCTCTACGGAAGCAATATCGGCAGTGGTGGCTCTCAGATCCTTGTCATCAAATTGCAAAAACTCATTCCCGCCCCAGAATGCCGATTCCTGGTCGTATTTGTAAATGAGCTCATTAGCAATAGTGTATTGCGGTTTAAGATTCGTTATTGCCGTTTTAAGATTGTAGTTCTGCATCAGCAAAACTTTTACACTGTTCTCCGGGTTTTTCAGAATAAAATCTGGAGAATTAATACTGAAATTGATCACCTGCTTTTCGTTGATGTATTTCAGGTCCCGGGATCTTTTTACCTGCGCTGCGATTTGAGCAAAATTTTCGTAGACCATGAATTTTCGGGAAAATACCAGCTCACGATCGGCATTGAAAACTTTCAGCATATAATTACCTGAAACTTTTAAGTTTTTGGTTCGGTTATTCGGAATACTTAATTCGTAATGGGTATAAGGTTGAAGGGTGTTATAGGCGTTAGTGTAATTCACGATGCGCAGATCATCGAAACCATCCATATATTCATTTTTGGAAAGCTGCGAAGGAGTCCAGTCAAAATTATAGTGTTCAATCGTGTAATAATAATCTGCTTCATCACCAATGATATCATCGAAGCTTAAATTCAAAGTGCCGCCTAGAAGAACGATGGGATTTCCTGGATTTTCAGGATTTTCGCCAATAAATTTGATAGTTCTTATAAAATTTGGCGCAGCGGTTTCCTGTTCAGTTTGTGAAAAAACTGAAGCAAATCCGGCGAAAGCCAAAAATATTGTGCATAAAATCTTCATATAATCGATATTGAACAAATTTAGAAGAATTTACGATTCTGCCACAGACTTATTTTAACATGTGTCTCAACGTAAAATTCTGACAATTGTTGGGATAAGTGGAGTGAAAATTCATAAATTTGCACGACTTTAAAATAAAAATTTTAACATACACTCCATCCTATGTCAAAAGACATTCGAATTAAAAGAGGATTGACTCTGAAATTAGAAGGAGAGGCGGAAAAGGAGCTGGTCGAAGCTCCAAGATCTAAAACTTACGCAGTAAAGCCGCCAGATTTTCATTCGGTTGTACCTAAAATGGTTGTTAAAGAAGGAGCTAAACTTCTGGCCGGTGATGAAATATTCTATTCGAAATATACAGACGAAATTCGCTTTACCTCACCTGTAAGCGGGGTATTAAAAGAAATTAAACGCGGAGACAAACGTAGAATTCTTGAAGTGATCATCGAAGCTGATCCTAAAGACGTTTACCGTGACTTCGGAAAAATGGATGCTTCAAAGGCCGACGCCAAAGACGTGAAAGAACGTATTTTGGAAAGCGGTTGCGGAGCGTTTCTGTATCAAAGACCTTACGATATAATTGCTGATCCAAAAGATACGCCGAAAGCGATCTTTATTTCTGCGGTGACCACAGCGCCACTGGCAGCTGATAAAGGTTTTATCGTTAAGGATAAAGTGGAAGCTTTTCAGGAAGGTATCAATGCCTTGAAAAAATTAACTCCTGGCAAGGTTCATCTTTGCGTAGATGAAAGTTCTGCTCAGTATCTGAAGAGTATTCAGGGAGTGGAGCTGCATAACGTTAAGGGACCACATCCTGCGGGTAATGTTGGTGTTCAGATTCACAAAATCGACCCGATAAACAGGGGAGAGCGTGTTTGGACAATCGGTGTGGAAGATGTTGCAACCATTGGTAACTTGTTCCTGACTGGTGAGTACCATGCAGAAAGAACTATTGCAGTTGTTGGTAGTGAAGCGAAGGATCGCAAGTATTACCGAGGAATGATTGGAGCGAATGTTTCAGATCTCATTGGTCAGGCTTCTGAAGATGTTCGAATCATTTCTGGAGATGTACTTACCGGAACTCAGTTAAGCAATAACCAATACATTGGTTTCTTCGAAAATGAAGTGACGCTTATTCCGGAAGGCAATAAATACCGTCTTCTAGGATGGTTGCCTTTCACTTATAATAATATTCATTCAAAATCTCATACATCACTTTCGTGGTTATTTCCGAATAAAAAATATACGCCTACTACCAATTTGAACGGGGAAGAGCGTGCACTGGTTGTAACCGGAGAGATGGAAGAAGTTTTGCCGATGGATGTTTACCCAATGCAGCTAATAAAAGCTTGTATGGCTGGAAATATCGAAAAAATGGAAAGTCTTGGGATCTACGAAGTAGCTCCTGAAGATTTTGCAGCGGTAGAATATGTGAATACTTCCAAAATTGAAATTCAGGAAGTGATTCGTCTGGGTCTTGATTTAATGATAACCGAAGTAGGTTAAAAAGCTGAAGAATTATGGAATGGATTAGACAAAGATTAGATAAAATCAGAGCGCCTTTCGAAAAAGGTGAAAAATACGAAAAGTATGCTCCGGCGATCAATGCTTTAGATACTTTTCTTTACACTCCAAATCACGTAACGAAAAAAGGTGCACACATTCGTGATGCAGTAGATTTAAAAAGAACTATGATCACCGTGGTGATCGCTTTGATCCCTGCTTTGATCTTCGGGATGTGGAATGGAGGATATCAGTACTATTCTCAATTAGGAGAATCGTTTACTTTCCTGGATGCATTTTTGCACGGGGCGAGTAAAATTGTACCTATGATCGTTGTATCGTATGCAGTTGGTCTGGGTATTGAATTTGCTTTCGCAATCTTTAGAGGTCACGAGGTGAATGAAGGTTACCTGGTAACAGGTTTGCTGATCCCGATGATCATGCCAATTGATATTCCGCTTTGGATGGTGGCAATTTCAGTAGTTTTTGCTGTTATGATCGGAAAGGAAGCTTTTGGAGGAACAGGAATGAATATCCTAAACCCGGCACTTACTGCCAGGGCTTTTGCATTCTTCGCTTATCCAACTTTCATGTCTGGTAACACGGTTTGGGTTAGTGAAGCGTATGAAGTTGATGGTGTATCAGGAGAAACAATCCTTGGTAAACTGGCTTCAGGAACAGACGTTCCTTATTCAACTATGGATATGTTCTCCGGAATGATTCCTGGTTCAATTTCAGAAACATCTGTAATTTGTATCCTGGCTGGTGCACTGCTTTTAATTTTAACGAAGGTTGGAAGCTGGAGAATCATTCTAAGTGGCTTTATTGGAGCTGCAGTAATGGGATTCATTTTCAATTCGCTTCCGGCACTTGGTTTGACAGGAAACGATCTGACCAATTTCCCTTGGTATCTTCATTTAATGATTGGAGGTCTTGCTTTCGGAATTGTGTTTATGGCGACCGATCCGGTTTCTGCGGCACAAACTTTAAAAGGAAAGTGGATCTACGGATTTTTAGTTGGATTCTTTTCGGTAATGATCAGGGTGTTTAACCCGGCATATCCGGAAGGTGTGATGTTAGGAATTCTTTTGATGAACGTATTTGCTCCTACAATTGATCATTTCGTGATTCAATCGAATGTGAAAAGAAGAAATAAAAGACTTAAAAACGCGACTACTCAGGTAGAAACAGCAGTTTAGTTATGGAAGAAAAATCAGTTAATAAAACAAACAGTAACGGTTATACCTTTATGTTCGCTGTCATCCTTGTGGTGGTGGTAGCAGCATTGCTGGCTTTTGCTGCGACCTCTCTTCAGCCTATACAGCAGAAGAATGTTCGCCAGGAGAAAAAGCAAAATATTTTGGCAACCGTTGGAGTCGATTCAGTTGAGGTAGATGGGAAAAAAGTTCCCCTTACCCGTGATCTTGCTGATGAATTTTTTGCGAAATATATTACCGAATCGGTTGCTTTGAAAGAAGACGGTTCAGTAGATAATTCAGTAGATGCTTTTGAGGTTGATCTTGCAAAAGAGCTTAAAAAGCCGGTTTCAGACCAGATCTATCCACTTTATATTGCAGATATTGAAGGAAGCAAATATTACATCGTACCTTTAAGAGGTAAAGGTCTTTGGGATGCTATTTGGGGATATATTTCCCTAAAAGACGATATTAACACGGTGAAAGGTGCTGTATTTGATCACAAGGGTGAAACTCCGGGTCTTGGTGCAGAGATCACTAAAGACTGGTTTCAGCAGCGATTCGAAGATGAGAAGGTGTTTGATGCAAATGGGAACTTAATTGGAGTTTCAGTAGCTAAAGGTAGTTTAGGAAACAGTAATAAAGACGATAATCGTGTGGATGCGATTTCCGGAGCTACTATTACAGGTCGTGGTGTTTCAGATATGATTTCTGAAAGATTGAAGCACTATCTGCCTTACTTCAAGGAACAAGGAGATATTAAAGTAGCAAGTAAGTAATTATGGCTAAAGATAAAAAATTCAACTCTACAAAAGAGGAAGAGAAAAAACAGGAGATGATCCTTTTTATGTCAGATTCTGAAGAGAAAGAATCTTTTCTTTCCAAACAGAATGTAAAACTGCTGAAGGATCCTCTAAATGATAATAACCCAATTACCGTTCAGGTTCTTGGTATCTGTTCTGCATTAGCGATCACGGTACAGTTAGAGCCGGCAATCGTAATGGCGTTGGCGGTAATGGCAGTAATGGCGTTCAGTAACATGATCATTTCTATGTTGCGTAACCTTATTCCTAGCCGTATCCGAATTATTGTGCAGCTGGTTGTAGTAGCAGCATTAGTAATCCTGGTGAACGAGGTTCTGAAAGCCTATGCTTATGACGTAAGTAAACAGCTTTCAGTATTCGTTGGACTTATTATTACAAACTGTATCGTAATGGGGCGTCTTGAGGCGTTTGCATTAGGTAACGGTGTTTATAAATCTTTTCTTGATGGTATCGGGAACGCTGCCGGTTATGGATTGATCCTGGTTATCGTAGCATTCTTCCGTGAACTTCTTGGTGCTGGTAAATTATTCGGCTTTGAGGTTCTTGGTCACAAAGCGGCTACCGTTGCAGATTCAACTGGGGTCTATGCTTTAGGATATCAAGATAACGGTTTGATGCTTCTTTCACCAATGGCGTTGATCGTGGTGGGAATCATTATCTGGGTACAACGTTCCAGAAACAGAGAACTGATTGAAGAAAACTAAAAGCGCAACAGCTTAAAAACTTAAAAAATGGAATTAGTTAATTTATTCGTTAGAAGTATTTTTATCGAAAATATGATATTCGCCTACTTCCTTGGGATGTGTTCCTACCTGGCGGTATCAAAAACTGTAAAGACAGCTGTTGGTTTAGGTGCTGCGGTAATCTTCGTTTTAGCCATTACCATACCAATAAACTTCTTATTAGATACGTACCTATTACGTCCGGGTGCCTTGAGTTGGTTAGGTCCTCAGTTTGCTGATGTTGACTTGAGTTTCTTGAGTTTCATCATGTTCATTGCGGTAATTGCTTCTATGGTACAGCTGGTAGAGATGATGGTAGAGAAATTTGCGCCAGCTTTATACGGTGCTCTTGGTATTTTTCTTCCGCTTATTGCCGTTAACTGTGCCATCCTTGGTGGTTCATTGTTCATGCAGCAAAAAGATTTTGGAGGAGTTTCTGAAGCGATCACTTATGGGCTCGGTAGCGGAATTGGATGGTTTCTTGCAATCCTTGCCATTGCAGCTATCCGTGAAAAAATTGCCTATTCAAACGTTCCGGCTCCTTTAAAAGGACTAGGAATTACATTTATTATAACAGGACTTATGGCTCTTGGATTCATGAGTTTTATGGGAATCGAATTATAATCGAAAAGGGAAGATAATGACAGTTATTATAGCAAGTATTGTAGTATTCTTAATTCTAATTCTGTTATTGGTCTCGATCTTATTGGGAGCTAAAGCTAAGCTTATCCCTTCAGGACCGGTAACCATTAATGTGAATAACGAAAAAGATATCGAAGTAGGATCTGGAGGAACGCTCCTTTCCACTTTGGGAGATAATAAACTATTTCTTCCTTCTGCCTGCGGTGGTGGAGGTACATGTATTCAGTGTAAATGTATCGTGAGTGAAGGTGGTGGAGCAATTCTACCAACAGAGGAACCGCACTTTACCCGGAAAGAGATCGCCGATGGTTGGCGTCTTGGTTGCCAGGTAAAGGTTAAGCAGGATATGAAAATTCAGATTCCGGAAGAAGTATTCGGAATTAAGAAATGGGAAGCTACCGTTGTTAGAAACTATAACGTAGCATCATTCATTAAAGAGTTTGTTGTTGAAATTCCTGAAGATATGGACTACAAAGCTGGAGGATATATCCAGATTGAAGTTCCTAAGTGCGAGGTGAACTTCGAAGACATAGATATTACCGCTCATCCTGAAGAACATGAAACTCCAGATAAGTTTAAAGAGGAGTGGGATAAATTCAATCTTTGGCCACTGGTGATGAAGAACCCGGAGATCGTGGAAAGAGCTTACTCAATGGCTTCTTATCCAGCTGAAGGTCGTGAGATCATGCTGAACGTTCGTATTGCAACTCCGCCATGGGATCGCGCAAAAGACGGATGGATGGATGTTAATCCTGGTGTAGCTTCTTCTTATATCTTTAGTTTGAAAGAAGGCGATAAATGTACTATTTCAGGACCTTATGGTGAATTCTTTATCAACGAGTCTGATGCAGAAATGCTATACGTTGGTGGGGGAGCTGGAATGGCACCTATGCGTTCGCACCTATATCACTTATTCAGAACATTACAAACCGGTAGAAAAGTGACTTACTGGTATGGAGGTCGTTCAAAGCGTGAGTTGTTCTATACAGAACATTTCCGAGCGCTGGAGAGAGACTTTCCAAATTTCAAATTTTACCTGGCGCTTTCTGAACCAATGGAAGAAGATAACTGGAAGGTGAAAGATGGTATCGATGGCGAAGGAGATGGATTCGTAGGATTTATTCACCAGGTAGTGATCGATAACTATTTAAGTTTACACGAAGAACCGGAAGAAATCGAATTGTATTTCTGTGGACCACCATTAATGAACAAGGCTGTTCAGAAAATGGGAGAGGATTTTGGAATCCCGCCAGAGAATATTCGCTTCGATGACTTCGGAGGATAATTATAAGACAAGCCGGTGCAAACGCACCGGTTTTTTTATCTTTGAATATGCCAAAACTCAACGAACAGGAACTGCATAATCTCGCGATGAATATCGTTGGGAAAGATCTTGAAGATCACGGATACGAATTTTTAGGAGTTAATTCCAAACTGAAACGAAATCCGCAATTTGTAGCATTAAAAGACAAAAAACTTCATTTTGTAATTGTTCGTGCAATCATCTATCCAGATGATCCTGCGGCCTTCGATCCTGCTTTTATGAAAGATATTAAAGAGCATGCAGAGAAATTCAATGCAAAGACTTTTTATGCTGGTGTAGGTCTGGCAAATTCTACTGATTATGATGAACCAATTTCCAGCGATGATGATTATGTGGTGAATTATCAGGGATGGAAAGAATTTTGATTATGAGAAATATAATTTTTGGGCTATTTTTTATAAGTCTGCTTTCGTGCGAGAAGACGAACTCTTTACAGAAATATGATCGACTAGGAGAAGCACTTGGAACTACTTATTCCATTCAGTTTTACTCGGAAAACGAATTAGAATTTGATAAGGCATTAGATAGTATTTTTGAAGTGGTCAATGCTTCTATGAGTACCTATATATCCAATTCTGATATCTCCAGGATTAATAGAGGTGATTCCAGCGTAGTTGTTGATCAGAATTTCAGAAATGTTTTTAAAGCTTCCGAAGATATTTATAAGAAGAGTGATGGCTTTTTTGATCCAACCGTGGGTTCACTAGTCAACGCCTATGGTTTTGGTCCGGGGAATCAGTTGAAGCAATTGGACAGCGTTCATTTAGATTCTGTGAAGCGGCTGGTGGGATTCGACAAAGTGACCCTCACTGCTGAAAATACTATAAAAAAAGAAAATCCTGATGTTTATTTAGATTTTAATGCCATAGCTAAAGGATATACGATCGATCTGATCGCAGAGTATCTCGAATCTAGATCGGTTATTAATTACCTGGTAGAGTTGGGAGGTGAACTTCGTGCAAACGGTGAGAATATCGATAAGCAGAAATCCTGGGCGGTTGGAATTGATGATCCACTGCAGCAGGAAGGTGAGCGTGAGTTGCAGGCTGCCATAACTTTAGATAACCGTGCCATGGCAACTTCTGGGAATTACCGGAAACATCGCGAAGATTCCATAACGGGTCAGAAATACGTTCATACTATCAATGCGAAGACGGGAAAAGCTGAAAGAAGTAATTTGCTCAGCGCCTCTGTATTGGCAAAAACTTGCATGTACGCCGATGGATATGCAACAACTTTCATGGCCATGGGGCTGGAGCGATCAAAGCAACTGCTGGAAGACTTAGATGAAGTAGAAGCCTACCTGATGTACTCTGATGAATCAGGAAATCTTCAAATCTATGCTACGCCAGGATTTCAGGAAACCCTTCTTGAATAATCGCTGAAAATTTTGAGCGTCTTATATAATGAATTTTATTTAATCATATCAGCTAAAGCTGGCTGCTTTAAATTATTCCGAAGAAATTTACTTATGACAAACTGGTATGATCTCTCCTTTGGTTAATCGGTATCTATCTACTTCTTCAGGAGCTAACTGTTTGGTGTAATCTACCTCTTCCACCTTGAAGCCTATGTTTCTAAGCTTATCAAAATAGTCTCTTCCGTAAACCCGCACGTGATCATACTGACCAAAAATTCTGGCTCTTTCTGATGGATTGGTAATACTGTCGTCCTGAAAGGTTTCTGATCGTTTGAGATCCTGCGGAATTTGAAGAATGGCCGTTCCGCCAGGTTTTAGAATACGGTAAAGTTCCTGCATCGCCTTCGTGTCATCAGGAATATGTTCCAGCACATGGTTACAGAGAATAAAGTCATAAGAATGATCCTCAAAAGGTAAATTGCAAATATCGGCTTTAACATCTGCTAAAGGAGAATTCAGATCGGTCGTAGTGTAATCGAGATTTTTCAGTTTGCGGAAACGTTTATAAAACGCCTGTTCCGGGGCAAAATGCAAAACTTTTATTTTCTTCTGAAAAAAATCGGTTTCATCTTTCAAATAAAGCCATAGTAACCTATGCCTTTCTAAAGAAAGGGTAGAAGGAGAAAGTACATTTTCCCTTTGATTTTCGTAACCGTATGGTAAAAATCTACGAAAACTATTTCCGTCGATTGGATCGGTATAGTGGGAACCTTTAAGGTAAACCTTCAAAAATGGCCTCACCAAATAACTGATTCTGATAAGAAACGGCCTTGGAATACTGTTTAAGGCCAGTTTAAAAAGTTTACCCATTCAATTCCTCTATACTTCGATATCTCCCCAGTTTTCCCCAGATTTGATACGATAAAGCTGCATTTCCGAAACTCCGAATTGCTTAGCCAAAACTTTAATCCTGGTTTTTCTTTCGGGATCTAACAACTTTTTCTTGAGGATCACAGCCTGCGCATAAGTTAGCTTGGAGTAAGAAGTAACCTTTCGAAGCTTACGCTTTTTCTTGTTCTCCTTAACCTTTGGGCTATGATACTGGTGCTCGACCCACTCATCTTTAGTGGCCCAAGCGAGATTGGACACGCGATTATCGTTCTTCACAAAGTTTTTGTGGATCACGTATTGATCGCCTTCTTTTTGTTCTAAAAATAATTCTGCTACAATCCTGTGAATATAGTAAGTCTTGTGCTTACCATCTTTCAGTCTTACTGCAAAATTTAAATAGCCACCTACTCTTCCGCCATTCATAAGTTCTCCCTCCGGATTTTTCAGATAACTGATCATTCTTCCGAAGTTAGAGACTTTATAGACAAAGCGGTCTTGCCAGGAATCTTTGTGTAGGGTTTTCCAGATTTCCTGTCTGTAACTTTTAATCATAAACTTTAGCTCTAAATTGGTCTTCTTCTTTGGTTTTAATGTTTAACGAATCGTATATATACTTAAATGTTGAAAGCAACTCTGGTTTTCCATCAACCAAAGCTACATCATGCTCAAAATGAGCACTTGGTTTGCCGTCGGCGGTAAGAATAGTCCAACCATCTGGTAACTGCTTAATACGCTTAGTTCCCATATTGATCATAGGTTCAATAGCAACCACCATTCCTTCCACGAATTTTTTTCCGCGGCCCCTCTTTCCATAATTAGGCATTTCAGGAGCTTCATGCATAGTTCGACCAAGACCATGACCTACGAGTTCCCGAACAACGCCATAACCATGACTTTCGGTATAATTTTGAATGGCGTAGCCAACATCGCCTACGCGGTTTCCGCTCTTGAATTGGGCAATTCCAAGGTATAGGGATTCCTTGGTGACCTCAAGAAGCTTTTTGACTTCGGGACTTACCTCTCCGATTTCAAATGTATAAGCATGGTCTCCATAGAAACCATTTTTCTTTGCTCCACAATCTATAGAAATAATATCTCCTTCTTTTAAAGGAGTATCATTAGGGATACCATGTACTACCTGAGCATTCGGGCTCATACATAGGGTATTAGGAAAATCATACATGCCTAAAAAGCCTGGTTCGGCTCCGTGATCTCTTATGAAATCTTCAGCAAGTTTGTCTAAATAAAGAGTTGTAATTCCAGGCTTAATTTCTGAAGCCAACATCCCAAGAGTCTTTGATACGATCAAAGCGCTCTCTCTCATTAATTCAATTTCTTCTCTGGATTTTGTAATGATCATATTTTTCTAAAATCTTCCGAATAATCCGGATTTCTTTTTCTTTTTTGGCTGACCGGGTTTATTAAGAGTTAGCTTTTGATACATCTCTCCCCAGCCTTTGAGGCCACCCATATTACGGTCATCAATAAAAATGTCTGCCAGAATCTTGCGACTAATACTTTTATCAAACTCTTCTTCTGGATAACTTTTATTTACGCAATAAAATTCCAGTCCGTTTTTTTTACAAAACTCAACAGCTTCATCAAGTTTTACTCCATGTCTATAGGTCCATAATATTAACCTGTGACCTTCTTCCTGCAGTTTTTTTAACGATTCGAAAGCGAAAAGAATGGGCTTTCCAATTTCGGGATATCTGTTTTCTACGATTGTCCCGTCAAAGTCAACTGCTATGGTAAGAGAAGCAGACATAATGCGAAATTAGTTAAAAAATTCTCAGTGACACCTTTAGGCGGCACAAATTACTATTCGGCGTATGAATTTTTATATTCCTGGCCACTCACGATTTTCGCGATATCTTGTTCAAAAGTCTCTCCCTGTGAATATTCAACGAATCGATTCACTTCTTCGCCATCTTTATAAAAAATAATGGTAGGAACGTGATGAATATCTAATCCTTCTTCTAGTTTTTCTGGTGTGGTTTTGTTGTAATCCACCGCTATTAATTCTAGATTATCATAATTATAATCAGCTTCATCTAGCAGTTTCAATAATTTTGGAGTTTCGCGTTTGCTGTCACCACACCATGTCCCCATAAAAACCTTAATATCATAATCATTGATATTTTTTTTGATGGTTTCAAGATCTTCAGCGTTTGGTGTATACTTTTCATATCTGGAATTGAACCATGACGAAAATGGTTCCTTCTGCAAATCTTCTTTGTGGAATTTACCCACAATCATATTATTCTGAATCGTTGCTTCTTCGTGCGCTGATTCCTGCTTTTCAGCAGTTGAAATAACTTTTGTATTTGCGCAGCTAATTGAAATGGCTGCAAATAGGATAAATAATTTAGTCATAATATGGTTATATTAATGAATCTTCGGTCATCAGGTCTGGTTTCTCAATGCCCATCAGCTTTAAGATTGTCGGTGCAATATTCCCTAACTTACCATCCTTAATTGATTTTACGTCCTTGTCCATTAAAATTAATGGTACAGGATTAGTAGTGTGAGCAGTATTCGGACTTCCGTCAGGATTGATCATTGTTTCACTATTTCCGTGATCGGCAATAATAATTACTGAATAATCATTGTTGTAAGCAGCTTCCGCAACATCTTTTGCACATCTATCAACTGTTTCACACGCCTTAACTGCAGCATCAAAATCTCCGGTATGTCCAACCATATCTGGATTGGCAAAGTTCAGACAGATAAAATCTGCTGAATGTTTATTAATTTCCGGGATGATCTTGTCGCGAATTTTATCTGCGCTCATTTCTGGCTGAAGATCGTAAGTGGCAACCTTCGGGGACTTCAGCATGATCCTGTTTTCTCCCTTAAAAGGTTTCTCACGTCCACCAGAAAAGAAAAATGTCACGTGAGGATATTTTTCGGTTTCCGCAATCCGAATTTGTTTCTTTCCCTGATATTCAAGCACTTCTCCAAGAGTGGCCTTAATATTATCTTTTTTGTAAATGATATGAATGTTTGTGAAACTATCATCATACTTAGTCATTGTGACATAGTATAATGGTAATTTTTTCATATCGTAATCTGGAAAATCACGTTGTGATAAGGCCTGTGTGAGCTGTCTTCCTCGGTCTGTTCTAAAATTGAAAAATATGACCACATCCTTTTCCTGAAGTTTAGCTACCGGTTCGCCATTTTCAGTGAGAACTATTGGCTTAATGAACTCATCGCTTACTCCTTCATCATAACTTTCCTGGATGGCCTGTGGGGCATTTTCGGTCTCTTTACCTTTACCATTTACGATCAGGTCATATGCTTCCTTCACTCTTTCCCACCGGTTATCACGATCCATGGCGTAATACCTTCCAATTACTGAAGCTAATTTTCCATTTGTTTTTTCAAGATGCTTATCAAGATCTTCAATAAATCCTTTCCCAGAATGAGGATCTACGTCACGCCCGTCTGTAAAGGCATGCACATATTTTTTCTCAATGCCAAGCTTTTCCGCAGCACTCAAAAGACCTTTTAGATGATTAATGTGAGAATGTACGCCACCATCACTAACAAGACCCATAAAGTGCACTGCCTTGTTATTCTTTTTGGCGTAGTTGAAAGCTTCTTCCAAAACGGGCTCTTCAACTAAGGTGTCTTTTTCAACCGCCATATTAATTTTCACCAAATCCTGGTAAACAACCCTTCCGGCTCCTAAATTCATATGTCCTACTTCACTATTTCCCATCTGGCCTTCGGGTAAACCCACATTCATGCCATCTGTCCTAAGGGTAGCATGTGCAAATTTATCAGGTAAAGAATCAACAAATGGGGTATTAGCCTGAGCCACAGCAGAAACTTTTGGATCCTGAGTAATTCCCCAGCCATCCAAAATCATTAAAAGTACCTTCTTATTCATCGGGATTTTCTCTTTTGGGCGATAAAGATAAAAACAATTAGCTGCAGAGCCAGAGCAACTTTCTATAATGTTTTATTAAATCTATGAAATATTCAACTAATTGACCCAGTATTCACCTGATTTCAATTCTGGGGTTTTCCTGGGGTGGTGTATTAGGGGGAGGTGGAGCTTAGGTTTCAACTTTTTTGCTTAAGTGCCCCAATTTTTGATTTAGAAATAAAGGTATTTTACTTAACATATTTCAATTTAAAATTTTAACATTGAGAAAATTATAATTTTTGAAATAATACAGAGTAATTATCGTTTCCTATTTGTCTAAAGCCTCATATTTAATGACTTAAATGTTAAATTCTGGAAATTTGAGTCATTTATTCTGAAATTTTGTATGTTGGCAAGGCTTTTGGTTTTTATTAACAAAAAATTAGAAAAAGAGAATTTATGAAGTTTAGAGTCCTTACTGTTTTAGGAGTGTTGATTTTTTCTTTTGCGTTCAGTAGTGCTGATGCAATAAATCCCAAGAATAATTTTGAACCGTCCCCAAAGTTACCCGAAATTAAAGCTGAGAAATCTTTTGAAGCTACGGTAGCCGATTTGTATCAGAATTTTGACGTGAAAAATTTTACAATGCCTAATATGCAGGCCTTCGAAAGAGCATTTAAAGGTTATTCAAAATTAAAGTCTGAAGGGAAAATTCAGAATCCGCTGTTAACCATCGTTGATTTTGATCTTTCTTCTACTAAGAAAAGAATGTGGATCCTGAATATGGATTCTCAGGAGGTGCTTTTCAATACTTATGTAGCACATGGTCAGGGCACAGGAGGAGAATTTGCTAAACAATTTTCGAACGTTGAGAATTCTCACCAGAGTTCGCTTGGATTCTATATGACTGGAGCGACTTATTACGGTGGTAACGGCCTATCCCTTTATATGGATGGAATGGAAAAACAATTCAATTCAAATGCTCGAAAGCGTTATATCGTAATCCATGGAGCCGATTATGCAGAGCCTTCTTTTATTAAAAGAGTTGGAAGACTGGGTAGAAGCTATGGTTGTCCAGCAGTGCCGAATAAAATTGCTAAAGATTTGATCAATACGATTAAAGGTAAATCTGTTGTGTACATTCATAAAAGCAACGAGAATTACCTTAAAAATTCTACTTTTTTGAATTACGAGGTTTAAAAGCTTCCCAGAGCTTTTGATCATACCCATAAACGTCATTTATAAACCGAATGGTGTCACCTTCGGGATATGCCGTCCAATATAAATGATGCACTTTGAAGTTCCTGGTCACAGGGACTTCTTTAGTTTTACCCGATTCTAAAATTTCTGCTATTTTTTCCTGATCAAATTTCGGCTGATCATTCAGCAGAAATTCAGCTAATCCAAGCGCATCCTGAACTCTTACGCATCCTGAGCTTCTCGCTCGGCTGTTGTTTTTGAATAAACTCTGGGATGGAGTGTCATGAAGGTAGATCATATATTCATTCGGATAAATGATCTTTACCCTGCCTAACGGATTAGTTGGGCCGGGATCCTGTCGAAACGTATAATTCTTTGCTTCCCCGTTTTTCCAGTTAACGCTTTTAGGATCAATCACATTTCCACTTTTGTCATAGATCTTTAGTTTATGGCCTTTCAGGTAATCGAGGCTTTTTGCTGACCCGGGAATTATATCATTCTTTTTGATAGTAGGAGGGATGGTCCAGGTGGGATTAAAAACTACATATTTTATTTTATCTGAAAATTCGGGTGTTTTACGTGCCTGTGTGCCAACCATCGTTCTGTGAGAACGGACCGTATCCCCATCTTCTATCACATCCAGGTGATAATTGGCAATATTGATCAGAATGAAATTCTCGCCGAAATCTCGCGGAAACCACCTCCAGCGTTCCATATTGATCAGGATTTGATGATAACGATCTTCCAGGCTTAAGTTTAATTCTGAAACCGTAGTATTTCCCACAATTCCGTCATTTTCGAGGCCATGATCCTGCTGAAATCTTTTCAGGGGTTCTTGCAGATCTTCTTGATAGGTTGTTGAAACAGAATCGGTATTTTTTTTAATATAATCCAATTGCTGTAGCCTTGAATATACCAGCGGAATGCGATCATCATTTTCATTGGGATGAATAAGTTTACCTTCACCAATCCTTTCAAATTTATCATCGTGAAAATTGGTAGAATCGGCCAATATTTTAGATAATTGGCGTTTAAGGCCGGTGTAAACGAGATGCTTCGGTTTGAGATTCTCTAATGCTTCCGAAATGTCTTTTTCTTGAATTGCCTTTTTCAGTAGGCTGGCGTTGTCAACTTTATTTAAAGGCGTGCCCCAGATTTCGTGAAGATCTTTGGGATTTAATTTCCCAGCGCCCAGATCATGGGCTAATTTCAGGAAAGCATCGGTTAAAAGAATTTCAAGGTTTGTCCTATCTGCAATAGTTGTTTTATCAAGTTGGGCGAGCTCTTTTTTTAATATTTCTGAATGGTAGTCTTGTGGAAATAAGCCTTCTGTCTCAACTGTTTCAATATTTCTGAAAAGGTCTTCTCGAAGTTCCCGGGAATTCCAGATAGGTTGATAATTATTGCTCTTGTAGAAAGCGATCAGAGAGTCTTTTTCCTGTAAGTCCATCTTAACCGAATTAAGGGACTCGCGAAGATTAGAGGCGTCGGTGAGTTCTTCGATTTCAGGGACGTCATTGCGCTCCTCGATTCCTGGTTTCTGATCGTTTTTACAGGAAAAGAAGAAAAAGATAATAACTGCAATATATAGCAGATTACTTCTCATGAAAAAGTTTTGAAACAAACTACGCTCGAACGTCGCTGTAGTTCTTATGCACCTCAAACTGAACTTCGGCAAATGGGCAGAGCGGCTCGATCTTCAGGTTATTTTCACGGGCATATTCCACGCTTTTTTTAACCAGTTTAGAGCCAATGCCCTGGTTCTCCATTTCCTTTTTTACTTCAGTATGATCTATGGTTAGCACATTTTCTCCATCACGACGATAGGTTAATTCACCAATAACGCTGTTATCCTCTTCAATATAAAAAACCCCTCTTTGGTCGTTTTCCTTGTGCTTGATCTCCATAATTATTTTTTAAATATTCCGTCTACAATTCCGTATTCGATAGATTCCTTAGCATCCATCCAGTAATCCCTATTGAAATCCTTAAGCACTTTTTCAACGGTTTGACCACAATTTTCAGCAAGAATTTCCGCGCTTAAATGCTTTGTTTTTAAAATTTCCTGGGCAGCAATTTCAATATTAGAAGCCTGTCCACGAGCTCCGCCACTTGGCTGGTGGATCATCACCTTGGCGTGTGGTTGGATAAATCTTCTTCCTTTTTTTCCTGCAGAAAGCAAGATCGAACCCATACTGGCGGCAAGACCGGTACAGATGGTGGATACAGGGCTATCTAAAGCCATTATGGTATCGTAAATCGCGAAACCATCGGTTACATAACCTCCGGGACTATTGATGAAAAGCTGAATTTCTCCGTCTCCTTCCAAATCAAGATACTCTAGGCGATCGATCACATATTTTGCGGAAAGATCGTTCACCTCACCCCACATATAAATCTTTCTTTTCTGTAGTAATTTATTATCTATAAGATCCTGGATCTTGTCGGTTTTATTTTTAATCAATTCCATTCGTATTTTATTTTTTCAAGTAGTTCTAAAAGTAGGACTATTTTATCAGAATACAGAATGAGTGTTTCTGCATTTAACAAGAATTTTAAATAATGCAGCCGTTAATGAAACAGAAGGAAAAAATTTATGGAAAGGTTTGGAAGTTGAAAATATTTCAAATTATATTTGCAGCCATAGGCGGGAGTAGCTCAGTTGGTAGAGCGTCAGCCTTCCAAGCTGAATGTCGCCGGTTCGAACCCGGTCTCCCGCTCTTTAAAACCTCACTTTTAGTGAGGTTTTTTATTGCTCAAATCTGAGCATTAAAAAAGCCGGTATAAAACCGGCTTCTTCAAGTAGGATCTGTTTAACGATGTTTAACCGTTCATGGAGATTAAAAACTCTTCGTTATTTCTGGTTCCCTTGATCTTATCGTTGATAAACTCCATTGCTTCGACAGGATTCATATCGGCAAGATACTTTCTAAGTACCCACATTCTTTGAATGGTTGCTTCGTCAAGAAGTAAATCATCACGTCTCGTACTGGACGAAACAAGATCGATTGCAGGGAATATTCTTCGGTTGGAAATTCTTCTATCTAACTGAAGTTCCATGTTACCGGTACCTTTGAATTCCTCAAAGATCACCTCGTCCATTTTGGAACCTGTTTCAGTAAGAGCAGTTGCTATAATAGATAACGAACCTCCGTTCTCAATATTTCGTGCTGCACCAAAAAATCTTTTTGGTTTGTGTAAGGCATTTGCATCAACCCCTCCGGAAAGCACTTTTCCACTGGCTGGTTGAACCGTATTGTATGCTCTTGCCAGACGCGTGATGGAATCCAAAAGAATCACAACATCATGTCCGCATTCTACAAGACGCTTTGCTTTGTCTAAGACAATATTAGCCACGCGAACGTGCTCATGGGCTTCCTTATCAAAAGTAGAAGCGACCACTTCTCCTTTTACGTTACGCTGCATATCGGTAACTTCTTCGGGACGTTCGTCTATCAACAGGATTATCTGGTATACTTCAGGATGGTTCGCTGCAATTGCATTGGCGATATCCTTCAGCAACATGGTTTTACCAGTTTTTGGCTGGGAAACGATCATACCACGCTGTCCTTTTCCGATAGGTGCAAAAAGATCCATTACCCTTGTTGAAATCGTGCTTTGTTTTTCAGCGATATTAAACTTCTCTTTTGGGAAAAGTGGAGTAAGATGCTCAAAAGAAACACGGTCTCTCACAACCTGTGGATCCAGGCCGTTAATTTTATTGATCTTAATTAGCGGAAAATATTTCTCACCTTCTTTAGGTGGGCGAATTTGCCCTAAAACAGTATCTCCTGTTTTTAATCCAAACAACCTGATCTGTGATTGAGACACGTAAATATCATCAGGAGAAGTCAGGTAATTATAATCTGAAGATCTCAGGAATCCATAGTTGTCCTGCATGATATCCAGTACGCCTTCACTCTCGATGATCGCATCAAATTCATAATCTGGTTCGCGGTAACGATTGCGGTTATCGCGATTTCCGTTGTTGTTATTGTTATTGCTGTGATTGCTTTTTTTATCGTTGCGATTGTCGTTGTTGTTGCGATTGTCGTTTCGATTATCGTTGTTATTGCGACTATCGTTATTATTACGGTTATCGTTACGATTATCATTTCTACCGCGATTATTGCTATTATCCTTGCGGTTAGAATGTGGTTTATTGCTGTTGCTTTTTCCGGAATGAGAATCGTTCGAGTCATCTTTTTTCGGAGACGGTTTTGATTCTTTCGCGGAAGCATCTTTTGGATTAGACTTAGGACCTTTAGGGCGCTTGTCGCTGCCTATTTTTCCTTTTTTAGCTGGTCCAGACTTACTTTTTTCATTTGAAGAAGCTGATTTATCTTCGTTATCATCAGTAAGCGCGTCTTGTACTTTTTTAGGGTTGGAAGCCTGGTAGTCAAGGATCTGATAAACCAGATCCAGCTTTTTCATAGTCTTGTACTTGGGAACATTAAGAGTTTGAGCTATCTCCTTCAGTTCAGGAAGCTTTTTAGCTTTTAATTCTGAAATTTCAAACATGAATTCGTGAAAATAATTTTATGTGTTTGGATTGTTTTAAAAACTTCTCGAGGAAGAATAAAAAGTTTTGGAGACTTAAGTAACCTAAATTGAATAGGTTACGAAATGTACATGCAATAATACAACTTTATTTTAAATATTAAGCCTGTAATTCTAAAAAGAATCTTTTATTTTTGTGCGCGAAACATCGAAGAATGATCCAGAGAATACAGACAGTTTACCTGATTATTGCCGCGATTGTAAGTGCCGGTCTTATCTTTGTTTTTCCTATTTGGGAAAATACTCAGGGAGAAGCCATTTTCGCCCAGGACCAATTAATTCCTTTTGGAATGTTTTTGATTTCGGCTGCATTATCGTTAATTAGCATCTTCATGTTCAAAAACCGTAAACTACAGTTCGTTCTAGGACGGCTGAACATCATATTAAACTTTTTTTTACTAGGATTGTTCGTTTATTGGTCGCTAAGTTTACCTGGAGAAATGAATATTTCAGAGAAGGGTATTGGGATGTTCCTTCCCATTGTTTCTATCGTTTTTCTTGTTTTGGCCAATAAGGCCATCAAAAGGGACGAAGATCTCGTAAAATCTGTGGACCGATTACGATAAGCCTATCATCTTAGTATATTAGTGCGTTGAAAACCCGGAATGAGAATTCCGGGTTTTTATTTATGCCAGCTCAATTACTTCCAGGTCTTTAATTTCAGCTTTATCAATTTTGAACCGTAACATGGTTCTTTTTTTATGAAATCCCTGTTTTCCAGCCGCCCCTGGATTCATATGGAGTAAATGCAGGTTTTTATCATTCATCACTTTAAGAATATGAGAATGCCCGCAGATAAATAATTTCGGCGGATTTTTTCTGATCTCTTCCCTGATCGCCGGCGAATATTTTCCTGGATAACCACCAATATGAGTGATCCAAACATCTACATCTTCACACATAAAACGGTTATTAAGAGGAAATTCTTTGCGGATAGTGGCATTATCAATATTTCCATAGACCGCCTTCAAGGGCTTTTTGGCAGCGATTCTATCGGTCACATTCAGGTCACCAATATCTCCGGCGTGCCATACTTCATTAGCTTCATCAGCATAATGCAGAATTCGGTCATCCATATATCCGTGGGTATCACTTAGCAGCAAAATTTTTTTCAAATCGGTAATTTTATAGTTCAGCAGAATTGAGGCCGGAACCGCATTTCTCCTTCTGCGATTTGCCTTATCTTTGCGTTTCGCTAATATAAAAAGAACAGCGGGCTTGCGGTATTTTATTGAACTTTCATATTACGGAAAAAACTACCACGGTTGGCAAATTCAGCCACAGTCTGTTAGTGTTCAGGAAGTGCTGCAGGACAGGATGCGAAAAATTTTGCCTGGATTTACGGAAGTAGTAGGGGCAGGGCGGACCGATGCTGGAGTACATGCGAAGCAGCTTTTTGCTCATTTTGATTTGGAAGAGGAAATAAATTCCGAAGAAATTGAATATAAACTGAATTGTATGCTGCCAGATGATATTTCAATTGCAGCAATATTTGGGGTGCATGATGAGGCGCATGCCAGGTTTGATGCCACTTCCAGGAGTTATGAATATCATATTATTCAGCAAAAGGATGTCTTTAATAGGAGCCTGGCCTGGTATTTTAAACCAGAACTGGACCTTGATAAAATGAATAAGGCGGCCGCAATTTTGAAAGACTATTCAGATTTTGAATGTTTCTCCCGCAGTCGCACCGATGTGCATACGTATATTTGCGAAATTTTTAATGCACAGTGGAAAATCGAAGAAAATAAGTTGGTTTTTCATATTTCTGCCGACAGATTTCTGCGGAACATGGTTCGTGCGATCGTTGGAACACTAATCGAGATCGGTCAGGGAAAAATTCCGGTTTCGGCAATGCATGAAATCATTAAAAGTAAAGATCGGGGAAAGGCTGGGGCGTCAGTTCCTGCTCATGGCTTATATTTGACGAATATTAAGTATCCCGAAACAATCAGAATTAATTAAATGGCTTCAAATACAGGAAATGCTTTCGATATGGATCTATTTAAGCGGCTGCTTAGATATACGAATCCTTATAAGAAAATTTTCTATTTCGTTGCGGTAGCAGCGATCCTTACATCGGTTTTCGGTGTGGTGCGGCCAATGGTGCTGCAGTATACGGTAGACAATGCGTTGATGGTTTCAGATTATGATAACCTGGTCTTTTTTGTTTGCCTGATGATAGGATTGTTAATACTGGAGGTAGTTTTTCAGTTTTTCTTTATCTATTATGCCAACTGGCTGGGGCAGGAAGTAGTTCGGGATATCCGGGTGAAGCTTTTCAAGCACATGCTAGGTTTCCGAATGAAATATTACGATAAGTCGGCAGTTGGTAGATTGGTGACCCGCGCGGTGAGTGATATTGAAACAATTGCCAGTATCTTTTCCCAGGGCTTGTTCATGATCATTAGTGATCTTCTGAAGATGTTGATCGTTATTGGCGTGATGTTCTATAAAAGCTGGGAATTATCCCTGCTTGTCTTGACCGTGCTTCCATTTATTATATATGCTACGCGTGTTTTCCAGAAGAAAATGAAACTGGCTTTTGAAGAAGTTCGTACACAGGTGGCAAATTTGAACACTTTCGTGCAGGAACGAATAACCGGGATGAAGATTGTTCAGCTGTTTACTCGTGAAAATACCGAATACGAGCGGTTCAGAGATATTAATGACAAACACAGGAATGCCTGGGTTCGAACTGTTTGGTATAATTCCATTTTCTTTCCGATAGCGGAAATGTCTACTTCCATTACCATCGGGCTTATTGTTTGGTTTGGTGGGTTGCGAGTGATCGCCGGAGATGATATGTCTTTAGGTATCATTATTCTTTTTATTGAATTATCACAGATGTTATTTAGGCCTTTGCGACAGATCGCCGATAAGTTCAATACGCTTCAAATGGGAATGGTTGCTGCAAACAGGGTTTTCGATATTATCGATACCGAAGAGCATATCGAAGACAACGGTCAAAAGCAACTAGCTGATATAAAAGGAGAAATCGAATTTAAGAATGTTCGTTTTAGTTATGTAGATGACGAAGAAGTGCTGAAGGGTGTTTCATTCAAAGTAAAACCTGGAGAAACAGTAGCGATTGTTGGTGCAACAGGAGCCGGAAAATCTACCATTATCAATCTGCTCGGTCGTTTTTATGAAATTGACAGCGGCGAGATTTTGGTGGACGGAACAAACATTCGAGATATTACTTTGAAAAGTCTGCGTTCCCAGATCGCTGTGGTACTGCAGAA
Source organism: Flavobacteriaceae bacterium (assembly GCA_964220295.1). GTDB lineage: Bacteria > Bacteroidota > Bacteroidia > Flavobacteriales > Flavobacteriaceae > Christiangramia. Next base: position 330 of record CAXPUM010000014.1, on the reverse strand, counting down.
TGTCTTTTTATTTGCCGATACGATCATGAGCAACATTCACCTGGATAAGGAAGGAGTTTCTGATGAAGATGTGATCGATGCTGCTAAGCAAATCGGGATTCATGAATTTATAAGCTCTTTACCAAACGGCTATTATTATAATGTAAAGGAACGAGGAGCGATGCTTTCTTCGGGGCAACGACAACTGATTTCCTTCCTGCGTGCTTTCGTGAGCGATCCTGGAATTTTAGTGCTGGATGAGGCAACTTCTTCGGTAGATAGTTACAGTGAACAGCTCATACAGGAAGCTACCGAACGAATTACAGAAGGACGAACTTCCATAGTTATTGC
>CAXPUM010000013.1:0-18208 GCA_964220295.1 Flavobacteriaceae bacterium | reverse complement strand
ACCATTAATACCGGCACAGTATCAAAATTATCGATTAGACTTCGCACCCGCTGCATTTGCTTTTTATGGCTTACGCTTCGCAAATAGATCGCCAGGATCTTGTCTGGATACTGAGCGGCAATATCAGTATAGATAGAAGCATCATGTTCTCCACTATCGCCCATAAGGATAAAGCTCATATCTGGATAGGTCTTTAAAATATTAGTGATTTCCTTTTGTTTGTGAGGCTTTTCAGGTTTTACTGCACTTTCAAAAGGCGTACGCAGATCTCTGAGCAAAATCGGGCCCTTTGGAAATTCGTTATGATCAAGAAACAGCTTCAGATATTCGTACAAGTTCCATGGACTGTTACTCAGATAGAACATCGGATTTTTATTCTTTCCAGAGATACCCTCGTGCAGTTTCTGGTAAAATGCCGGAGCTCCCTTCAGCGGGATCCGTGCATAAGCATTGGTGAGCAAACTATTTTTCAGCAATCGCCATTTTAAGAAAGAGGTCACGCCGGTATGCAGAATGGTATCATCGATATCACTGATAACTCCAAATTCTGCGTCTACTGATGGTACCAAAAACTCTCCTTCAAATGGATTACCAAGTAACTTAGTTTTTTTCTCTATTTCGCTTTGGTAATAGATCTCGTATTCTACCCAGCCTTCTTCCGAAGCATTTTCAGACAGATCCTGATCTATGGTTTTGTTGATTAGGTAATACCCCTCATCATTGGTTTTGGTTAGAATATCTATTTGATCTTTAATGCGCAATTCGATCTTGGCATCGGGAATCTCAAAACTGTCGAATTGCTTATACGTATTCTTAATCGTTCTAAAAATCGACTGGTCCTGTACGATCTGCAAAGGTTCATTATCTAAAGCCCTACCTTTAATATACAAATGTGAGTAAGTCCCGTAACTTCGATAAGGCACTACATAAACCTGCTCAAGATTTCGATACCTCCCGATAAGCTTTTTAAAACGTTTGATCATTAAGATGATAGTTTGATCTCAATTTACAGATTCTGTTATCAAAAGCTCTGCGGCCCGAATAGATTTATAGATATTTTAATACTATGGTTGTTCCAGAGCCTCGATTGCAGCAGCCATGTCTATTTTTTCTGAGAGGACTGACTGGAAAAGATCTCCCTTTTCCTCAATCCTGTCCGGCATATTTTTAAGATGGAAATCGGAAATTTTCAAACCTTTTTTCACCTCCTTCCATTCTAAAGGAGCCGAGACAGTAGCGCCAGTTTTTGGTCTAACGCAATACGGGGCGGCAAGGGTCTGTCCTCTTCGGTTTTGCAAATAATCCAGATAGATTTTTCCTTTCCTACTCTTCACTGCTCGCTCCATACTCGTAAGTCCCTTCGTTTCCTCCTGAACATAATAACAAAGCAGCTTGGTGAAGTCGCGGGCTTCATCATAGGTATAATCCGCTCCCATTGGCAAATAAATATGAAGTCCGCTGGAACCGGAAGTTTTGCAAAATCCAGGAACTTTAATTTTTTTCAACAATTCCTGGGTAGCCTGGGCTACTTCTATTACTTCATCAAACGTATTTTTATCTGATGGATCCAGATCGATCACAGCATAATCTGGTTGGTTCAGGTCCTGGATCCTGGAATTCCATGGATTGATCTCGATACATCCTAAATTTGCCATATACAGCAGGGTGGCTTCATCTTGGCAAAGCAGGTATTCAATATCACGATCAGCAGATTTTGAGTAAATCTGGATGGTATCGATCCATTTTTCCAGTAATCCCTCATTATCTTTTTGATAAAATCCTTGTTTTTTGATGCCGTTTGGATGGCGATGCAGGTTTTGCGGCCGATCCTTGAGATAAGGCAGGATATATTCTGAAATATTAAGGTAGTAATCGATCAGGTCATACTTTCGCAAACCGGAATCAGGCCAGTAGATTTTATCAAGGTTGGTCAGCTTCAGGTTTTTCCCATCTATTTCCAAGGCATTACCACTGTTGCCAATATTGTTAGTTTCACTTTCTGCTTTTTTCGACTGCTTTTTCGGAATAGAGATCTCGGCAGGATTTTTATCTTCACGAATTCCTTTAAAAACCGGGTGGCGCAAATGTTTTGCCTTAGTCCATTCAGAGAAAGTGACTTCACAGATGATTTCAGGCCTTACCCAGTTCGGTTTTCGTCCTTTTAAATTGATCTTTTTCTGAAACGGACTTTTTTCTATTTCCTTATTTTGCAGTTTTGACAAGATTTCCTCCTGCTGGGAATTGGAAAATCCGGTACCACAATTGCCGATGTATTTCAGTTCATCATCCTCATAAACTCCTAAAATCAATGAACCAAAAACAGCTCCTTTAGAATCGGTATAACCACAAATCATCGCTTCGATACTTTCAACAGCTTTTACTTTTAACCAGTTTTCAGATCTTCTTCCCGGATCATACAAAGAATCTGCTTTTTTAGCGATCACTCCTTCCATGCCGGCATCGATCGCTTTTTTATAAAAAGCTGTTCCCATGCCTTCTATATGATCACAGTAAACTGCAATATCAGTTTCTTCTAAGACTTCAGGAATCAAGCTCTTTCTTTCTAATAATGGTAGATCTAGCATACTATGGTCGTTCAAAAATAGCATGTCGAAAACGTAATATTTCAAGGCTCCTTTTGTTCTTGGATCATAATTCTGAAGCGCCTGAAACATTGGAATACCTTCTTTATCTAAAACCACCACTTCCCCATCCAGAATCACATCATGCGGAATCTGCTCCAGGTCCCTTACCAGGTTTGGAAATTTTGAATTATAGGAGATACCATTTCGGGAATGAATGTAAACTTTACCCTCAGAGATATGAGTGATCAATCGGTAACCATCCCATTTCAGTTCATAGATCCAATCCGGGTCATTGAAGATTTTTTCAGTACTTCCCGCTAGCATTGGTTTTACAGGATCCCGGGAATTCAGCTTTCGAACTTTGCCTTCCGAAGTTTTTCTTTCAAAATAATCTTCAGAATCATAATTTAGATCTGTTGAAAAATCATCATTCTTTTTGATGAGTAACCATTGGTTCTGGTCGCCTTTTTTCCCAGTGCGAACTAAGGCAAACTCGCCTTTAATTTTGGAACCATTGAATATGATTTTAAGATCACCCTTCTTATAAGCTTCGGAAAGATCATTTTTTTCATTAGCAGAAAAAAATTGTCCCTGATCCCAGATCCACATTTCTCCTGCACCATAATTACCTTTGGGAATTGTTCCGTGAAAATTCAGATATTTCACAGGATGGTCTTCAGTTTCAACGGCAAGCCTCTTATCCTGATGGCTCATTGAAGGCCCTTTTGGAACGGCCCAGCTTTTTAAAACTCCGTCGATCTCCAGTCGCAGGTCATAGTGTAATCTGGTCGCATCATGACGCTGAATAACGAAACGCCCTCTGTTTTCCGAATCGATTTCCGCATCTGGTTCGGGAGTTTTTGTAAAATTCCGTTTTCGTTTATAATCCTCTAGAGACATCTATTACGATGCTTTGCTTTTCTTTTTCTTCTTTTCAAGACTGGCTTTAAGCTGCGCCATCAAATCTTTTGAAGGTGTTGGTTTATCTTCAAAATCTTCTACCTCCTGCACCTCTCCCGTCGCCTTTGAATTAATGATCTTCATTAACTGATCATTATAGACATCTTTATATTTCTTCGCATCAAATTTGGAAGTGTATTGATCTATTAAAGAAACGGCCATATCTACTTCACTAGATTTCACCTTGCTTTTGGAAAGCTTCAGGTCTTTAGGGTTACGAATTTCATCATCAAATCTAATCACATGAAGCACCAGCACATTTTTATAAACGCCTACCAGGCTGAGATGTTCTTTTTGACGCATTACAAAAGTTGCCACACCTAGTTTCCCGGTCTTTTTTAAGGCGTCGCGTAATAAATTATAAGATTTGCCACCTTCTTTTTGAGGTTCCAGAAAATAGGGCTTTTTAAATAGAACATCTGAAATTTCATCTTCCTCTATGAACTCTTCGATATCAATAGTTTTACTTTTCTTCATATTAGCCTTCTCAAAATCCTCATTTTCAAGAATTACATAACCATCATCTTTTTTAAAACCTTTGACGATATTTTTCCATTCAACTTCTTTCCCGGTTTTCTCATTGACGCGCTTGTACCGAATGCGGGAATGATCTTTTTGATCCAGCATATCCAGATCAAGCTTTCGGTCTTCGGAGCCCGAATATAATTTTACCGGTATAGAAACCAGCCCGAAGCTTATAGAACCATTCCAGATCGATCTCATATTAGTTGTTTCTTAGAGCTTTTATTAATTCATCTTTAGACATCTCACTACGACCTTCAATGCCCACTTTTTTAGCCTCTTCATAAAGATCTTCTTTTGTACGATCTTCATACTTTTTTGCTTTTCCGCCCTTTTCTCCGGAATTCGGATCGTTTGCGATTCGTGCAGCTTTCTGCTGGCTCATTCCTTTATCACGAAGCGCCTCGTATTGCTCTTCATTTTTGATTTGTGGTCGCCCTTTTGCCATGACTTAAATTTTAATTCCTGAATTTACCAAATCAGATAGCAACTACACTTCAATAATAGCTTGATTAACGCTGATTTAACCCACATTCTTAACAGTCTCCCAATTGAAATTAGGACTTTTTTGGCAAGCTCAAAATTCAACTATTCAGCATCTGTGGGCGTTAGCTTTTTACTACCGCTTAATACTGATAAAAAAAACCAAATGCAGGGTTAAAATGGTTAAATAAATCGCTCGTAACCGCTTCTCAAACCTACATTTGAAAAAATCACTTAAATCAACAGGAGGACAGACAATGAAATTGGCGGAGAAGAGAAAAACCATCAATTATCTTGAAAAATTAAGACGAAAAAATTACAAAACTGCTTACATCTACAAAGTCGCTGAAGAAAATGAAAGGCGACTAATGCTGAAAAATTTTTACAGGCAGTTATTTGAGCAAAAAAAGGAGTTCAATTCTCAAATCGAGGATCTTATTGAGAAATTGAAGAAAGAAATTTCACCTTTACCAGATTCTGAATTATTGAATTTTTATCAGCGGAAAAAATGCCAGGTTGCACATTTATACCTGAAGTATAAAATGCATTTGAATTATACTGATGTTTACCAACGCGAGGCAAAAGCGCTGAACAGGTATCTGAAATATCTTTCAAAGATCAACCATGGTTGTGTTCGAGAAATTCTCATGGAACACAAATACAAGATCAAGATCAATCTCAGCGAGATGAACGCCACGGGAATTATGAAATTTCCGGTAGCTTAATCGAGGTAAAAAACTAAAAATCCCCTGCAAAACAGGGGATTTTTTAATTTTAAAAGTGACGAATTTATTTCCTTAGTTTGTCAATTTCTGATTGAACTTCGGCTTTGGAGCCGCTGAATTTATAATCTTTAGTTTCAGCCTGACCATTATCCTTCCTGGTAACCTGAACATCAGCGAAAGTTTTTCCATCTTCCTCATACATATCTACCGTCATTTCCTGGCTGTAAATCTTATCCTGCTTGATTAAAACTGCCGTTTCTTCTCTTACTGGAACATCTGCCTGCGTATGTCCGCCAAGGATCGGTGCAAGTACTAATCCAATTAGGCAGGTCAATTTGATCAGAATATTCATAGAAGGTCCTGAAGTATCTTTGAAAGGATCTCCAACCGTATCACCAGTCACTGCTGCTTTATGAGCATCAGAACCTTTATAGGTCATCTCACCGTTGATCATTACTCCAGCTTCAAAAGATTTTTTTGCATTATCCCAGGCACCACCAGCATTATTCTGAAATATAGCCCAAAGCACACCGCTAACCGTTACTCCGGCCATATAACCTCCTAACATTTCGGCTATTTCAATATTCGCATAACCAAATATCATAGGTAAAAATGCAATAGCAATTGGAAAACCAATCGTAATCACACCCGGTAAAAGCATTTCTCTCAATGCGGCATTAGTCGAAATTTCAACACATTTATCATAGTGCGGTTTTGCAGTTCCTTCCATAATTCCCGGAATTTCTTTAAACTGTCTACGCACTTCTCGAACCATTTGCATGGCTGCTTTCCCAACGGAACTCATTGCTAAAGCCGAAAAAACTACCGGTACCATTCCTCCAACAAAAAGCATGGACAGCACAGGCGCTTTAAAAATATTAATTCCGTCGATACCTGTAAAAGTTACGTAAGCAGCAAACAGGGCCAGTGAAGTTAAAGCTGCTGAAGCGATGGCGAAACCTTTTCCGGTTGCGGCTGTTGTATTTCCAACAGAATCAAGAATATCCGTTCTTTCTCGAACTTCAGAAGGCAACTCGCTCATTTCAGCAATACCTCCCGCGTTATCGGCGATAGGCCCAAAAGCATCGATCGCTAATTGCATTGCTGTAGTAGCCATCATTGCAGAAGCTGCCAGGGCTACCCCGTAGAATCCGGCGAATGCATAAGATGCCCAGATCGCTATTGCAAAAAGTAAGATGGAAAAAAATGTAGAGATCATTCCAGTTGAAAGTCCTGCGATAATATTGGTTGCAGCACCCGTGCTGGAATTCTGAACGATTCCCAAAACTGGTTTTTTCCCTAAGCCCGTATAATACTCGGTCACAGCCGAGATCACTCCGCCCACGATTATTCCGACTAAAGATGCATAGAAAACTCTCATCGAACTGATTTCAACAAAATTGTATCCATCGGCCCCGCCTTCAAAAAATCCCATTGACATTGTTGATGGTAGCATCCATCTCACTAAAAAGAAACTAGCCACAGCAACAAGCAATATGGAGAACCAGTTTCCTATGTTTAATGCTTTTTGTACTTCAGCTTCCTTAGCATCGTTCGATTTGATTCTTACTAGCAATGTCCCGATTATGGAAATGATCACTCCTACCCCGGCGATGGCCATTGGTAGAAGAATTGGACCAATACCACCAAAACCTTCGCTGGTAATATCGCCACCCATATCTTCAATTATATAATTTCCTAAAACCATTGCGGCCAGAACGGTTGCTACATAACTACCAAAAAGGTCGGCTCCCATCCCCGCAACATCTCCCACGTTGTCTCCAACATTATCTGCAATAGTTGCCGGGTTCCGCGGATCATCTTCCGGTATACCTGCTTCCACTTTTCCAACAAGATCGGCTCCAACATCAGCAGCTTTCGTATAAATACCTCCTCCAACACGAGCGAAAAGCGCAATAGATTCAGCTCCCAGAGAGAATCCGGCCAGCGTTTCCAATACAACGGTCATTTTTTCCGTAGAAGTCCAGACGCCACCCATAAAGTAATTGAAGAACAGGATAAAAAACCCTGTAAGACCCAATACAGCAAGACCTGCAACGCCTAATCCCATCACGGTTCCACCCCCAAAAGAGATGTTCAGGGCTTTAGGCAAACTTGTTCTCGCCGCCTGAGTAGTTCTAACATTCGTCTGGGTTGCGATTCGCATCCCAATATTTCCTGCAAGCGCAGAAAAGATCGCTCCGCAAATAAATGAGACAATAATTAGCCAGTGAGTAGTTGGCACAAAATAAGCGATCGCCAAAAGCGCAATACTCGCACCGATGACGAAAAAGGTCAATAATTTATATTCTGCTTTTAGAAAGGCAAGCGCACCTTCGTAGATATGAGATGAAATTTCTTTCATTTTTCCGTCTCCGGAATCCTGTTTCATCACCCAGGATCTTTTGGACCACATATAAATGAGTCCGATTATTGCCAAAACAGCAGGCATATAAATCATTAGTGCTTCCATATTAGCGTACAGATTTTGTTAATTAAATATTAAATGCACGCTAATGTAGTAAAATCAGCAATAATTAAAAAAGCAATAACTTTTTAAGGTTATTGCTTTCAGATTGACAAAAATTTCTGTCAAATATTATGCAATCTGGAAACGAGACTTGTCTCCGTCGTAATTTTCGTATCGTTCAACGCATTCTTTAATGATTCTTCTTGCTTCTTCAGCATTACCAAAATCACCGGTATCAACCTTTTTCTTCTCCAGGTCTTTATATACTTTGAAGAAATGCTCGATCTCCTTAATCATGTGACCGTTCAGTTCACGAAGATCGTTTAACCTGTTCCAAATAGGATCTGAAACCGGAACGCAAATAATTTTTTCATCGGGACCTTTTTCATCGGCCATATGGAAAACGCCAATTGCCTTACATTCCATCACAACACCTGGGAAAGTTGGTTCTGTTACGAGTACCAAAACATCCAAAGGGTCATCATCAAGAGCAAGTGTGTTCGGAATAAATCCATAATCTGCAGGATACATCATGGAAGAAAAGATCATCCTATCGTAACGTACTTTTTTAAGTTTGAAGTCGTATTCGTATTTGTTTCGGCTTCCTTTTGGTATTTCAATTAGTACATCAAAAGTGTCAAAATTCTCAGACATTTTTCTTTATTTTCTACATTATAATTAAGGGGTGCAAAGATAGGTAATTTCAGGCTTTAAATCCTTAACTAAAAGTGAAAACCGAAATCTGCCGTTATCGCAAATGATCTTGCGTCAGGCACATCGAAATAATTTCCGCGGAAATGCGCATCGATTCTCAATATCTTGAAAATGTTCCCTATTCCTACACTATATTCATAAAACGGGTCCTGGTCTGGCGCTCTGAGCGGCAATCCTGAGGCATCGATCGAGCGAGCACCTTCAGAAATATCACCCCAAACCGCCCGAATTCCTACTAATTCTCTCAAATTCAGTTTGCGCAGCAGCGGAATCCTGGAGAACAATCTTCCGTTGAAATTATGATCAAAATGCGCTGCAGTATATGTATCGGTCACAAATTCATAATAATTTAAAGTGGGAAAAGAATTATATAAAGCAAAGTAAGTTTGGTTTCCCGGCACCACGCTGAGCAAGCCTAACGGAACATCCCCAAAGGTTTTCCCGGCTTCCACGCTCAAGTTTGAGCGTCCCAAACCACCAATTAGCAAAGGCTGATTATAGAAAAACTGCAATTTCTTGTAATCAAAATCTGAATTCAATAATTCCTTAACGCCCAAACTATAATTTAAAAAGATGGTTGGGAATTCTTCGTCGTTCACGACCTGCCGCTCAACTCCGTAACCTGAAGTTTTCCTTCCTGGAGTAAAAGTCAGGATCGTGGAAATTTCAGTCTGATTAATTACCGAATCGGTTTGGGTTCTGGCGGCATCTGTAAAATACGCCAGACTAAATCCAGGGGAGGCCGGCTTGATTTCGCGGTAACTTGAACTCAGTCTAACCGTAAAATTCTTCAGTGGCTCGATAGACAAGGCAAATACTGAAAGATTGATGCTACTCAACTTATCGTTTGCCCCAACATTAATTAAGGATGAGGATGCCAGGCTTCTACCCAGCACGTCGGTAGAATTGGTCAAATTGGTTCCAAGCTGTTCTACATCGCGGCGATTTCCACCGGAAACTATAAGACGTGACTTAGGGTCTACAAGAACTTTTCCTGAAATTCCATATTTAAATTTCTGATCCTTAAACCCATAAGCGCCATATCCTTCAATTCGCCACATATCGTTTTGCCCAAAATAGGTACGACCTCCAAAGCGCAGACGCATTCCTTCCACATCATTAAACCCAAAAGTGGAATAAACCGGCCCATAATCCCAACCGTTCATCTCGACGTAACCAGATTGTGCGATGGTAGCAATATCATATAACCTGTTGAAAGCTTTGGTCTTTGTAAGGGTGTCTAGCATTTTATAGATTCCCTGCTCATCTTTATTCAGTTGTTCCATTCGGTTCTGAGCCCAGAATTCCTCACTGCGATCGTATGCCTGGTTCTGCGGATTGTAAACTTCCTGCTGATAAAAGGACGCTGGTTTCTCCTTATCAAATTTGTAATTATCATACAGTAAAGTTCGTTTCGCGTAAACTCCACGGGAATCTTTTTTCTTATTAAGGCCGAAATCAGCCTGGAAAAAATCCCGGTTGATCAGGAAAACTGAATCATTCAAAACATCATATTCCTGTTCTATATAAACCTGTTTCACCCAGTTAATATTAGCACTTCTACTGGTTTCCATATTGATCTGCTTCACCGCCCAGGTAGTATCGTTCACCCAAAAATCCCCGCTGAAGGTTAGCTCATTTTTGCGCCTTGGATAGTATACAATTTTGTAACACCATTTGTTATCTACATATGCGCTGTCTGCCAGAACATAATTGTAGGTATCAATACCCGTGGTAGAAACAGGACTTACAAAACTCTTATCATAGAATTTGATATAACTTTTATAGATATCGTAATCATCATAGAAGTCTTTGACAAAATCGATCAAATTTCGGTTTTGATTGAAACCGGAGTTTTTGTTCCCTAAAAGAACTTGCTTTTTCTCATTTAGAATATTATCACCATATACCTCGCTGACCGATTCATTAATGAACATTGGAAGATAGGTTTTCCCGGTCACCCGATTGGTATCGGCATAATCAAAGATGAATTCCATACCATTAAAAATCCTGTTTTTGATCACAGAACTATCTATCGTATTTAAATCGAATTCAAGTTTTTCGTATTTCTTATAGGCATATTGATCAAAGGCCTTTACACCGTTGGTTCTCCTGTTCGCCCAGACCTTTTCGAGAATTGCGATTGCAGGATTACCTTTTTTCGGAGTCTTCCCGCGATAGATCACCACCTCGTCCAATGAGGATGCTTCTTCTTCTAAAGTGATTTGCAAATTCAGATTAACCGATTGTTCTAAGGCAACATCCTGGGTTTTATATCCTATAAAAGAAATACTGATCGTATCGTAATTGTTGTCAGACTGCAGGTAGAATTCACCATTATCGTTACTGGTAGTCCCTTCCGAAGAATTTTTGAAGACCACGTTTGCGAATGGCACTGTGGCATCATTCCTATCTTTTACGACTCCGCCAACTTTGGTCTGGGAATAGCCAAATGTTCCTAAAAAAAGGAAAAGTATGTAGAGAACTGTGTTTTTGTTCATGTTTGGGTAAAAAAAAACTCCATCTATTTAAAGATGGAGTCAAAGATAAGTTGAATAGGTCTACTTATACATTACCTTTTTAACAGCTTTAACAACATCCTCGCTATTTGGCAACCATTCTTTAAGTAGAACCGGTGAATATGGTGCCGGGGTATCGGCCGTATTCAGTTTTACGATTGGTGCATCCAGAAAATCGAATGCTTTACTCTGAACCTGGTAGGTAATTTCGGTAGCTACATTTCCAAAAGGCCATGCTTCTTCAAGAATTACCAAACGGTTCGTTTTCTTTACAGATTCTACGATAGTATCATGATCCATTGGTCTAACAGTACGTAGATCAATGATCTCACAGGAAATTCCTTCTTCTTCCAGTTTTTCGGCAGCTGCGAAAGCTTCTTTGATGATCTTACCAAAAGAAACGATGGTTACATCATTACCTTCCCTTTTAATATCAGCTTTACCAATTTCCAGTACGTATTCTTCTTCAGGCACTTCTCCTTTATCTCCATACATCTGCTCACTCTCCATGAAAATAACCGGATCGTCGTCTCTGATCGCAGCTTTCAGAAGACCTTTCGCGTCATACGGATTGGATGGTACGATCACCTTCAATCCAGGTGTATTCGCATACCAGCTCTCGAAAGCCTGTGAGTGCGTAGCTCCCAGTTGTCCCGCACTACCAGTTGGTCCACGAAAAACGATAGGGATATTAAACTGCCCGCCACTCATCTGGCGCATTTTCGCAGCGTTATTGATAATCTGGTCAATACCGACCAAAGAGAAGTTAAAGGTCATGAATTCAATGATCGGCCGGTTACCGTTCATGGCAGAACCAATACCGATCCCTGCAAAACCAAGCTCAGAAATTGGGGTGTCGATCACACGCTCCGGGCCAAACTCGTCAAGCATTCCTTTAGAGGCTTTATAAGCACCGTTATACTCGGCAACTTCCTCTCCCATTAAGTAAATACTGTCATCGCGGCGCATTTCTTCGCTCATCGCCTCGGCAACGGCTTCTCTGAATTGAATTGTCCTCATTCTGTTATTTAAAGTTTTTATTCTGGAAGAGCAAAAATAGTAATTCACATAGGTATATACCATATTTGAATTATAAAATTTTGGAATTTTGATTTCTTTGGAAGAATGATTGCTTTTTGAAATTCAAAATATTTATTATTTATTAAGTTTTGATACGATTTATGCTGAATATCCGGGATTTTTTCAGAATTAGTTAAATTTTAAATTCAATTTTACCATAATTTTATTATGCATGCATAGCAATTTTTCTATAAAAATCTTTACCTTCGTGAACGAAAACGATTTATTAAAATAAAGAACTTATATATGAAAATCCTGGTATGTATTAGTCATGTCCCAGACACAACTTCAAAAATCAACTTTACGGATGATAATACAAAGTTCGACACCAATGGTGTGCAGTTTGTGATCAATCCGAATGACGAATTTGGTTTAACAAGAGCTATGTGGTTCAAAGAAAAGCAAGGCGCAAGTGTAGATGTAGTAAATGTTGGTGGTGCTGAAACCGAACCTACCTTGCGTAAAGCCCTGGCCATTGGAGCAGATAGTGCAATTCGCGTTAATACCGAAGCCAAAGATGGCTTTCAGGTTGCCAAGGAACTTTCAAAAGTAGTTCAGGATGGCAGTTATGACCTGGTCATAGCCGGTAGAGAATCTATTGACTATAATGGCGGAATGGTTCCCGGAATGCTTGCTCAAATGATCAAGGCAAACTTTATCAATAATTGCATAGGCCTGGAAGTAGAAGGCGATAAAGCTACCGCAACACGAGAAATCGACGGTGGTAAAGAAACTTTGAGCACCGCGCTCCCATTAGTAATAGGAGGTCAGAAAGGACTGGTTGAAGAAAGTGATTTGAAAATTCCAAATATGAGAGGAATTATGCAGGCACGTAAAAAACCTTTAAATGTAGTAGAACCTTCAAATGCTTCTTCTGTAACTGCAGCAGTAAAATTTGAAAAACCTGCTCCTAAAGGTGAAGTTAAATTAATTGATCCGGAAAACCTTGATGAATTGATCAACTTGCTTCACAACGAAGCCAAAGTGATCTAAAGACCGGGCGAAATCAATTATTAATTTTAAAAATTAGATAAAAATGTCAGTTTTAGCATATATAGAATCAGAAGAAGGAAAAATAAAAAAAGCAGGGCTTGAAGTAGCTTCTTATGCCAAGGCGGTAGCCGATAAGATGGGAACTTCAGTTACTGCCATAACTTTTAATGCGGAAGGAACTTCAGATCTTGGAAATTACGGAGTTGAAAAAGTATTGAAAGTTTCGAATGATAAATTAGGGAAGTTTAACGCCGAAGCTTATTCAGATGCCATTAAACAGGCCGCTGAAAAAGAAGGAAGCAGTGTAGTAATTTTAAGCCAGAGCGCTAATGCCAAATATCTTGCTCCACTTTTAGCTGTGCAGATGGAAGCCGGTTATGCTTCGAATGTGGTTTCAGTTCCTGAAAGTACAGAACCTTTTACCGTAAAAAGAAATGCTTTTTCAAACAAAGCCTTCAGTTTCACAAAAATCGAAACCGAGAAAAAAATCGTTGGTCTGGCTAAAAATGCTTTCGGCTTAACTGAAAGCAGTGCGCCAGCTTCTGAAGAGGATTTTAGTCCGAATCTGGACGCTCATGATTTTGATGTGGAAGTTCAAAACGTAGACAAAGCAACCGATAAAATTACCATTGCTGATGCGGAAATCGTAGTTTCTGGTGGTCGTGGATTAAAAGGACCTGAAAATTGGGGAATGATCGAGGAGATGGCTGAGATTCTTGGTGCTGCGACTGCTTGTTCGAAACCGGTTAGTGATATGGGATGGAGACCGCACAGTGAACACGTGGGCCAGACCGGTAAGCCGGTAGCTTCCAATTTATACATCGCAGTGGGTATTTCTGGCGCTATCCAACATCTTGCTGGAATTAATGCGGCGAAAACCAAAGTGGTCATCAACAATGATCCGGATGCTCCTTTCTTTAAAGCGGCAGATTATGGTATTGTTGGGGATGCATTTGAAGTAGTTCCGAAGCTAAATGAAAAATTGAAGGAATTTAAAGAGAAAAACGCATAATTTTCCTAAATTGCGACCCTTAAAAGGGCTGTCTAAATCTGGTAAAAATGTCCTTATTTAGACAGCCCTTTATATTTTACTGAAGTATGAGTTTAGTGCGCCTGAATATTAAAGGAATATCTTATAGTCAAACGCAGAACGGAGCATACGCCCTAATACTTAACGAGGTGGGCGGTGAACGTAAATTACCTATTGTCATAGGGGCTTTCGAGGCACAATCTATTGCCATTGCCCTGGAGAAAGAAATAAAACCTCCAAGACCTCTCACCCATGACCTTTTTAAGAATTTTTCTGACAGGTTTGAGATTGTGGTGAAACAGGTGATCATCCATAAACTAGTTGACGGAGTTTTCTATTCCAGCCTTATATGTGAAAGAGAGGGAATCGAAGAAATTGTCGATGCCAGGACCAGTGATGCCATTGCTTTGGCTTTGCGCTTTAATGCACCCATTTTCACTTATAAGAACATTCTCGACAAAGCAGGAATTTACCTAAAAGCTGAAGAAGCTCAGCGCGAACAGGAAGAAAAGGAAAAAGAAGAAATCATCACAGAAGAATTGTTGCAGGAAGAAATTGAGATGCAGGGCGAGGAAAACAAAGATTCTGATTACAAAAAAATGTCTTTATCTGAGCTGAACGAGATGCTTTCACAGGCAGTAGCAAAAGAAGACTACGAAAAAGCGGCCCGTATCCGGGACGAAATCTCCAAAAGAAAATAATTCAACATGAACAGAATCTGGTGTGCCCTATTTTTGATAGTATTCTCACTCTCATCAGCTCTTTCTCAAACAATCTCTAAAAACTGGGAACTCCGAAAGGATAATGACAGTCTTTCTCCCGGTTTTGCTAACGCAACCGAACTACAATTCAATGAAGGTATTTTCAGCTTCCTGAACGATAAGGATACGGTGGCGAAAGGAGATTACCTGTATCAGAATAATTTATTAGTCCTATTTTATAATCAACCGAAAGACTCTATCCAGCATTTAAGAGTTGCCAGTCTGGATGATATGTCCATGGCACTTGATGTAGAAGGCAGAACTTTCCAATTACAGGCTAAAGACCAGGAAGTGCAAGAGGTGCTTCCCGCAAAGGTTTCCAACCAGATCATACCAAGCGAAGGGATAACCACTTCGGGTATCATTCGTGGAATTATTGGCATGCTGGCATTACTGATCATCGCATTTTTATTCAGCAGCAACAGGAAAGGCATAAACTGGAAAACCGTAGGCTTAGGGCTTCTGGCGCAATTACTATTAGCCGTTGGCGTTTTAAAAGTTACCGTAGTTCAGAAAGTATTTGAATTTGTAGGGAAGATTTTCGTTCTCATCCTGGATTTTACCATGGCAGGAAGCGAATTTCTCCTGGGCGGTTTAATGAATACTGATAGCTATGGCTTCATCTTTTTATTCCAGATTTTACCAACCGTCATCTTCTTTTCAGCTTTAACATCTGTTCTTTTTTACTTCGGAATCATCCAGGTAGTTGTGAAAGGAATGGCGTGGGTATTGACGAAATTGTTAGGGATTTCCGGGCAGGAAAGTTTAAGCGTTGCCGGAAATATTTTCCTGGGTCAAACCGAAGCGCCATTAATGATCAAGGCGTACCTGGAAAGGATGACAAAATCTGAAATTCTCCTGGTCATGATTGGAGGAATGGCCACCGTGGCAGGTGGTGTATTGGCAGCCTATATCGGATTCCTGGGCGGGGATGATCCTGAATTAAGACTGCAATTTGCAAAACACCTTCTTACCGCTTCTGTAATGGCGGCGCCGGGAGCCATTGTAATTTCGAAAATATTATATCCCCAAACCGAAAAAGTAAGTACTGACGTTTCAGTTACTTCAGAAAGTATTGGTTCCAACATTTTGGATGCCATCGCTAATGGAACGACCGAAGGTTTAAAACTGGCAGCAAACGTGGCCGCAATGCTATTGGTTTTTATCGCTTTTATTGCGATGATCAATTTTATTTTAGGTTATGTTGGCGGTCTTACTACTTTAAATTCACTAATTGCTGAATATACACCATATTCTAAATTCTCCCTGGAATCGATTTTAGGCTTGGTATTCGCACCATTAATGTGGCTGATTGGGGTCGCTAAAGAAGACGTTATGTTGATGGGACAATTATTAGGGATCAAACTTGCAGCCAGTGAATTCGTAGGTTACATTCAATTAGCCGAATTAAAGAACCCGGTAAATGCGCTAAGTTTGAAGTATGAAAAGTCGGTAATAATGGCCACTTACATGTTATGCGGATTCGCGAATTTTGCATCGATCGGGATACAAATTGGCGGGATTGGATCACTTGCCCCTGGCCAGCGCAAAACTTTATCTGAATTCGGCATGAAAGCTCTTATAGGCGGAACACTTGCTTCCCTTCTATCAGCTACAATCGCCGGAATGATCATTGGTTAAGCAAATTTTTAGAAAACTTTCTAAATTGATTTTCTTTCTTGAGGTTGATTAATTCTACCTTTCAGATCTATTCTGAATAGAATGATCAACAGAAAATGAGCGAAGGAAAAATCAGTAATACTTATCGTGGTGAAGAAGCCAAATGGCCTCACCAAATTCCCCTGCGTGGCTGGGTAGATATAGGCAAACGCGTATGGCACGAGATGAAGGCCGACAATGTGCAGATCGTTTCCGCCGGGGTCGCTTTTTATTTTTTTCTGGCGATTTTTCCTACCATTGTTGCTGCAGTATCTATTTACACTCTCGTACTCGATCCAAGCAGAATCGAACAGCAGGTTTCTCATTTACAGCTTTTTCTACCGGAACAAAGCTTCAATATGTTAAACAATTTTCTGGATCCCATTCTGGAGCAATCTAATCATGAAATTGGTTGGGGCTTAATTATAAGCGTGCTCATTAGTATTTGGAGTTCCAACAAAGGTACCAGCGCTCTCTTCCAGGGAATCAATATTGCTTACGATGAAAGTGATAACCGAAACTTCTTTAAAAAGAATTTACTCACCCTGCTTTTTACATTAGGCGGAGTCGTTCTTGGCTTTATCAGCCTTTTGATAGTTATTTTTTTTCCGCTTTTAATTAAAGACCTGGGACTGGCTCCTGAAATAGAACATGTTCTGGGCTGGATTCGCTGGGTGATTTTGGGGGTATTCCTCATTTTAGCCTTAAGCATGGTTTATAAAATTGCACCGAACAGAAGAAACCCGCGATTTATGTGGGTTAGCTGGGGTGCGATATTAGGTACCATTATCTGGCTTGGTGGCTCTATGGCATTTTCCTGGTACGTTGGAAACTTTGGAAGTTATGATGATCTTTACGGAAGCTTTGCCGCCGTGGCAATATTGATGCTTTGGCTTTTCCTGACAGCTTTTATAGTTTTAATGGGAGCTGAAATCAATTCAGAGATGGAACATCAAACACGCTACGACACAACCATTGGTATTGACAAACCAATGGGCGAGCGCAATGCATATCATGCCGATCATTGTGCCGTAGATAAGGATTGCTGAAATGAATTTACCCGGCGAAAAAGTTGAAACAGCGTTGATAACTCTTTCTGATTCCGTTCCAAAATCACAAAAGTTTTTGAGCTGTTTTCTTATTTTTATTCGGATAATTTTTTCAGAATAAATTGGCAGTTATGAAGCAGTATCACGACCTCTTGAAACACGTATTAGAAAATGGCTCTTTTAAAGGAGACCGTACGGGAACCGGCACAAAGAGTATTTTCGGTTACCAGATGCGATTCGATTTAAGCGAAGGTTTTCCCATGGTAACCACTAAAAAACTGCACCTGAAATCAATTATCTATGAATTGTTATGGTTTTTGAAAGGCGACACGAATATTGAATACCTTAAAGAAAATGGAGTTCGTATCTGGAATGAATGGGCAGATGAAAATGGCGACTTGGGACCGGTTTACGGCCATCAATGGAGAAACTGGAATAGCGAGGAAATAGACCAGATTAGGGAAGTGATTGAAACATTAAAAAATAATCCAAATAGTCGCAGAATGTTGGTTTCCGCCTGGAATCCTTCGGTTTTACCAGATACTTCTAAATCTTTTTCAGAAAATGTGGCAAATGGGAAAGCTGCGCTTCCTCCCTGCCATGCCTTTTTTCAGTTT
Organism: Flavobacteriaceae bacterium; assembly: GCA_964220295.1. Classification (GTDB taxonomy): domain Bacteria; phylum Bacteroidota; class Bacteroidia; order Flavobacteriales; family Flavobacteriaceae; genus Christiangramia. Next base: position 41 of record CAXPUM010000013.1, on the reverse strand, counting down.
TATGTAGCCGACAACAAACTTTCCTGCCAACTTTACCAGCG
>CAXPUM010000012.1:0-18592 GCA_964220295.1 Flavobacteriaceae bacterium | reverse complement strand
GCGAAGTAGGATTGCAATTAGATTCTTTGGCCGATGTCGTTACCAGTGGCGTGGTTCCTGGAATTGTGATGTACCAATTAATGAGCAGGGCTTTGCCGCAAACTGAAATGGTGAACGACTGGTCTTACAGCGGGCTGGAGTTTCCTTTTAAGCCAATCGCATTAATTGGTTTGTTTATAACATTAGCGTCGGCTTACCGACTGGCAAAATTCAATGTAGATGACCGTCAAACCGATTCTTTTATAGGTTTGCCGACTCCGGCGAATGCGTTATTTATTCTCAGTCTTCCGCTGATATTGACCTTTCAGCCAGGACCGATCATTTCTTCGATTGTACTGAACATCTGGGTATTAATCGCTTTAACTATTCTTAGTTGCTATATCCTGAACGCAGAACTTCCACTTTTTGCCTTAAAATTTTCAGACTGGAGTTTCGCAAAAAATAAGATGAGATATTTCTTTCTGCTGGCCTGCCTGCTTTTAATAGTCTTTCTGAAATTCGTGGCGGTACCGGTAATCATAATACTCTATGTATTACTTTCAATTTTTAATACCAGGAAGGAAAAGATTTAAGTAAATAACTTTTTCTTTCTCAATTCGAAGTTCTGTCCAAGATAAACTTTTCTTACCATTTCATCTTCTGCCAGTTCTTCAGGAATACCATGTTTTAAAATGCTTCCTTCGAACATTAGGTAAGTCCTGTCGGTAATTGCTAAAGTTTCCTGAACATTGTGATCGGTTATAAGAATGCCGATATTTTTATTTTTAAGCTGAGCTACGATACGCTGAATATCTTCCACCGCTACCGGGTCAACACCCGCAAACGGTTCATCAAGCAGAATGAAATTTGGATCGGTTGCCAAAGCACGTGCGATTTCCGTACGTCTTCGCTCTCCACCACTCAATAAATCACCCCTGTTTTTCCGAATATGATTTAAACCAAATTCTTCAATAAGTGATTCCATTTTCATTTCGCGCTCTTTTTTGGAAAGCTTTGTAAGTTCCAGAACGCTCATAATATTATCTTCAATGCTCAGTTTTCTGAAAACTGAAGCTTCCTGAGCCAGGTAGCCTATTCCGTTCTGAGCACGCTTATACATAGGAAATTTGGTGATATTCACTTTATCCAGAATGATATCTCCGCTATTTGGCTTGATGAGGCCAACAATCATATAAAAAGAAGTCGTCTTTCCAGCACCGTTCGGTCCAAGAAGACCTACGATCTCTCCCTGGCTGACTTCCAGGGAAATACCTTTCACCACATTTCTGCCTTTATAGGTTTTTACAAGATTGTCAGCTCTTAATTTCATATCATTATTTTTCTACCGATTCTTCCAATGCTTCCCAGTATTCAAATGCTCTTCTTAAATGAGGAATTACGATGGTACCACCAATAAGTGTACCGATGCTTAGTGTTTCCATAACCTGTTCGCGCTGTACACCTTCCTTGTGGCTTGATTCCAAATGGTATTTTACGCAGTCATCACATCTTAAAACCAATGAGGCTACAAGACCTAGTAATTCCTTAGTTTTTTTATCTAATGAACCACCTTCTGCGAAAGCATTCGTGTCAAGGTTAAAAATTCTTTTAAGCACCTTGTTGTTCTCGGCCAGGATCTTATCATTCATCATGGCCCGGTAGGAGTTGAATTCATCAACTTTATTGATCATAGCTATTTTTTATTTTTTATTTTTTTCTGTTCTCTTTTGAACATGATCGAAGAGATAATAATACTGATCTCATATAATACCAAAACCGGTATTGCAACGATTATCTGGCTAACAATGTCTGGCGGAGTGATAATTGCCGAAACGATCAGCACCACAACCAGAGCGTATTTTCGATAGGTTCTTAAGAATTGTGGCGTAACGACGCCGACTTTGGTCAAGAAGTATATTAATATTGGTAATTCAAAAATCAATCCGCTGGCTAATACAGAGGCTCTCACAAGGCTTATATAACTGCTCAGGTCAAAGTCGTTAAAAACCATTTCACTCACCTGGTATTTTCCGAGGAAATTGATGGAAAGTGGAGTGATCACATAATATCCGAAAAGCACCCCAAGGAAAAATAGGAAAGAGGTTACGAAAATGAAGCCTCGCGCATATTTTCTTTCGTGATTATGCATGGCTGGAGCAACGAATTTCCAAAATTCATAGATCACAAATGGGAATGCAATGATAAAGCCTGCGGTAATCGAAGTCCATACGTGGGCAGAGAACTGTCCGCCCATAGTTCTACTTTGTATACGGAAAGGCATTTCCTGGTCACAAAATCCGCCTTCAATCCCGAAGTAGCTGGAAAGCTTACATAAGAAACGGTAGGAGAGAAAATCTGGATGACTAGGCCCAAAAAGAAGCACATCAAAAATAAAACTTTTCAGAAGAAAAGCTACCGTGGCGGCAATTACAATAGCAAGTACAGCCCGAATTAGATGCCATCTTAATTCTTCAAGGTGGTCTAAAAATGACATTTCTTGGCCTTCGCTGTCTTGTGCAGGTAATTGTTTCATTATAAAATTCCTTCTCTTATTAAATTGTGGATATGAACCACGCCTTTATATTTTCCGTCTTTCACAGCAAGAAGCTGGGAAATTTTATTTTTTTCCAGTAATTCCAAAGCTTCAACTGCCAGTTCATCTTCTTCGATGGTCTTCGGATTTTTGCTCATAATATCTTTTGCTTTCAGATCACCAATATTCTTGTGATCTTTTAGCATACGCCTTATATCTCCATCTGTAATGATACCAATGATTTCTTCATTATCCAAAACCGCGGTAACACCAAGCATTTTTTCAGAAATCTCGACGATAGAAGTGGCCACATCAGCATCTGGTGAAACCTTAGGAACCATATTCTGGCTGGCGATATCACTCACCCTTAAATATAATTTCTTACCTAAAGTACCACCTGGATGATATTTAGCAAAATCCTTGCTGGTAAAACCTTTGAGGTCTAGTAAACATACAGCCAGGGCATCGCCAATAACCATTTGAGCAGTGGTGCTCGTGGTTGGTGCCAGGTTATTAGGGCAGGCTTCCTTTTCTATATAAGAATTCAGGATAAAATCGGCTTCTTTCCCTAAAAATGACTCTTTATTTCCAGTTAACGCAATCAGCTTATTATTGAAATTTTTAATTAACGGCACCAGTACCTTGATTTCCGGGCTATTGCCACTTTTTGAAATACAAATTACCACATCATTTTGCTGAACAATCCCCAAATCTCCGTGAATCGCGTCTGCGGCATGCATAAAAATAGCCGGTGTGCCGGTAGAATTAAGTGTGGCAACAATTTTGTTGGCAATAATTGCACTTTTACCGATCCCGGTTACTACGACGCGACCTTGAGATTTATAGATCGTTTCCACAGTATTTACGAAATCGGAATCAATAAAGTTTTTAAGATTGGAAATGGCTTGCGCCTCATTGGAAATTGTTTCTTTTGCAGAAGAAATGATTTGGTCGCTAAGTTTCAAATTAGATTCAATTATCGATTGCAGGTACTAAAGAAATATGTATATTTAGTAATGCAAATGTATGTAAAATTGTAACACAATTTAATGGGTTTGACCGAAATTGATTTGCACAAAGAGCTGAAGCGTTACTTTGGATTTAGTCAGTTCAAAGGTCTTCAGGAAGAAGTGATTAAAAGTATCATTCAAAATGAAGATACTTTTGTTTTGATGCCAACCGGCGGCGGTAAGTCTTTATGTTACCAGCTTCCGGCTTTAATATCTGATGGTACGGCCATCGTTGTATCCCCGCTGATCGCTTTAATGAAGAACCAGGTAGATGCCATACGTGGTATTTCTTCGGAATATGGCGTGGCTCATGTTTTAAATTCTTCACTGAATAAGACAGAAGTCAAGCAGGTGAAAGACGATATTCAAAATGGCGTTTGTAAACTTCTCTATGTTGCACCCGAATCGCTGACCAAAGAAGATTATGTAGATTTTCTTCGGAAGCAAACCATTTCCTTTTTAGCAGTTGACGAAGCCCACTGTATAAGTGAGTGGGGACATGATTTTCGTCCTGAATACCGAAATTTAAGACATATTCTCAAGCGGATTGGAGACAATATTCCAATCATCGCTTTAACGGCAACGGCAACTCCAAAGGTTCAAGAAGATATACTTAAAAACCTTGGGATTCCAAATGCCAATACTTTTAAAGCCAGTTTTAACAGGCCGAATCTATATTATGAAGTACGGCCGAAAACCAAAAATATAGATGCTGATATCATTCGTTTTGTGAAGCAAAATGAAGGGAAATCAGGTATTATATACTGTCTCAGCAGGAAAAAAGTGGAAGAGCTGGCACAAACACTTCAGGTTAACGGAATTAAAGCAGTGCCTTATCATGCCGGGCTTGACGCAAAAACGCGAGCAAAGCATCAGGATATGTTCCTCATGGAAGATATTGATGTGGTGGTGGCGACCATTGCTTTCGGGATGGGTATTGACAAACCCGATGTGCGATTTGTGATCCATCATGATATTCCGAAGAGTATTGAAAGCTATTACCAGGAAACCGGTCGTGCCGGTAGAGATGGTGGGGAAGGTCATTGCCTTGCTTTTTATTCCTATAAAGACATTGAAAAACTGGAAAAGTTCATGAGCGGGAAGCCTGTGGCAGAACAGGAAATTGGTCATGCTTTATTACAGGAAGTGGTTGCTTATGCTGAAACTTCGGTTTCCAGGCGTAAATTCATTCTTCATTATTTTGGTGAGGAATTCGATGATAAAGAAGGAGACGGTGCCAGCATGGATGACAATGTTCGCAATCCGAAGAAAAAGAATGAAGCAAAAGAAGATCTGGAGTTACTCCTGAATGTCGTCAAGCAAACCAACGAATTATACAAAGCCAAAGAAGTTGTGAAAACTTTGATTGGTAAAAGCAATGCGCTAATACTATCTCATAAAACCGATGAACATCCTTTATTCGGAGCAGGGAAGGAAAAAGAGAGCGGCTACTGGATGGCTTTAACGAGACAGGCTCTTGTAGCAGGATACCTTCGGAAGGATATCGAAACTTACGGCGTTATCAAATTAACCGCAAAAGGGGATAGCTACCTGAAAGATCCGGTGTCATTTATGATGACTGAAGATCATATTTTCGATGCTAAAACCGAAGAGGCTGCGGCTTCTCCTAAAGCACCTTCCGCAGTAGATGCGCAACTGGTCAAAATGCTGAAGGAATTGCGCAAAAAGGTTGCTGTAAAAAAAGATCTTCCTCCTTTTGTGATCTTTCAGGATCCGTCGCTTGAAGATATGGCGTTAAAATATCCCGTGAGCGTTGAAGAATTGAGCAATATTCACGGAGTAGGTGAGGGAAAAGCAAAAAAATACGGGAAGGATTTCGTTGACCTGATTGCCCGTTATGTGGAAGATAATGATATTACCCGCCCAGATGATCTGGTTGTAAAATCTACCGGTGCGAACAGCGGACTCAAATTATTCATTATTCAAAGCGTAGACAGAAAATTACCTTTACCAGATATCGCTTCAGCGAAAGGCATGGAAATGCCCGAATTTATTAAAGAAATGGAGGCTATTGTCTATAGCGGAACAAAATTGAACATCAATTATTACCTGGATGAAATGTTAGATGAAGATCAGCAGGAAGAACTACATGAGTATTTCCTGGAAGCCGAAACCGACAAGATCGACGAAGCGATGGAAGAATTTGATGGTGATTATGAAGACGAGGAATTACGATTATTCCGTATCAAATTTATTTCTGAAGTGGCCAATTAGCGTCCCCCGATAGATTGAAGGTCATCAATACAGGCATCTTTTAATTCAGGAACTCCTGAACCACCGTTAATTATATCAATTGCACTGCTACCGAATTCGATTGAGGCGCGCATCAGGCAATTTGGTGTTTTGCAGTGGCCTTCATTTTCAGGATCAACATGATCACTGGTAGGTTCAGTTCCAAGATCTACCAATCCGAATAGATGCCCGAATTCGTGTTCCAAAGTGGCCGCTTCGATAACAGCTCTTGGTGGAGCACCTACTTTCGAGGCAAAATTCCTGATTGTTTTCTCGTAAATAACCATGGATGTATTTCTGAAAGCAGAACCCAATACAAACTTTTCATTGGTATCTTCTTCGTTGCTTCCATCGGCAAAATAGATCCACACTGCAATCTCGTCTCCTGCATTAAACGCGGTGCGTTCACTTTTTTCAATATCAACAATTTCGCTGATCTTGAATGGTGCTTTCCCGGAAGTTGTAACAGATCTTAAATTGATCTCGATGCCATCTGGCTTGTAAACTCTCTCTTCAAGAAAATTCTTAAAATTTTCAATCGCCTCATCACTTGGACGAAAGCCATCTACAAAAACCATTTCTATATTCATGGAAGTGAACTTAGTATCGCTCAATAGATCACTTGCCGAAGAGCCTAGAGATTTCAGGTTAGCCGATTTATCAATGGTGTTGCCACCTCCACCGGTACTAGGATCTTCCTTCGTACAGGAGGTAACTAATGCGATAAAAGAAAATATGAGGAGTAGTTTTTTCAGATGTTTCATTTTTACCATTTAGGCCGTTGCAAAAATATAAATTTCAGTGGTTTAGAAAGGTTTCAATTCTGCCAGATAATCAAAATGCGGGCCTTTTTCAATGATTTTACAAGTAAAACGGTGTTTTTGAGCTTTTTCGTATAAAAGTTCCGGATCAATATACAACCACGGAAAGGATTCGGATTTTAAATTTTTATAGGTGATCTGAAATTCCAGTTCTCCATAATATCCTTCCGATGGATCTGGTTTTGCATCAAATAGAAAAATGAGATCAGAAGAGTCCAGTAAAATTTTGCCATTTTCATTCAAAAGATTTCGACACTGTTCGAAAAATTCCGGAATGCTTTTTAGTCTTCCTATGATTCCGCTTCCATTCATCAAAAATAGCAGCGTATCAAATTTTTGTTTTCTTAGTTGATAAAAATCCTGCACCTGGAACTGCTCTAATCCTCGTTTTCGCGCAATTTCAACAGAACCTTCCGAGAGATCTATTCCCAAGACTTCAAAGTTCTTTTCTTGTAACCACAGGGAATGGCTCCCTACGCTGCATCCCACATCCAATACTTTTCCAGAGCAATTTTGAAGTGCAGCCTGTTCGACCAATGGCATTTCTTCATAATTTCTAAAGAGATACTCTACTGATATGCTATCATCGTCAAAATCTGGTGACTGGACGATAATATCAGTTTTATCCCCATCATAATAAAAAGCTTTTGCAGCCTCACCGAATATATCCTTATTTTTGCCCAATGGAAGAAATTTTGAAACAGTTGCCAGAGAAGGCCAAAGGTATGAAGAAGCAGCATAAAAAGTTCTTTTCCAAACTGAAAAAGCGCCCTCCGAAGAATCTGGATTCGATTATGTTGGAATTCCATGAGGAGGAATTTGCCTGTACGGACTGTCTCCAATGCGCGAATTGTTGCAAAACTACGGGTCCGCTTTTTACCCAGAAAGATATTGAAAGGCTTGCCAGACATTTCAGAATGAAGCCCGGGGAGTTCATAGATACTTACTTGCGAATTGATGAGGATAACGATTACGTTCTTCAGCAATTGCCCTGCCCGTTCCTGGGTGCCGACAATTATTGCATGGTATACGAAAACAGACCAAAAGCCTGCAGGGAATACCCTCATACTGATAGAAAAGATTTCCATAAAATATCAAATATCACCCTGAAAAACACTTCCATTTGTCCTGCTGCATTCAATATTGTAGAAAAGATGCGAGAAAGATTGTCGGGAAACTTGTAGGAAAGTTAAGAATAGTGCAATTTGCATTTTCTAACGCTTTCGCCTATGAATTTTACCCTAAAAATCACATTATTTCTTTTGTTAATTACTGCCAATAATTTTGCACAGGAAGGCTGGATCCGCGATTACGAAACTGCTCAAAAGATTAGTATTGCTACAAATAGACCAATGCTTATTGATTTTTGGGCCACCTGGTGCCGCCCCTGCGTGAAAATGGATATCGAGGTTTGGGGTAATGAAGATGTCAAGGAATTGTTGAAAAATTACGTGCCTGTAAAAATAAATCTTGACCATAATAGAGCATTAGCAAATCAATTCCAGGTCAAGGCTATTCCATATTATTTTATTACAGATGCTCATGGAAATATTCTTTTTAGAGAATTGGGTTTTTCAACAAAATTCCCTGTTGAGGATGCGTTAAAAAAGTACTCTATGAATTTTTCTTACATGAGAAAGCCGCTAAGTAATTATTTAAAAAATAAAAATTATATAAGTGCGATCAGGATCGTTCACAAATACCTGGACTATAGTCTTTTTCTAAATAAGAATATTCGAATTGATATTCTCAGTATTGCTGAAAATTACTTGAAAGAAGCCGAGAAATTGTTAGATAAAAAGCAGGATAATTATTTAGCGATGCAGCAAAAGATCGAATTGCTGGAAATGAACATAGATCTTTATAAAGAGCATTTTAGTAGGGTAAGCAGGCGGCTTGAGAAGGATTTTGCTCAGTATGATTTGAGCAAAAGTAATCAGATCTTATATGCTTATCTTAATTATTGTCTTTCCTGCAATGATAAACGAGAAGATGATCAAAAAGAGTGGCAAAATAAAATTTCTGAATTTACGAATGGCAGCCTGTATTTGGACAGGGCACAAAAATTTTTGAAACAGGATTAATTATTTAGGGATCGAGAATTAATTATATTAATTTTAATGCTTTGATCTAATCTGATTGAAAACTACAAAAGGTTACTATGATTTCTCTACGAGAAAATAGGCGGTAGCACCGATGAGCGGCGCTATTAAAATAAATAAAATCCAGACTATCTTATATCCTCGAGTAAGTCTATTGTTTCCGATCACATCAAAAATTGTCCTGATAATAAAAATCAGAAAGAGGATAACGATAGTAAAAATGATTATGGCTCCTAGATCTCCCTTCATATCAATAGATCAAGTATTTTTTTCTGATTCCTTTGAAATCTGAAAGCCCCGGCTCCCAGCTTTTTTTGATTTCCTCTTCAGAAATTCCATCTTCAATTTGTTTCTGAAGTTTGGTGGTTCCAGCCAGTTTCGTAAAAAAATTATTGAAGAATTCTGATTTTTCTAAGGTGTTCTGATAAGCATTAATCAGCCAGCTCAGCTCTATTTCGTGCAGTTTTGCGTGTTTAGTGAGGTTCATGCCGTAACACTTCTTTCCGGAATGTTTAGGATACGCAGCACCCGGCATTGGTTCTGGAGTATAGCTAAAATTGAATACATCTTTATTTAGAAATGGTGACCCAAAAACCTGAAACTGCCTATTCGTTCCTCTTCCAGCATTTACATTAGTACCCTCAAAAAAACAGAGACTCGGGTATAGATTGATGGATTGATCATTCGGTAAATTTGGACTTGGCTTAACAGGAAGATGGTATTCGCTATTATGATTATAATTTTTCAATTTGATTACCTGCAAATCGGCTTGAATCCCGTTTTTTAACCATTTTTCACCATTAACCATTTGGGCATATTCACCTATTGTCATGCCATAGACAATGGGTACCGGGTGAAGACCAACAAAACTGGAATGCTCTTTTTCCAAAACTGGCCCATCAATATAACTTCCATTAGGATTCGGTCTGTCAAGAACAATGACTTTAACCGAATTTTCCGCTGCGGCTTCCATAATATAATGCAGCGTGGAAATGTAGGTGTAAAAACGGGCACCCACATCCTGAATATCGAAAAGCAAAATGTCTATACTTTTTAAATCTTCGGAATTAGGTTTTTTGTGGTCGCCATACAAGGAAATGATCGGCAAATTTGTTTTTTGATCGATTCCATCTGAAACTTTTTCACCGGCATCTGCATCGCCACGAAAACCGTGTTCTGGAGCAAAGACTTTACTAATGTTAATGCTACGGCTCAATAACGAATCGACTAAATGCACAAAATCACCATTTTTATCAGGTAAGACCGAAGTTTGATTGCCAACAACCGCAATATTTTTTCCTTTTAGAATCGGCAGGTATTCATCAGTTTGTTGTGCTCCAAGAAAGATTTTTTTCGGTTCTTGTTTTTCTACCCTGGCTTCTGAAGAATTGTCTTCCGCTTTCTCTCCGTTCGTGTTTCCGCAGGAAACGATTCCGATAAGAAAGAATAAAAATGTACTTTTGAGCAATCTCTTAATCATAAGCCTTTGAATTTCGAGTATTTCGTTGTTAAACGACTGGTCAGCACCAAAAAGTATAAAAGTAGCATATCTGCGCCAATCATAAAAATAGCTATCACCGCTATTGCGATCGGGGTAGTGATGATGCTGGTTTCTTTTGCGACCGGGCTCGGACTTCAGGAGAAGATTCGTGACAAGATCGCTGCTTTTAACGGGCATATCACGATCTCGAGTTATGATAACAACAATTCTAAAGTTTCCTTGATCCCCATATCTAAAAATCAGGATTTTTACCCGGAATTTAAAACTGTTTCCGGGATTGATCATGTTCAGGCAGTTGCTACAAAATTTGCGGTGATCAGAACTGCAACCGATTTTGAAGGAGTGGTTGTAAAAGGAGTAGGACCGGATTATAATTGGAACTATTTCAAAGATTTCATGGTCGCCGGTAAAATTCCTGATTTTAAAGATAAGCTGAACGATGAGATACTTATTTCTGAATATCTGGCCAATAGACTACAGTTAAAAGTTGGAGACCGTGTCCCGACCTTCTTTATGCGGGAAGACAGCGATCGGCCAATCCAGCGTGGGTACCAGATTGCAGGAATTTATGATTCCGGTTTTCAGGAATTCGATGAATTATACGTGATTGCTGACATTCGGCATATTCAGCGTATAAATAAATGGAAAAACGATGAAGTTGGATCTTTTGAAGTTTTTGTAGACAATTTCGATAAGCTGGATGAAAAAGGAAACGAGGTTTATGAAAATACTGGTTCCTTGCTGGACTCCCAGACCATTAGTCAGAAATATTACTCTATTTTCGAATGGTTATCGCTATTTGATTTCAACATCGCGCTGATCATTGGGATCATGATTCTGGTGGCGGGTATTAATATGATTACGGCCTTATTAGTACTGATCCTGGAACGAACTCAAATGATCGGAATCTTCAAGGCACTGGGAGCAGCCGATTGGAGCATACGGAAGATCTTTTTGTACAACGCGGGCTATCTGATCATCCTTGGTCTTTTTTGGGGAAACCTGATAGGAATTGGTTTATTGGTCGCTCAGAAGTATTTAAAGCTCATTCCGCTTGATCCCAGAACCTATTATGTGACTGAAGTTCCTATCTATTTAAACTGGGATTATATTCTCTTTGTCAATATTGGCACGCTGATTCTGTGCATGTTAATGTTACTGATTCCGTCGATAATCATCTCCCGAATTTCGCCCGTTAAGGCTATTAAATTCGACTAATTTTATACTGTTTTTTACTGAAAAAGACTCATTTAGGCTTTCAGTCTTAGATTTTTTACCTTTGCAAATCTTAAAAAAACAGAATGAACTACGCAGAAAATATATTAGGCACGATAGGCCAGACTCCGCTTGTGAAAATGAACAAAATCACAAAGGAGATCGATGCTTTGGTGTTGGCTAAATACGAGACATTTAATCCGGGGAATTCGGTTAAAGATCGTATGGCTTTAAAAATGGTTGAAGATGCTGAAAAGAAAGGCCTACTAAAACCCGGGGGGACGATTATAGAAGGAACTTCCGGTAATACTGGGATGGGGCTTGCGCTGGTTGCTATTGTAAAAGGTTATAAGATGATCTGTGTAATGAGCGATAAACAGAGCAAGGAAAAAATGGATATCCTGAAAGCTGTGGGAAGTGAAGTGGTGGTGTGCCCTACTGATGTTGCTCCAGATGATCCAAAAAGTTATTATTCTACTTCCAGAAGACTGGCCGAAGAAACGCCAAATTCCTGGTACGTGAATCAATACGACAATTTATCGAATGCCCAGGCGCATTATGAAAGTACAGGACCTGAAATCTGGGAACAGACTGATGGCAAAGTGACTCATTTTGTAGTGGGTGTTGGTACTGGTGGAACGATTTCAGGAGTAGGAAAATATTTAAAGGAAAAGAATCCGAATATCAAGGTCTGGGGAATCGATACCTATGGTTCCGTTTTCAAAAAGTACCATGAAACAGGTGTTTTTGATGAAAACGAGATTTATCCATATGTAACTGAAGGAATTGGGGAAGATATTCTTCCGAAGAATGTAGATTTCAGCATTATAGACGGCTTTACGAAAGTAACCGATAAAGATGCGGCGGTCTACACCCAGAAACTCGCGAAAGAAGAAGGTTTTTTTCTTGGGAATAGTGCCGGAGCAGCGGCTAAAGGGCTTCTTCAGCTAAAAGACAATTTTAAGAAGGATGATGTAGTAGTGGTTTTATTCCATGACCACGGTAGCCGCTACGTTGGTAAAATGTACAATGACCAGTGGATGAAGAAAATGGGCTATTTAGAAGATTAATTTTCAACTCCAAACGGAGCTTATTTTAAAATTTAAAACCAAAAACAGAAAAATAGATATGAAGAATTCATGGTTTATGACCAGTTTATTCTTATTGCTAAGTTTACTTATTAATGCACAAAATGAAACAGGACTACAATTAGACGTTCGGCTCATCAATCCTACACGAGAGATCAATGACGGGCGAGCAGAATTAACAGTAAATGGAGGGAAAGCTCCCTATCAATTTAAATGGAGCGAACAGGGAACTTCACTGGAATCCAGAACTGCCAGTGGTTTAACCGAAGGCCTGGATTATTCTGTAAAAGTGACTGATGCTGATGGAAAAACTGCTGAAGAAACATTTAGCGTTCCAGCAACTTCTATCACTGAAGTTTTTAACAGTAAAGTTCAACCTGCGGTTGATTTTATGGGCAATATTCTCTTCTGGGACCCTTTTGCAGCCATTGGAATTTATGACCCGGTGGTATATACCGATTATAAAGAAATTCCCATTCCTAATTGGAATGCCCAGACCAATTCTATTTATAGTTTGAAAAAATGGCTCGTTAAAGATGGAGAAAGAGTCTCTGAGGGTCAGAAAATCGCGGTTGTTTCCAGTGATTCTGGAAAAGATTATGATGTATATGCTGATGTATCAGGTAAAGTAGATTATCTGGTTCAGGAAGGAAACGAAATTTTCAATCCTAATGATAAAAGTGATGTGATCGAGCAGGGAGCGCATATGATCGCACAGGTAGAATACGACGATCCCCAGCCGTTACTGCATCCCAATGGCGATATTAGAGAGAACAGTATTCCTTTTATCGTGATCTGGCTGATCCTGGGAAGTATTTTCTTTACACTTCGTTTAGGTTTTGTCAATATCCGCGGATTCAAGCACTCCATTCAGCTTGCCAAAGGAAAATTTAATGATCCTGATGCACCGGGAACCATTACGCATTTCCAGGCGATGGCGACCGCAGTTTCAGCAACAGTCGGTCTTGGTAACATCGCCGGTGTGGCAGTCGCGATCTCGTTGGGAGGAGCTGGAGCAACCTTTTGGATGTTTACAGCAGGATTTTTTGCGATGTCACTGAAGTTTACGGAGTGTACGCTGGGTGTGAAATATCGGGAAATTAAGGAAGACGGAAGAATTTTTGGTGGACCCATGAATTACCTGAGATACGGACTTGAGAAAAGAAATATGAAAAGCCTGGGTAAATTTCTCGCCGGCCTTTTTGCCGTTTTAGGCGTTGGAGCCTCGTTTGGTGGCGGGAATATGATTCAGTCCAACCAGGCATTCAAAATTGTTTCTGAACAAATACCGTTTTTACAGGGCCATGGTTTTTGGTTCGGGGTAATATTCGCCATTCTTGTAGGAGCGGTTATTCTTGGAGGGATTAATAGTATCGCGAGGGTAACCGAAAAAGTAGTGCCATTCATGGCAGTCGTTTACATTTTAGGCTGTTCCGTAGTAATTGGAGCAAATATTGAAAATATTGGAGGCGCATTTGCGGCGATCTTTAACGGCGCATTTTCAGCACAGGCCATGAAAGGTGGATTTATCGGGGTGCTGATTATCGGACTTCAGCGTGCAGCTTTCTCCAGTGAGGCCGGTGTTGGTTCTGCTGCGATCGCTCACAGTGCTTCCAAAACTAAAAATCCAATTGCTGATGGTTTTACTTCTTTGGTGGAGCCCTTCATCGATACGATGGTAGTTTGTACCATGACCGCTCTGGTGTTGATTTTTACCGGAATGCACGAAGTAGGCGGAGGAATGAAAGGTGTGGAACTAACTTCAGATGCTTTTGAAAGCGTTATTTCCTGGTTTCCAGCCGTACTGGCTTTAGCAGTGTTTTTATTCGCCTTTTCTACCATGGTTTCCTGGTCATACTACGGGATGAGAAGTTGGACCTATCTTTTCGGACAAAGCAAACAATCAGAAATTATCTACAAAGTGTTGTTTCTGTTATTCGTGATCCTTGGTGCATCAGTAAGTCTTGGAGCCGTTTTAAGTTTTTCAGATATGATGATCCTCGCCATGTCATTCCCGAATATCATCGGTTTATATATTATGTCCCCGGAAGTGAGAGCCGATATGGTCGCCTACTGGCACAAGCTGAAAAATGGTGAACTGTTTATCAATCCGAAATTCAGGGAAGCATAAAATTTCAGCTTATAATTATGAAATAACTCTTCTGTTCTGCGGAAGAGTTTTTTTTGCTAATTAAAATCTAAATTCGGTTGAAAGATTTTTCTTCAGGATGAAAAAAGCTACATTTCAGTATTAAACTGAAACTATGAAAAAAATATACTTGCTGGTCGTAATTTTGATTTTTGCGTCATGTAGCTCTACCAATACTGCCACTCCATCCGGAAATACTGTTGAAGATCCTCAATATAGCTACCTCGCTCTGGGCGATAGTTATACGATTGGAGAAAGTGTAGATCCTTCTGAACGGTGGCCGGTGCAACTTACGGAAAGACTGAAACAGCAGGGTTATAATATGGCTGCGCCAAAGATCATCGCTAAAACCGGTTGGACCACTCGTAACCTGTTGCAGGGGATCGAGAATGAACTGGATGTACAGCGAGACTTTGACCTGGTTTCGGTTTTAATTGGGGTAAACAATCAATACCAGGGAAAATCTATTAGTGAATATGAGGAAGAACTGAGACAGGTTTTTCGCAAAGCGGTTAATCACTCCAAAAGAATGGAAAAAGGAGTTTTCGCGGTTAGTATTCCCGATTATGGTTATACGCCTTTTGGTTCCTCAAACCAGGAAGAGATCAGTGCAGAGCTGGAAGAATTCAATGCTGTTTTTAAAAGAGTTGCAGAAGAATTTGGCGTACAATATTTTAATATCACCCCAATTTCTAAGGAAGCGAAAAATAATCCTGATCTAGTTGCCCCAGATGGGCTTCATCCAAGCGGATTGATGTATGAGCGTTGGGTAGACCTGTTCGCCAATGAGGTAGCTCAGAAATTACCAAAATAATTTTTCAACTCCCGCATTTTCAGATGTTTAATTTGATACATTTGGATCATGCGGGAAGATTTTCTTTATTATATCTGGGCTTTCCGGAAATACCATTCTTCGGGCCTCAAATGCGCCTCCGGAGAAAGCGTTGTGGTGCTAAACCCGGGGCGGCGAAACGATTCTTCCGGTCCCGATTTTTTTAATGCGAAAATACAAATCGGTGAACAGCTGTGGGCTGGAAACGTGGAAATGCATTTGCGCTCTTCAGATTGGTATTGGCATCAGCATGAAAAAGATCCTAATTACGATTCTGTTATCCTGCATGTTGTTTGGGAGCATGATGCTGAAGTCTTCCGGAGTGATAATTCAATTATTCCAACCTTGAATTTGAAAGGATTGGTAAGTGAGGAGGTTTTAAGGAATTATAAGGATTTACTCGAAACCCCGCATCTCAGGATCAATTGCGAAAATGATTTCCCGGATTTTTCTGAATTTGACCTGAACCATTGGATGGAACGATTATTTTTTGAAAGACTGGAGAGCAAATCTTCTGCCATCTTTCAATTACTAAATTCTTCTGAAGCAAATTGGGAAGCGGTTTTATTTCAAATGCTGCTGAAGAATTTTGGACTGAATGTCAATGGAGAGGCATTTGCGAATATTGGTCAGAATATTTCTTTTAAAATCATTCAGAAAGTGGCTTCGGAAAAAGGGAATCTGGAAGCTCTTTTACTAGGATTGTCGGGATTGATCAAAGGAGAAAATGCGTATGCACTGGATTTACGGAAGCGTTTTAATTATTTGAAACATAAATTCCGGTTGGAAGAAGCAGTAGTCATTCCGCCTAAATTTTTCAGGTTACGCCCAGATAATTTCCCAACAATTCGGCTGGCGCAATTAGCCACCCTGTATTCCGAAAGACCTCAGTTATTTTCAGAAATAAAAGAAGCAAAGAACAGTGAAGCGATCAGGAGGATTTTCAAAATTGAAGTTTCTGAATACTGGCAGTCTCACTATACTTTCGGTACAAAGCATCCTCCCAGGAAGAAAGGTCTTAGTAAAGACTTTATTGACCTGCTCATAATCAATACCATTGTTCCGCTTCGGTTTGCCTGGTCCCGATATTACGGAACTGACCAGCACGAAGATATTATCCAACTAATTGCTGCCCTATCTTCAGAAAAGAATTCGGCGATAACTATTTTTGAGGAGCTGAAACCTGGAATAAGCAAAACGGCTTTTGATTCTCAAGCCTTGCTTCAGTTAAAAAAGAATTATTGCGACAAGAATCGATGTTTACAGTGCGAATTGGGCAGCAAATTATTAAATCGATCTAAAGAATATCATTAAATTTGCAATATGTCCTCAGCGGTCCATAATATAAGGTACTATTTAGAAAGGCATGGCTTTTATGTTTCCTCCAGGTTGGCAGATAAGCTGGGTATGCGGGCTAAGAGCGTAAGGCTATTTTTCATCTACGCCTCCTTTTTCACCATGGGAGCGGGCTTTATTATTTATCTTACCCTTGCATTTTGGTTGAAGTTGAAAGATTTGGTTTATACTAAAAGAACTTCGGTTTTTGACCTCTAACAAAAACGATTTTCCTAAAATTTAATAATTACCTTCAATTTTATGCAAAAGTCCCGTCAATTCTTTACTGAGCCGTATTAAGAAAATCTTAAGGAAATGCATTTTCTTTTTTGATAACCTTAAGTTTTTTTGCATATTGCCGGGTCTTAAAATTAAAACGAAAGAAACAGATGCAGAAGATTATCTCCAAAGAAAGATTACTTTCATTAATTGGATTGTTCTTACCCTTATTAACCTTTGCACAATCGGCTGATGAAGCGACAATCTCTGAAAAGATCGATACCATCTTTTCAAATTATACTGGATGGTTTGTAGAATTAATTTTTTATGAAATTCGGTTTAGCGAGACTTTCCAGATTCCCTGGGTGCTTATTGTGTTAATTGGTGGTGCACTGTATTTTACGATTTACTTTAAACTGATCAACTTTACCGGTTTCTGGACTGCTATCAAGGTAGTGCAAGGTAAATATGAAGATATTGAAAAACACGGCGCAGATACTTTGTATGCCGATCCTACTCCAAACGAAGGAGAAAATATAATCGAGACTATTCGAGATGACAGCGCCGATGGTGAGGTTTCTCACTTCCAGGCGCTAACTGCGGCATTATCGGCTACGGTTGGTTTAGGTAACATTGCAGGTGTGGCTGTGGCTTTATCTATTGGTGGTCCTGGTGCAACTTTCTGGATGGTGGTTGCTGGTCTTCTTGGAATGGCTTCGAAATTCGCGGAATGTACCCTTGGGGTGAAATACCGTGATGTAGGTCCTGATGGAACTGTATATGGCGGACCAATGTATTACCTTAAAAAAGGTCTTGCTGAAAAGAACATGGGTGGCCTAGGAAAATTTTTGGCCGTTGTTTTCTCAATTTTTGTTATTGGTGGTTCTTTTGGCGGTGGGAACATGTTCCAGGCGAACCAGGCAGCAGCGCAGTTTACGCAGTTGCTAGAGCTTGAAGGAGGAAATGCTGGATTCTATTTTGGGATTGTAATGGCAATTCTTGTAGCAGTAGTAATCATTGGGGGTATCAAGAGAATTGCTTCTGTAACCGAAAAAATTGTTCCTTTCATGGCTGGTATCTATGTATTAGCCGCCTTGGTTATTCTTGGAGCAAACTGGATGTATATCGATGACGCATTCGGATTAATCTTCGAAGGAGCATTTTCAGGTCTTGGAATAGCTGGTGGTCTTGTAGGAGTTATGATCCAGGGTATTCGAAGAGGTGCTTTCTCTAACGAAGCTGGCGTAGGTTCTGCAGCGATTGCTCACTCCGCGGTACGTACTAAGTATCCGGCAAGTGAAGGAATTGTAGCTTTATTGGAGCCTTTCGTTGATACCGTTGTGATCTGTACAATGACAGCTTTAGTTATCGTAATCACGAACTTCCATGAAGGATTCCTGGAATACGGAAATGAAATTACTGAAGGGGTGGAACTTACCGCAACAGCTTTTGATACGGTTATTCCTCACTTCTCCATCATATTAACAATTGCTGTGATCCTTTTTGCCTTTTCAACTATGATTTCCTGGTCTTACTACGGAATGCAAGGTTGGAA
>CAXPUM010000011.1:0-12503 GCA_964220295.1 Flavobacteriaceae bacterium | reverse complement strand
TGGTTTCCTTCTGCCTAACTTTATGGCTCTAGAAAACCAAGACAAATGCAAAACCAATCGAATACCCGTCGCGACTGGATCAAGAAAAGTTTACTGTCACTTGGAGCTGTCGCTGTTGCTCCGCAAGAGGTATGGTCTAATCGCGTAGAAAACGCTTTGACGACCAAAAGCAAGTTTCTTTTTCATAATAACCACTTCAACGAATACACTCCTCCAAGATTTCCTGATATAGATAACCTGAAGGCAAGACTGATGTGGAATGAGAATCCATATGGACCTTCAAAAATGGCTGCAGAAGCTTTTCAAAAAGAAGTTTTTAATGGAAATCATTACAGCTGGAAAAGTCTCGGAGAACTGACTGCCAAAATCGCGAAAATGGAAGGAGTGAAGCCGGAGCAGGTAATGATGGGACCGGGTTCTTCTGATCTTTTGGAAAAAACGGCACTAGTATTTTTCCAGCATGGCGGGAATGTGGTAAGTGCCGATCCCAGTTATATGTCATTGGTAGCGGTTGCTGAAGCTGCCGGCGGAAGCTGGAAAAGCGTAAAGCTAACTTCAGATTATCAGCATGATCTCGATGCGATGGAAGCTGAAATCGATGCAGACACCAGGCTCGTTTACATTACCAATCCTAACAATCCAACGGCGACCATTACCGATGTGGAGAAGATGAAAGATTTCTGCAGGCGTATTTCCAAAAAAGTTCCGGTCTTTATCGATGAAGCCTATATTGAATTATCTGATGGTGGAATGGCTAACAGTATGGCGCCACTGGTTGCAGAAAATGAGAATATTCTCGTTTCAAGAACTTTTTCAAAGATCCACGGAATGGCCGGTTTGCGAATTGGATACATGATCGGGAAAGCAGAAACACTGGAGATGATCAACCAGATCACTCGCGGCGGAATGGGAATTACAGGGCCTTCTATTGCTGCAGCCTCTGCAAGTATGGATGATGCTGAATTTCTCACTGGTTGCAGAACCAAACTGGTTGATGCGCGAAAGTATTTCACCGATTACCTGGATAGCCGTAATATGAATTACATGCCTTCACAAACTAATTTTGTGATCTTCCCAATTGAGGTTGCCGGCGACGAATTCCTTAGTAAGGTATACGAAAGAGAAATGGCGGTTCGTGCTTTTAAATTCTGGGATCAGGACTGGTGCCGTGTGAGTATGGGAAAAATGGAGGAGATGGAGCTGTTCACCACTGCGCTGAATGAGATCCTGGTCTAATTGCAAATTTTATTTATGGATGTAAGCCTACAAAAAACATTCACTTTTTTATTATTTATCGGCATCGGACTTTTACTGAAAGTCAAATTCCGCCAAAAAGATGAAACGACCGGGATCAAAAAGATCATTTTGAACCTGGCGCTTCCGGCAACAATTTTTATTGCATTACTTGGCGTAGAATTGAAATCAGGACTGTTCATGCTTCCTTTTTTTGCTCTTAGTTTAAACCTGTTATTATTTTTTCTATTTCCATATGTTTTGCCTTTGTGCGGAATCAAAAAAGACACTTCCGAGTATAGGACAGCCTCTCTTTTGATTCCTTCACTGGCCCCCGGTTTATCATGTTTTCCTTTTTTACTGGAATATTTAGGTGATGGAGCGCTTGCTAAAGCGGCAATGGCCGATCTTGGAAATAAAGTATTTGTATTAATTATTCTTTATATCGTGGCAATGAACTGGTTCTACAAAGTTCATGGCACGAGTACCAAACTGAATAGATCCAAGATCAACGATCTTTTTAAGGTATTAATTTCTGAACCCGTCAACCTTTTCATCATTGCTGCATTGATCTTATTAAGTTTTGGCTACCACTTGGAAAATCTGCCGGTTATTTTTTCAGAAACTTTAAAACGATTGAGCCTGTTAATGACTCCGCTCGTATTGCTTTTTATTGGCCTGGCTGTTTCGATCAAGAAAGGGCAATTCAGTAAAATTTTTAGTATGCTGCTGCTTCGAGCCGGGGTGGTTGTGCTTATCAGTTCTATTTTCATCGCTGTGGGAAAAGTAAATTTTGGACCTGACCGCTTGATCATCCTGGCGTTTTCTTTAAGCGCCTGCAGTTTCTGGCCATTTGCTCATATCGCAGCTGTTGGATCCAGAGAGAAAAATGAAGCAAAGACATTCAAAACCTTCAGCAATACTTTGGCAATTAACATCCTGGCACTTTCATTTCCGCTATCGATCGTGTTGATATTAGGAATGTTTACCGTAGGAAATAGTATCACACAGCTTCCGGTTTTATTTGCAGTTTCAGCAGCCTTCATTTTCTTCGGAATAGCCCCCGGACTTTTTCAGAAATTGAAATATTCAAACAAAAAAAATCTGGCCAAGGAAAAATACCGACCAGATTTTAAAAGTGCGAATGCCGAAGCTTAATTGCTATTGATCATTCTTCGTGGTATCTGTTTTCTTTTTGGAATTTTTCAGAATACCTCCCAAAATATTCTTAGCGGCGTTTTGAACCTGCTCCTGCTGAGATCTATTTATGGAATCTCTCTTTGTTGGATTATTGGTCCTGGTTCTTGTTGAATCAGTTTTAACAGCACTCGTATCGGTTTGATTTTGATTCTGTTTATTCATCGCACCGGTAAGAATATTGGTTAAAGCATCTTTGCCTTTATTAGTAAGGTCTTTCTTCTGCTCAGCAACAATTTTCTGAGTCAAACTGCTTACTGCCTGTTGCATATTCAAATTGATCTGAGGATTTTGAAAAGTTCCGGTTAAACCAACTGGCAATTCAACTTCCATTTGTTGGAGATCTGTACCGCTTAATTTACTCAGCGTCCCTCCAACCTGTGAACCAAAATATTTAGCAGGAACGTCCAGGTTCAAATTGTAATTCATCGTATTGTCAAATCCATGTGAACCTGCAACCTGAATATTGATGTCCTTAATATTAAAATTGAAAGGGGCGATATTTACCATTCCATTATCGAATGTTAATTGAGTCTTC
Organism: Flavobacteriaceae bacterium; assembly: GCA_964220295.1. Lineage (GTDB taxonomy): Bacteria > Bacteroidota > Bacteroidia > Flavobacteriales > Flavobacteriaceae > Christiangramia. Next base: position 9,535 of record CAXPUM010000011.1, on the reverse strand, counting down.
AAATTGTTCAAATCGATGTCATCTAAATTAATAAAGGTTAATTTACTGTCCAGATTAGCCAATAAAGGAGATTTTGAGGCATCGATATCGACCGTTAGCAATTGCGCTAAGGCATTACCGGCTAAACTTGCTAGTTGAGGGGTCAGGTCTTCATTCAAATTACCTTTCAGGTTCAAGGTTGATTGCAGTTTGCCCTGAAGCGCATTCGCGATAGGTGCCATTCCCTGCAACATTTCCATTCCATTGAAAGAAGAAGCGATATCCAGAGAATTTAGATTCAGCTTCATCTCAAATATCGGCGTGGGATTTTTGGTGGAAACCATTCCGTCCAATCCTATGCTACCATTAAAGACATTGGTGCTGATGTTTTCCAGTCTTGCTGTCTCATCACGAATGACAAGAACACCTTTTGCGTTGTCCAGTTCCAGGTTGTCATAATAAACCTTCTTGGCATTAAAAGCCAATTCCATATCTAAAAAAGAAGGGATTTTCACCGCTTCCTGACCGGTTGGCTGGGAAACGGTTTTTTCTTCACCGCCTTCGGTGGTTTTCACTTCTTTTGTTTCGGCAACCATGAAATCATTAACGGCAAAAACATTAGACTGAACCTTGAAATTACCTTTCAACTGCTGGTCGGTAAACAAGAATCCCATCAAATTCTGAAGACTTCCCGAAGCCTGAATATCTGTCCTTCCAGTGGTCAATTTCAAGTCTGGCACCTGTACATTACCCTGGTTGAAGTTCAGGTTCGCGTTAGCAATTTTCACCTCGTTTGGAATTTCCGGAGATTTATAACTGAAATTTTTAATAGATGCCGTACCGCTGCTATTCACATTCTGATATTGTTCTTTTTCAATAGAATTCATATCAAAACTGGTTTGCACATCAGCAGTCAAAATTCCGTTTAAATCCTGTTCCAGGTCTAACGGATAGGCCTGGCTTAAGTTAGCCAGATTGATTGTACCATTTACATCCAGGTTCACCAGCATATTTTCTGTAAGATTGCTGATTTTTCCTTTGGTATTGAAACGATCCTGGTCGATACGGAAGGTGGCTTTATTAATATCAACATAAGTGTCTTCCACCAAACCAGACTCGTTCTTTATTTGCATATCCAGGTTGATATCCTGTACGCTTTTTGGAAGGTCTGGGTATTTGAAAGAAGCATTGTTAGAGGTGATCTCGACATCCATTTTTGGAATATAAGTATCATCAACCACTCCGAATAATCTACCATTCACAACGAAATCTCCATTCGTTTCCACATTTTCGATATTCTTGGCATAGGTTTGAGGTATAACTGCCAGGAAGTTTTTAAAATCTGAAGAAGGAGTTTTAAATGTAAGATCCAATTCGTTATTATTTTCGTTAACCTGGACATACCCGTCAAAAGTCAAAGGTAGCTGATTGATTCTCGCTTCATTTTTCAGAAAAGTATAACGCATTTTTTCTAGATCCATGTCCAGCACGGCGTCAAGACTTACTTTATGATTGTTTAGGTAATTTATTCCATCGTAATCCAGTGCTACATTCGCTTCAGAATGCGTGTCTAATTCGGATTGATCCAGTGAAAAGTCTCCGGTTCCCTCATGGTTGAGATTGGTCACATCTAGAGCGATCTTCCCTTTTTCATCAACATATTTTACGCGGGAATCATTGATTTCATAATGTTTCAGATCTAAACTGAAGCCAGTTGCAGCAGTATCTGAAGCTACAGTAGTGGTATCTTCTTTGGCAATATCGTAATTCGCTCTTCCGAGGGAATCAACGTGGATATTGACGAAAGCGTTGTTGAATTTTAGCTGATCGATCTTTTTGGGCTCATCAGTACTTTTGAACAATTCTTTTACAGACATTTCTAAAGTAACCTCTTTACTGGTTGCCAGCGTATCACCTTTAAAAGGCTCATTATTCACGATGCTAAGATCATCAATCACCAATGTCGCTTGTGGAAAACTGCGAAACATGGAAAGGTCCACATCACTGAATTCTACCTGGGCATTCACGTTCTCATTAATGGTCTTTCTGAGAAGGTCCTTCAGTTGAGATTCAAATACAAATGGTGCGGCAGCCAGTAAAATGATAATTACCAGGACCACAAAACCGAAAATTTTTAAAGCTTTTTTCATAGTTAGTCAAACTTTAGTTCCTCCGCGGGCTTCAATCCGAAAGTCTTTCGGAATATATAAACCGCGAGATATAAAAAGGGAGTGTCACAAATGGCGATCAGAACTTTGAATAAAAATCCGCTAAGCAACAGGCCGCCGAATAACTCCCAATCGATCTTTCCAAAACTACAGAGCAAAAACAGGACCGAAAAGGTATCGACAAATTGAGAGAGGAAGGTAGAAAAGTTATTTCTCACCCATAAATGTTTTCCTTTCGTTAGTTTTTTCCAGAAATGGAATAATTGTATGTCGATATATTGCGCTAGTAAATAGGCAGCCATCGAGGCAAAAACCGCAATAGCGGTAGCACCAAAAACTTTTCTGAATAATGCATCTCCAATTGGTGACCAATCGGTTGCCGGCACAGCTTCTGAAGTATAAACGATCAATAACGAAAAGAACGAAGCGAAAATTCCTGTAGTCACTACCTGGTTGGCCTTTTTCTTTCCGTAGATCTCGCTGATAATATCAGTAATAAGAAAGGTCACGGGATAAGGCAAAATTCCTACCGAAATCTCAAAAGTGTAAATCCCGAAGAAATCCCAGTGAAAGAACTTTTGAAAGATCAGGTTTGAAACAACCAGAGAGGTAATGAACAGCGCACTAAGGATCATATAAATATTTTGAGCCCAGCCCTTTTTTTCCAGGTAATTTTCCGTCAAATTTTTTTATTAAAGTCTGTTAACAAAATTACGGGTATGTGCATTTGTTTTGCTTAATTTGCTGTGAAATTATGAATTACTCCCTATTAAAATTTTCTTAAATCAGCTTGGAAAACCCGAAATCAGTACTGTTGGCGCTGGGTAGCAATCTTGGTGACCGTATGGAGAATTTGCAAAATGCCGTTCAGAAAATTCATGAACAGGTTGGCTGGGTCACGGCAGTTTCAAAGGTTTATCAAACTCCTGCCTGGGGATTTAAAGGGGAGGCTTTCCTGAATGCGTGTGTCGAAGTTCAGACCAGAAAAACGGCTTGGCAGCTGTTGGTTTTGTTGCTGGATATGGAGAAGGAATTAGGCCGTCAGCGAAGTGAAAGCGATACTTATCAAAACAGACCGATAGATATTGATATACTTTTTGCTGAAAACGAGGTGATCCAGGAAGACGATCTTAAAATTCCACATCCTGGTATTCCTGGTAGAAAGTTCGTTTTGCAGCCTTTAAATGATATTGCTGCGGGTTTCAAACACCCCGAGCTGGAAAAAACCGTCGCACAACTGCTGAATTTTTGCACAGATGATTCGCAAATCAGTCTCTTTCCGGGAGAATTACAAATTCCTTCGAGGTGTTACCGCTTTAATACCTGCAGTTACATCGCGGTGGAAGGGAATATTGGTGCCGGAAAAACGAGTTTTTCAACAATGGTTTCCGAAGATTTTAATGCAAAACTGATTTTAGAGCGTTTTAAAGACAACCCATTTTTGCCAAAATTTTACGAACACCAGGAGCGCTATGCTTTTCCATTGGAAATGTCTTTCCTGGCCGATCGCTATCAGCAGCTTTCTGACGACCTGGCGCAATATGATCTTTTTAAGGATTTCGTGATTTCTGATTACGATGTTTTCAAATCCCTCATTTTTGCCAAGATCACTCTACAGGAAGATGAATACTCGTTATATCATAAGCTTTTCCACTTAATGTATAAGGAGCTCGTCAAGCCGGAATTGTATATTTATTTATATCAGAATACCGAGCGACTGTTGGAAAACATTAAGAACCGCGGTCGGGATTATGAGCAGAATATTCAGCCGGATTACCTGATTAATATCAATAAAAGTTACCTGAATTTTATTAAATCACAACAAAATATGAAGGTTCAGGTGATCGACATTTCAGGATTGGATTTTGTGAATAGAAGGACTGATTATCTCTGGCTGCTGGACCAGATCGATGAAGCAGTGATCAAATCATCTTAGCATAAAGATCCCAAAGCACCACGCCAACGCTTACTGAAATGTTCAGGGAATGTTTACTGCCTTCCTGTGGAATTTCGATTACCCCGGTGCTTTTTGAAACAACTTCCTGTTGCACGCCTTTCACTTCGTTTCCAAAAATTACCGCAATTCTTTCGGTTTTCTTCGGAAGAAACTCTTTTAAAGAGATCGATTTTTCTGCCTGTTCAATGGAATAGACCTTGACATCTTCTGCTAAAAGCTGGTCAACAACCGTTGAAGTTTTTTCAGCATATTCCCAATCTACTGTATCGGTTGCCCCCAGGGCTGTTTTGTGAATGTCTTTATGAGGTGGTTGAGCGGTGATTCCGCAGAGGTAAATTTTTTCGATCAAAAATGCATCTGAAGTTCTAAAAACCGATCCTATATTATTGAGGCTCCGAACGTTATCTAAAATGACTATTATCGGATTTTTTTTTGCATCCTTAAATTCATTTACGCTTTTTCGGTCTAATTCGGCGTTCTTCAGTTTACGATTTTCCATAAGGCAAAAGTACAATTATGCTCGGTATTGTCAATGTTTTCAAGTGGTTTCGGGATTATTAATTTTCAGAAAAAATATGTTAAAAATTTTAAGAAATTGTTGTAATTTAATTACGCTAACTATCTGATAGTTAGAAGTTAAAACTATTACTAATCAAAAAACCAATCAAGATGAAAAATTTAAAAATTTATCTGTTCTGTTTGTTGTTTATTGTTTCCGGGATGGCATTCAGCCAGGAAATGAAAGCCAAAAAGTATGACGATCCAACTTGGGTAAGCATTGGGATGGTCAAATTCAAAGCCATGAGTAAAAGCAAAGCCATGAAGATCGTTGATAATTATTTTGCAAAAGCCGATGAGGCTGCGGGAATTAAACCACCTACCATTTTTCACCTGGTAGGAGGCGAATATGATATGATGGTCGTATGGGAAATGAGCGAGGGAATCGAATCTCTGAATTATGAAACTTCTCCTGAAGATGTGAAGTGGTTTGGAGAAATGACCAAGCTTACCGGCGGGCAGGAACAAACCATGGATAAACTGGAAGAATTTTACAGCTATGTGGCCAACTGGGAATCGGTCATTGCCAGGAAAGAATAAGTATTTCTAGGAAATCAAAATTGAGCCTCCTTTGTGGAGGCTTTTTTATTGGCAGGTAAATGCAGGATTGGCAGAAAAGTACAGTTTTAGCTATCTTTAAAAAAACTAAACTAAACCACCTCAAAATGAAGAATTTTCTACTTCTTTTTTTTATAATTTTTAGCTCATATCAAAATTATGCCCAGGATCGAAGCAAGCTTCAGCTAACCGACATCTTTGATATGGAGTTTGTATCTGATCCACAAATTTCGCCAGATGGTGAAAAGATCATTTACGTGCGCAACTTTAAGGATATCATGACCGATCGGAATCTATCCAATCTCTGGATTATAAATGCTGATGGTTCACAGAACAGGCCATTGACAACCGGAAACCATAATGATTATGGTCCTCAATGGTCGCCAGATGGAAAGAAAATAGTTTTTAGATCAAACATGCAGGATGATAAAACCAAGATGTTCCTGATGTGGCTGGATACCAAAGACGTTTTTCCATTAACTAATACTTCGGAAGCTCCCGGAAACGTAAGCTGGTCTACAGATAGTAAAAAACTTGCCTTTTCGATGTTCGTTCCAAAATCTTCGGAAAATATCATCAAGATGCCACCGAAACCAGAGGGAGCCAAATGGAATGCGCCACCAAAGTATATCGATGAGCTGAATTACCGTGGAGATGGTGCCGGGTATCTTCGTTCCGGGAATTCCCAGATCTTTGTTCTGTCAACCGATGGCGGAACACCAAGACAGTTAACGTTTTCTGATTTCGATCATTCCACGCCCATTTGGTCAAAAGATGGTGAAAAACTGATATTCTCTGCCAACCTTCATAAAAATGGAGAAATGGAACCAAATAATTCGGAGATCTATAGCATGGAACTCCAATCTGGGAAGATAGATACGCTTACCAGCAGATTGGGGCCAGATCAAAATCCGCAGTTATCGCCAGATGGAACGAAGATCGCTTTTCTCGGTTATGATGATGAATACTTAGGCTATCAGTTAAATGATCTTTATATAATGGATCTGAAGGGTGGAGCTCCCAAATTGATTTCCGAAGAATTTGACAGGAATATTTCAGAGATCAACTGGGATAAAAAAGGGAAAGGACTTTACTTCCAGTTTGACGATCGGGGAGACTCAAAAATTGGCTATATCGATCTTAACGGAAAAGTCGAGACTCTGGCCTCTGAACTTGGAGGTTTGTCACTAGGCAGGCCTTACACGGCTGCGCAGTATTCAGTTTCTGAAGACGGGAAGCTGGCTTATACCCTTGGAACGCCTGAGCATCCGGCTGACCTGGCAGTTTCCGATGGAGGGAAAACCAGGAGGCTAACCAATTTAAATGAAGATCTTTTTTCCTATCGCCAAATGGGAAAAGTGGAAGAGATCACCTGGAAATCATCTTTTGATGAACAGGAAATACAAGGATGGATCGTCACCCCTCCAGATTTCGATCCTTCCAAAAAATATCCGTTTATTCTTGAAATTCACGGTGGTCCTTTTGCCAGTTATGGATCGGTTTTTTCCGCAGAAATACAGGCATATGCTGCTGCGGGCTACGTGGTGCTATACTCAAATCCTCGAGGGAGCACCAGTTACGGGGAGGATTTTGGAAACCTGATTCATCATGATTATCCAAACCATGATTATGACGATTTGATGTCTGGTGTGGATGCAGTGCTGGAAAAAGGCTATGTAGATGAAAATAATTTGTTTGTCACCGGGGGCAGTGGAGGTGGTGTTTTAACCGCGTGGATCGTTGGTAAAACCGATCGTTTTAAAGCGGCGGTTGTGGCGAAACCGGTAATTAACTGGTATAGTTTTGTGCTCTATGCGGATGCACCGGCATTCTTCAGTAAATATTGGTTTGCGGAAAAACCATGGGAAAATCCGGAGCCTTATTTAAAAAGATCTCCGATTTCTTACGTTGGAAATGTGACCACACCCACCATGTTGCTTACCGGTGAAGAAGATTATCGAACACCCATTGCCGAATCAGAACAATTTTACACTGCGCTTAAACTGGAAGGAGTGGAAACCGCCATGGTTCGAATTCCGAATTCTGGTCATGGAATTGCCAATAAACCGAGTAACCTGATCGCGAAAATTGCAGCCATTTTATCCTGGTTTGAAAAATACAAAGAGTAGAAAAGTTTGAGAATGAATACGTGATAGTTGATTGATTTCGTCCAGTTTAAAAATCGAAATCTTTGAGATGATTGAAATACTCTTAATCTTATCTAAAATTTTCTCAAATTTTAATTCAATTTTATATCACAGATGAACTTTACTTTGATTGTATCGCTCTTTTGTGCCGATTTAAGGTTAAGCTTATTCTAAGGGCCTTTTATTCATGAAGCCTGCACTGTAAGTTCGCATCATGATAAAGCAAAAAATTTTCAATGATACCGCAACAGCTTTCCGTTTAAAATCGGATATGGAACTCAATCGTGCTATTCTTTTATTTAGCGTTATGGGAAAACCATTTCTGATCAAACCCGGAATTGCTCTCACAAAATTTTCTCTGAAAGCTAAACTCCCTATTCAGCCGCTGATCAAGAATACGATTTTTGACCAGTTTTGTGGCGGGACAAGTATTGAAGATTGTAAGCCGATCATCAGGGAGATGGATGAAGTGAATCTTTCCAGTATTCTCGACTATTCCGTAGAAGGTAAAAAAGACGAAGCAGAATTTGATTCGGCATATTCAGTCAAAAAAGAGCTAATTTCTTTCGCAAAAGAAGAAGGGGAAGTTCCTTTTGCCATTTTTAAACCAACAGCTTTGGGTCGGTTTGAAATTTGGGAAAAGAAAAGCAGCCACTTAAGTCTTTCCGAAGAAGAAGCTGAAGAGTGGGAACGTGTTCGTGGGAGAGTGGAAGGCTTGTGCCGGGAAGCTAAAAAGCAACATGTTCGTTTATATGCCGACGCCGAAGAAAGTTGGATGCAAACCGCAGCCGATGATTTGATGGAAGAGATGATGCGGAAGTATAATACCGAAGAAGCCCTGATATTTAACACCATCCAGTGTTACCGCTGCGACCGCCTGGAATATTTGCAGGAATTGCACCAGCGTGCTCAAAAAGATAATTTTAAGATCGGCGCCAAGATCGTTCGCGGAGCGTATATGGAAAAGGAAAATAGGCGAGCCAAAAAATTACGAAAACCTTCTCCAATTTGCCGAAATAAGGAAGCAACCGATGTGAATTTCAATAGTGTGTTAGCCTATTGCCTGGATCATATTGAAGATATTTCCGTTTTTATCGGTACGCATAACGAGATCAGTAATTACCTGGCAATACAAATCATGGAAGACCGCGGAATTGCCAAGGATGATCCAAGAGTATGGTTCAGTCAGCTATACGGTATGAGCGACCAGATAAGTTACAATCTCGCGAATAAAGGCTATAATACTGCGAAGCTGGTGCCATTTGGGCCGGTGACAGATGTCGTTCCGTATTTGCTCAGGAGAGCAGAAGAGAATTCTTCGGTTAAAGGTCAAACCAACAGGGAACTGACCTTATTAAACAGTGAATTGACGCGAAGGAAGAACGATTCTCACCAGGAACAGCAGGTTCCGGCTTAATATTAAATTCATCCGAAAAGGTAACTTTAGTATTTGAAATTATTGGGTAGCATGTGCGACATAGTATATTGCATATAAAACCCAATTTCATTGCCGAGACCTAAAAAATCATTAGAAACCAATAAGATCGATTTCAGGGAAAGTTTTGCTTCCCTGAAATTCGTACCCCGTTTTTTCAAAGAGATTAGGAAGGTTAATCCCTTACTGTTCTATGCAAATATCACTGCTCGAATTCTAAACGGTGTCCTACCAGTGGTCATGCTTACGCTCGGTAAACTGATCATCGATGAGGTAGTATTACAAATTTCTGCGGAAACTAAAGATCTGAGCCACCTTTGGTTACTGGTTGGGTCTGAATTTTTTCTGGCAATCGTTTCCGATTTACTTTCCAGGGGAATTAATCTCAGCGATGCTCTGTTAGGTGACCAGTATTCCATTGATACATCGGTTAAGATCATAAAAAAAACTTCAGAATTGAACCTGGATCAGCTGGAAGATTCTGAATTCTACGATAAGCTGGAACGTGCAAGACAGCAAACTACTGGGAGAGTTGGTTTAATGTCTAATATATTAACGCAGGGAGAAGATATTATCGTAATTATTTCGTTGCTGGTTGGAGTGGTAGCTTTTGAGTCGTGGCTCATCATTTTGCTGGTGGTGTCTATAATTCCAACTATTATCAACGAAATTAAGTTCAGCGGGACCAGTTACTCCCTCGCACGAAGCTGGACACAGGAACGACGAGAACTGG
>CAXPUM010000010.1:0-15976 GCA_964220295.1 Flavobacteriaceae bacterium | reverse complement strand
ACCTTTTTCATCGGTTTCATGAAATCTTCGTGATTTTTATCTGGTGCCAGAAGCTTTAAACCTTCTTTGGTGGGAATTTCAATATTGACACTTAGTCGATCAGCATATAATCCCGCTTCGCGCATTAATTCATCACTGGCTCCTGGGATCGATTTCAAATGGATGTATCCATTAAAATTTTCTTCTTCCCGTAATTTTTTCGCAACCTGGATCAGTCGCTCCATCGTCGTATCGGCATCTTTAAAAATACCAGAGCTTAAAAAAAGACCTTCAATATAATTTCTTCTATAAAAGCTGATGGTGAGATCAACAACCTCCTGAACCTTAAAGGCTGCTCTCTTAATATCATTACTTTTTCGGGTAACGCAATAGGCACAATCGAAAATGCAATGATTGGTCAGTAATATTTTTAAGAGGGAAACACAGCGACCATCTTCGGTATACGAATGGCAAATTCCCATTCCGGAAGAATCGCCTAATCCCTTGGTGTTATTGGTTCTTTTACTTCCGCTGGAAGAACAGGAAACATCATATTTTGCTGCGTCTGCCAGAATCGATAGCTTTTCTTTAATCCGATCGAAATCCATATTGGAATTTTTCCAAATTTAGGAAATAATCCATATTTTAAATGCAATCATCCATTAAATAATTAACTCTCAAGATTTAATTGCATCAGAAAAATTAAAAATTTAGAAAATTACTTGTAGTATAAATTTTGTGGTAAAGGTTGCTTTTCTACGCTTTGATTTATAGCAATCGGAACCGTTAAGCGCAATTTTGCAAATATTATTCTCAAAAAGCTTAAAACTTTCTATATTGTGAAGGAATAAAATCGATTACCTCCATAAATTTTAATTTTTTTCCTTTGAAAAAATATCTTTTAATACTTCTAGTTTTAGTTTTAGGTTCTTGTGCGAAAGAAAAAAATGTTCCGAAAGAAGTAATCACATTTTCTGAGAAAGCTATTGATGAAAGTATTGATGTATATGCAATGGAGGATGATCCATTTGAAAAATTTTCTGAAAACTATTTTCACGAGAGTGTTACCGATGAATACAAAGAATGGTTTAAAAATAATTCTATTGTTTGGAAAGGTAGCGAGCACAGTATTGTTCTTCGCGAAGCAAAATTAATTAGTAAAAATGATACTAACGCAGACTACTTAATAAAGTTTTGGGTAACATTTGCCGATAGTAGAAAATTTTCTTACCTCTTGAGGGTATCAGATGAAGATGGAACAATGTTATTAAAGAGGTTTGAACCCATTAACCAGGATATAGCTGGTACATTTTATGCACCCAGGTCGTCTTATGATATGCCTGATTATGATTCTAATAAATTACAGATTTATGGGGCTTATATTCTTATGTTTTTGACTCTGATTGGTGTCGTAGTCCTTGCCGTGATGAAAAAAGAATTCCGGTGGTTACTTCTCAGTATTCCTTTAATTTTTGTTTATAAACAGGGTTTATCGATTTATAAGTACAGAGGAATAGAAATTATTCATCCAAGAACTCATTTTGGCATTCCCTCGTTTCAACATATCGATCTGTATTTTACAAACCTTTCTCTTACAACCACCGGGGTATTTTATGCATGGTTCTTCATAGCTTTATTTTTTATAGGAAGGCGTCTATTTTTTAATAGGACAGGCATTGCTCAGACCGAATAAATTAGGCTGCTCTAAAATCCTTTCACATTTAATAATTCTCAAGCTAAAGAGCAAACAATTATTCCAGATCCACTTTAGTTTTCTTCTGCTGAGGACAGGTATCCGGATCTTCGCCAGCGAGTTTGGCAAAATTATGATAGGCTTGTTCAACCTTTTCTGGTGAAGAAGTTTGAAACTCATCTTCAGTGACCTGATATTTTTCCTGAAGTTGTTCCAGCTCTTCATGTAACTTTTTCTGAATTTCGGCATAAGCGGGATCATCATAAAGATTTTTTTCTTCCTCAGGATCTTCCTTCAAATCATACATTTCCCATTCGTCAATGTCATCATAGAAATGTATAAGCTTATAGCGATCAGTTCGTATTCCATATTGTCTTTTCACCATGTGGAAAGCAGGAAAGTCATAATAATGATAATAGATGGCGTCCCTAAAATCCTTAACCGTATCGGTCAATAATAGTGGTTTTAAAGATTTTCCCTGCATATCAGCCGGGATTTCCGCATTCGCAAAATCTAAGAAAGTAGGCGCAAAATCCAGATTTTGAGTAAGTGCATCTACGGTGATCCCTTTTTTTACTTTTGCCGGATACTGAATTAATAACGGCATGTCTAAAGACTGCTCATACATAAAACGCTTGTCAAAAAATCCTTTTTCCCCAAGATAAAAGCCCTGGTCAGTAGTATAAACCACAATGGTATTTTCTTCTAATCCATTTTCCTTTAAATAATCCAGTAACTTTCCAACACCATCGTCAACGGCAGCAACACAGCCCATGTAGTCTCTCATGTAACGCTGGAATTTCCATTTGGCCAGGTCTCTTCCCGACAGGTTTGCATCAAAAAAAGCATCATTTTTTGGTCTGTATGCTTTATTCCATGCATCGCGCTGTTCTTTAGTCATCCTATCAAAATCTGTCGTCCAGGGATTGTGTCTTAAGGAATCACTGCCTTTTTCAACAACCATTTTCAAGTCATGACCTTCATACATATCCTCATAAATAGTTTGTAATTGCTGTTGTGAAGCAACCTGTCCTTCATGTTTTGAAAAATAGGTGTCAGGAATTGGGAATTGGATCGAGTCGTATTTATTGATATACCTTAAAGGTGGCATCCAGTTTCTGTGTGGCGCTTTGTGATGAACCATAAGGAAAAAGGGTTGATCTTTTTTTCGCTGTTTTTGAAGCCAATTTAGAGCCATATCAGTGATAATATCTGTAGTATAACCCTCAATACGGGTAGTATCATTCCCTTTTATAAAATCGGGATTGTAATAATTTCCCTGGTCTTTCAGAATATTCCAGTAGTCAAATCCCTGCGGCTTGCCATCTAAATGCCATTTTCCGGTGATAGCGGTTTGGTAACCTGCGTCTTTTAAATACTTCGGAAGGGTGGGTTGGGAACCATTAAATTTTTCACCATTCATTCGGAAACCATTCATATGACTGAACTTTCCGGTTAGGATCACCGCACGGCTGGGACCACAAATCGAGTTGGTGCAAAAATTATTCAGAAACTTGGCACCATTTTGAGCGATTCGATCAATGTTAGGAGTCGGGGCAAGCTGACTGATGGGATGACCATAGGCACTAATGGCCTGTTCGGCATGGTCATCTGCCATTATAAAAATAATGTTTGGTTGTTTCTGAATATCTGTATCCTTAGACGCTTCCTCTTTTGAGTCCTGATTTTTACAGGATAATATAAATAAGCTGGCAATTATTAAAGCAAAAATTCTGAAATGGTACATGGCTAAGTAATTTCTGTGAAAATACGAACTATGTTTAAAAATCCGTAACTTTTGCCCTGCACAATAATTGCTCAAATAGATTTTTTCAATGCGTTCTATTTTCAATAAAACACTGATTTTCATAGCACTTGTAGTACAATTTTCCTATTCCCAGGAATTTGTGCCACCTATACAAAACTATTCTCCTAATCAATATAACGCAGCTAGCCAGAACTGGGATATATCAGTAGGTGAAAATGGATTTATATACGTTGCAAACAATCAGGGATTGCTATTGTTTGACGGAATCAACTGGGAATTACATAAACTTAATGGTCCTTCGATTATCAGATCAGTTTATGTTTCAGGTGATCGTATTTATACCGGTTCATACCAGGAATTTGGGTATTGGGAATTCGATAATAAAGGGCAATTGAATTATACCTCTTTATCACCGCTACTGAAGAATATTAAAATGGAAAGTGAGGAATTCTGGGATATCCTTGAAATTTCCGGTAAAATCTATTTCCGGTCATTCGGAGCCGTTTACCGATATGATGGTAAAGGAATAAAGAAAATTTCGAAGATTGTTTCTACTTCCTTTACAAAGTATAATGAAAAACTGGTAGTCGCCCAGCGACGAAATGGAATTTCTTTTCTAGATGAAAATGGAAATTTCAAAAGCTTCATCAATTCTTCCATTATTCCAGAGAATTCGGTTGTCGTAGACCTATCAACGTATAAGGATCAGCTATTTATTGGGACCCGTAATAATATTTTCGTTTTTGATGGAAAGGGCATTAAAAAATTTGGAAGTACAGAACTGAGTAACCAGTTATCAAAATTTGAATTAAACCATATTCTCCATGTTTCTGATAATCAAGTTGTCTTCGGAACTGTAAAAAATGGGATCATTGTATATGATGTTAAACAGCAAACATCAAAAGTTTTTAACAGAGGCTCTGGTCTGCAAAATAATACGGTCTTGGGAATGGCCAATGACAGCGGAAAATTATGGTTAGCGCTTGACCGCGGAATCGACGTTATCGATCTGGATTCACCAATTAATTTTTATACCGATGCTTCCGGTGAATTGGGTGCTGTCTATGATTTGGCTGAAGAAGGTGAAAATATTTATCTCGCTAGTAATACAGGCATTTATAATTTTAAAAATGGAAAGCTTCATCAATTGGAAAATGCCGAAGGGCATACCTGGAACCTGGAAATGTTTGAAAATAAATTATTTGCCAATCACAATACGGGTACATACCAGATAGAAAATGGCCAATTTGTCCCCATTGATACAAGGACCGGGAGTTTTGATATTGTCAAAAATCCGTCAGATCCTAATGAGCTTTTTATTTGCCATTATACGGGTATAAGCAGGCTGGATCTTTCAAATAACCAAGTGGAAGAAATAGATTCAGTTAATTTTCCTGTGAAACAATTAGTGGTTCAGGGAAATGAAATGTGGGCGGCTCATCCTTATGAAGGACTTTATCACATCATTCTAAATAAAGAAAAATCAGTAAAAGAAATACGAAAACTTCCACCACTTGACGGAGAAACAAAAAACTACAAGCCAAGGTTGTATGCGATAAATAGTCAGGTAGTTTCTTTCGTAAATGGCAAATGGTATAAATACAATCCCTTCGATAAAAAATTCGAGGCCTTTGAAGAGTTCGAAAGCTTCGGAAATCAACGCTTACTTACGGAAAGTGATAGTAACTATTTTTTTGTAAACGAGAATAACCACCAAATTTATCTTGCTGGGCTTGATGGGGAGAAATTGTTGCTACCAGATTCTGAAATCAATTCCAGGCTGGTGAAAGCCAATGAAAATCTAATTAAGGAGAACGATTCTACTTTATATGTAACGCTCAATGATGGTTTTGCCCGTATCAACTTATCGGTTTTAGCCAGGAGTGAGAAGGAAAACAATATGCCTATTATCAGGCAGTTTAAAAATGATGACAGTCTATTTACTTTGGAATCTGGAGATAAACTCAGTTTTAAAGACTCCAGGAATCTCCAGTTATTGGCAGGTTTTCCTAATTCAAAGGGTGAAACTTTGGAATATAAGATTGTTGGTGAAGATAGTCTGCGAGGTAAGGTGGAAAATGGCATTCTAAATTTAAGGAATCTGAATTCTGGCAGTTATGAAGTTCTTTTAGATAAAGCTGGGAATAACTTCAACCAACCGGTTACGTTTGAATTCGCGATTGCTCCCCCATGGTACCTATCAAATATGATGATAGTAATGTATGTCTTAATATTCTTAGCAGGCGTTGGTTTAATAATATGGTTTAATAAAAAGAAATTACAGAAGCATCAATTACAGTTAGAAGAAAAATTTGAATCAGAGCATAAAGAAAGATTGGAGAAGCTGGAAAAGCAACAATTGATGCATGAAATTGATGTGAAGCGTAAAGAATTAGCTAATACTACGATGATGGCCGCCAAAAAGAATGAGGTTCTCATGGAAATTCAGTCTGAATTAAACAGAGATAAAGTGAAATTCAGCAATGAGTACCGTTTGAAGCATATAATGAATAAGATTAATCGTGCGGTTAAGAACAAGGATGAGTGGAAAGTATTCGAAACCAACTTCAATGAAGTGCATGAAGACTTCTTCAAGGAAATTTTGGAACGATATCCCAATCTAACAAATAAGGATTTGAAATTATGTTCCTACTTAAAAATGAATTTAAGTTCCAAAGAGATTGCTCCGCTAATGGGAATTTCTGTTCGTGGGGTGGAAGTTCATCGATACAGATTGAGAAAGAAAATGGAATTGGACAGCAAAACGAATTTGACAAAATTTCTGATCAAAAAGTTCTAAATTTCAATTGTGAAAGCTGAAAATTAACAATTTCACAATACTACAACACTACATCATCTATTTTTAAATCTTCGAATTTCATACTTCAAAACTTTTTTAATCTACTTAAAATCAGTATCTTATAATCGAATTGATGATGATGTAGTAGATGTGTACTACAACGTTTGCGTAAAAAGGCTTATTGGAAGTATCTTTCTGTTAAATTTTAGAAAAACACCCAACGAGTATGAAACACAAACTATTATTATTTTGTGCTTTTTTCCTGTCGCTTACCAGCGTCATATTTGCACAACAAACTAAAACGATCTCAGGTGTTATCACCGACCAAAATGAAGTTCCTTTAGCGGGTGCTCAGGTTAAAGTTGTCGATAAAGATATCTTTAGCGTTACCGATTTTGATGGAAACTTCACTTTGGAAAATGTCGAAGTAGGAGATGTTTTTGAGGTAACTTACCTCGGATTTGCTTCTCAGCAATTAACGGTTTCCGAAGAAGACAATTATGCTATTCAACTTTCTGAAGATACTGGACAGTTAGACGAAGTAGTGGTTATAGGGTACGGTACCCAAAAGAAACGTGATCTTACCGGTTCCATTGCTACTGTAGATTCAGAAGAAATTGAAAAAACCCCAACTTCGAATGTTATGCAGTCCTTACAGGGTAAGGTTTCTGGGGTGCAAATTGTAAGTGCCGGGTCGCCTGGTGATTCACCAACGGTTCGCGTACGTGGTCTTGGAACTTTTCAGGATGCTACCAATGTATTATATGTAGTGGACGGAGTTCTTTACGACAATATTGATTTTCTGAATACCAAGGACATCAAATCTATCAACGTGCTTAAGGATGCGTCCTCTTCTGCAATATACGGAGTTAGAGCTGCAAACGGGGTGGTGATTATTGAAACTAAATCTGGTAAGAAAAATCAAAAACCTCAATTTGAGTACGATGGTTATACCGGTATTCAAAGAGCTCAGAACGTAGTGAAAATGGCGAATGCTGAACAGTTCACTACGATGGCCTATGAATCTGGTTCAGCTCCAGATGCTCAGTTTATCATGAATGCGATGCAGCGTTATGGTAGAAGTCGTATCAATCCAAATGTACCTGCGGTAAATACTGACTGGTATAAGGAGGTGATGCGTGACGGATTTATGCAAAGCCATAGTATAGGTGTTAGCGGCGGTGCCGAAAAGATCACTTATTCGGTTGGTACGAACTATTTCGAGCAGGAAGGTATTCTGGATATGAAAAATGAGTACGAGCGTTTTAATATTCGTTCGAAAGTAGATGTGGATTTATCTGATAGGTTTAAGGTAGGAGTGAATTCAGTATTTAGTAATGCGACTAAATATATTCCTGAGAATGCCGCATGGTTCAAAGCCTATTTTGCGGTGCCGATCATGCCGGTTATGGATCCACAGAATACTGATGCCGCACCAATCATGTATTCAAATGCCCAAAATCTTGGTTACAGGGGTACACAGAACCCTTTTCCAGATATGGAGTATAATAACAACCGCCAGAAGATTCGTAAGATTTTGGCTAGTATTTATCTGCAATATGACATTATTCCAGATAAACTTGATTTTAAAACAACTTATAGTCATAACCTGACCGCTCTTGAAGAGCGTAATGTGAATCTTCCATATACTCTAGGGAATAACGTTCAAAGAATTTCAAGTATTACCAGAGCGAATAATACGTTCTCTAACCAGTACTGGGATAATATTCTAACATATGATGATGAGTTTGGAGATCATGATATTACAGTAATGGCAGGTGCTTCTTATAGAGATGAAGCTTCCAATAATTTTAGAGCTACTGGTAGAGATATTGCCGGTATCAGGTTGGAAAGCAGTTGGTATTTAAATTTTGCCGATCCAGAATCTTTCAACAATAGTGTAAGCGAAATTGGAAGACGTTATTATGGTATTTCTTACTTCGGTAGAGTTGCTTATAATTTTAAAGACAAGTATTTGCTTTACGGAACGATTAGAGCAGATGGTTCTTCAAAATTTACCAAAGATCCTTGGGGCTATTTCCCATCTGTAGGTTTAGGTTGGGTTCTTTCTGAAGAAAATTTCCTTAGAGATAATTCAGCTATAGATTTCTTAAAGTTGAGAGCCAGCTGGGGTAAATTGGGTAATGATAATGTTGCCGCAAGTGCCGGTTCTAACACGATTGATGTCATCACCGTTCCTTTTGGTGATACGCAATACAGCGGAACAACTGCTACCAGCGTATTTTCAAACAATACATGGGAGGTGATTGAAGAGAAGAACTTTGGTTTGGACCTTGAAACTTTTGATAGCAAACTTTCATTAACCGCTGATTACTATATTAGGGATACCAAGAATGCTATTTTACCAGTGTATATTCCTATCGTTAACACGTTTGTAGCCAGAAACTCTGGAACGATCAGGAACCAAGGTTTGGAATTGAGCGCTAATTGGAATCAGCAGGTTTCAGAAGACTTCAGTTTTTCTTTAGGTGCCAATTTCACTACACTGCAAAACAAGGCAACTTATATTGAAAACGAAGCAGGATATATCGATTCAGGAAGTGCGGAATTCCGTCAGAGAACACAGGTTGGTGGACCGTTATTCGGATTCTACGGCTATGAAAGAATTGGAGTATATCAAAATCAGGAACAAATCGATAATGATCCAATCGCAGTGGCTAACGATTTACAGCCTGGAGATTTAATCTTTAATGACCGAAATGGAGATGGCGTGATTGATGATGCTGATAGAACAATTTTAGGTTCTTTCTTACCTGATTATACGTACGGAGGAAACATTGGTGTAAATTATAAAGCTTTTGATTTTTCCATGAATTTCTATGGTCAGGGCGGTAACAAGATTCTGAACAGAAAAAGAGGAGAGATTATCTTTACTCAGGATACCAATATGGATGCTGATTTAGCAATTAATAGATGGCATGGTGAAGGAACTAGTAATTCCTATCCTTCTTCTGCAGGACTAAGAAAAGCCTGGAACCAGAAATTGAGTGATTTCTGGGTAGAAGACGGAGCTTTCTTCAGAATCCAGAATATTCAGTTAGGTTATACTATAGAATCTGAAGTGCTTCCGAGCGCCAGAGTTTATGTAACTGCTGAAAGACCTTATACATCATTTGATTATAATGGGTTCAGTCCTGAAGTTCCTAATGGTGTAGATAGACAGACATATCCAATTCCTGCTGTATATACAGTAGGCTTGAACATAAAAATTTAAAAAATTCGCGAAATGAAAAGAATTCAACAAACATTATTGAAGAGTATCTTCACGATCGCCGGACTTACCTTTATAGTTTCCTGTTCTGATAAACTGGATTCTCAAGAAGGTCAGTTAAACACCGGAGATCTCGATTATACTGATACAGAGGAAATGATCTCGCCAGTTATAGGGGCCTATTATGAGTTCTATACAAGAGGTTGGGAAGATCCATTATTGCTATCTGTAAGAGGGGATGATGTGAATGCAGGTGGTCTTGGAGACCAGCAGCCATTCGCAGATACCGATATGTTCACCTATTCGAAAGATTACTGGATGTATAACTCTCTTTGGAATCAGCAATACAGTGATATTATTACTGCGAACACCGCGATTCAGCAAATTATGCAATTTAGAGAGTTTGCAGATGAGGACGGTCAGGCCAGAGCCGATCAATACATCGCTGAAATGATGGTTCTTAGAGCATGGTTTCATTTGAACTTGGCTCGTACCTGGGAAGATGTATTTATCATTACCAGCAACCAGCCTGAAGCTGAGATCGACAATGGTGTTTCTTCAAAAGAAGAGATCATGAACTGGATATCTGATCAGATGGATGAAGCCATTCCAAATTTGCCAGATATGAGACCGAACCAAAGAACAGACATTCCTGGTGGGGTGACCATGTATACTGCCTACGCCATTAAAGCTCAGGCACAACAGGAATTGAAGAATTATCAAGGTGTTGCAGATGCTGCCGGTGCTATTATCAATTCCGGTCTGTTCTCACTTTATCCAGATTTCTACGAGCTTTTCAAGAAACCAGGTGAGTTAAGCAACGAAAGTTTATTGGAATTGCAGTTCTCAGACTATGGTCAGGAAACTGGAGATACATTCTATCATTTATATGCGCCGTTTGGACCTCAGGGCTGGACTCCAGCAAGAGAAAACGCATCCAGTGGATGGGGATTCTTTGAGCCAAGTTTCAAATGGATCGAATTTATGCTGGATAGAAACGAAACCGTTCGTTTAGAGACCAGTGTACTGTTCACCGATAGAGGAATTACTGAACTGGAAGCTGATGGCTATACAAACTTACCTTCTTTTGTAAATAATACTACCAGAGATGGCGATGTGATCAACGACTATGCGCGTGCCTATTTTGCGAGTGGTAAACACTACCTGCCTTCAAATCAGTTAACTGATTTGCGTAATGATTACGGTGCAGGAAAGAATTACATCGTGATTCGTTATGCCGAGGTTCTTTTAATGTATGCGGAAGCTCTTACTCAGGGAGCAAGCGGAAGTGCCATTTCAGCTGATGAAGCAGTTAATCAGGTTCGATCCAGAGCAGGTCTTACGCCTTTAACAGGCGTTACTACCGAGCAGGTTCTTGATGAAAAATTTGCTGAACTGGCTATGGAATGGGGAATCCGTTATTACGATATGATTCGTCTGGATAAATATGATGAGTTGAGCTATGATGGAAGATCATTCTCTGCTTCAGATGAATATTTGCCTTATCCTCAGGCTCAGGTAGACGCCCTACCTCTCAACGCAACCTCTGTAGATACAGATACTGCGATGAATGAAGCTCTAAACAACTTAAACTAAACAGATGATGAAATTTTCTAATATAAAATTTTTCGGATTTATCCTTTCGGTTTTATTATTCGCTTCTTGCGAATATGATGGAATCGACCCGATTACCGAAGTGGATCCGGGTGCTGATGCTGGTGCTCCGGAGGTGACGATTATGTCTCCTACAGAAGGTAATACGATCAAAGTGCTGGATGAGATTTCCAGTATCAATATCAAGTTCAAGGTAGAAGATGATATTGAGATTGATAATATCGAGGTGATGGTTGATGGCAACCAGGTAGCCATGATGGATGAGTTTCTAGATTACCGCATTGTGAATGATGAAGTAGTTTTTGATAATATTACCAATGGCGATCATACGGTGACCGTTAAGGCAACCGATCTACAAGGGAATACGACCTCCAAAACGGTAAATTTCAGTAAAGAACCTCCATATACTCCAAAATTCGCTAACGAATATTTATACATGCCGTTTGATGGGGATTATGTAGATCTTATCAGCTTAAAATATTCGGAAGAAGTTGGTTCTCCAGGATTCACAAGTGATGCTTTCTTTGGTTCAAATGCTTATACAGGTTCAGCAGAATCCTATTTAAATTTTCCCTTTGATGGTTCTATAGGTGAGGAATTTAGTGCCGCTTTCTGGTATAAAGTGAGTGGTGATCCAGATCGTGCCGGGATTTTAGTGGCCGGTGCAGATGAAAACAGAACTCAGGGATTCCGTTTATTTAGAGAAGGAACCGCCGACGAGCAACGTATTAAATTGAACGTTGGAACAGGAGCAGGAGAGAGCTGGAATGATGGTGGAACTATAGATGTAAATGCAGATGAATGGGTTCATGTAGCCTTTACAGTTACCAGCACAGGTACCACAATCTATTTCAATGGTCAGCCCGTAAATACAGGAAACCTTGCAGCCCCAATAGATTGGACTGGAGTTTCTGAATTGACCATTGGTGCAGGTGGAGAAACTTTTTCTTACTGGAACCACAAATATGATAGTAGTAGTATTGACGAATTAAGGTTTTTTGATACGGCTCTTTCACAGGAAGATATCCAAAACCTGATAAACGCTTCTTCAGAAACGCTTCATATGAGTTTTGATGGACAATATGAAGACGATATTGCCAATAGAGAAGTTACAGTTGTAGGTTCTCCGGGTTATGCTGGTGAAGCTAAAGTCGGAACCGATGCCTATGCTGGAGCTGCAGACTCTTATATTACTGTTCCTGCTGCTGGCCTAACCAGTTCAACGCTTAGTGCAACTTTCTGGTACAAAGTGAACGCAGATCCTAATCGTGCGGGAATCCTGGTAATGAGTCCTGAAGACACCGAAAATCCTGATGCGCAAAACTTAAGAACCAGTGGTTTCCGTTTATTCCGTGAAGGTGGTGCTGAAGAACAGCGCATTAAGTTAAACGTAGGAAATGGTGCTGGTGATAGTTGGAATGATGGTGGAGTGATTAATGCTACTGAAGACGAATGGGTTTTTGTAGCTTTCACTATTTCTCAAACTGAAACTAAGATTTACTTAAATGGTGAATTAGCCAATACTGGTACCTTAAGTGCACCTATAGACTGGACTGGAGTAGACATGTTATCAATTATGTCTGGTGCTCCGAGGTTTACTGAATGGGGTCATTTAGCGGATACTAGCTATATGGATGATCTTACATTCTACAATAAAGTGCTTACTGCAGAAGAAATTCAGGCCTCAATGGCAAACTAAGTTCTTTTAAGATGGCTTCGGTTCTCGTAACCGAAGCCTTTCTTTATTTCGGTATTCCGAAGCCTTTCATTAAATCTTGCTCTCTCGAGCGAAACTATAGCTATGTCTAAACATTTCAACATATTCCTATTAATCCTAGGATTCACAATATTATCTTCCTGTTCTAATGATTCCGGTCCCGGTTACCAGGAGCCCTACCTCCCGCCGGATTCGTCTACAGATGACGGACCTATGGAAGAAGAAGAGCAACTTTCAGATGAAGAACTTCTGGATTTAGTTCAGGAAGAAACTTTTAATTATTTCTGGGACTTCGCAGAACCAGAAAGTGGTATGGCTCGAGAACGCTCTCAAGAAGAAGCTTACAACAATGAATCCCGAAATATTGTAACCATGGGAGGAAGTGGTTTCGGTATTGCATCATTCCCTGCCGCTGTACAACGCGGTTGGATTAGCCGGGATGAAGCTTTGACTAGGTTAGATAAAATTTTAGATTTTCTGGAGAGTGTTCCAACCTACCACGGTGCATTTTCTCACTGGTATATGGGCAATACTGCACAGACAAGGCCCTTTGGAGATATTGATGATGGGGGAGATCTTGTAGAAACTGCTTTTTTAATTGAAGGCCTATTGATAAACCGGCAGTTCTTTGATGGGACTGACGATCAGGAAACTGAAATCAGGGATCGTATTACTATAATTTGGGAAAACGTGGAATGGGACTGGTACACACAGGGTGAAAATGTGCTTTACTGGCACTGGTCTCCAAACTATAATTTTCAATTGGGATTACAAATTAAAGGTTGGAATGAGTCACTTATAGTTTATGTTCTGGCAGCTGCTTCACCAACCCATCCAATTTCAAAAGAAGTGTATGACCAGGGGTGGGCTTCGAATGGTGGAATTATTACTAATCGCAGTCACTACGGAATAGACATGCCTTTAGGACCTTCTTATGGCGGACCGTTATTCTTTAGTCATTACTCATTTATTGGGCTGGATCCTCGAAATCTTCAGGATCAATATGCGAATTACTGGCAACAAAATACTGCCCATGCTGAAATCAATTATGAATATTGCGTAAGAAACCCTAAAAATTATGAGGGTTATAGCGCTGAGTCATGGGGTTTAACGGCTTCAGATAGTTATGAAGGTTATTCCGCTCACAGTCCAACTAACGATTTGGGAGTTATTACGCCTACAGCCGCACTATCTTCTTTTCCATACACCCCGGAAGAATCAATGGCTGCTTTACGACATTTTTATGAAGATAAAAAAAGTGAGCTATGGGGACCATACGGATTTTATGATGCTTTTTCTGAAGAGCACAACTGGGTAGCCGATGGTTATTTGGCAATTGATCAAGGTCCAATCGTAGCAATGATTGAGAATTATAGAAGTCAGCTGTTGTGGAATCTCTTCATGCAGGATGAGGAAATGCAGGCGGGACTGGATAAACTTGGCTTTAGCTATTAATATGAATTTGAAACTGACCGTTCTTCTGAGTCTTATTTTTCCGGCCTTATTTTTCGGTCAGGAACCGGGCTATACAAAAGTGTTTTTCGAGAACAGTCTTATGGCAAGTAGCTGGAATTATAGCGAAATTAATTATACCGGTAATTCCTATGTTTTAAATATTGAAAAAAGAATTCCTGTTGAAACTCAGGAATTTTTTACCCCGGGTAATTCTTTACAACTGAATTATAGCTCAAACCCGGAAGGGAATTGGTCAGTGAATATAAAGTACCCAAATTGGAGAGGTAAAGATCATTTTAAAGAATCTGATATTTTAAGTTTCTGGATCCTTCAGGAAGAAGAGTCCTCGATGATTTTGCCAGATATCAGCATTTCTAAGGAATCTGGAAATTCTACTTCCCTTTCTTTAAATGATTTTAGTAGGGAGCTGATTCCGAATAAATGGTTTCAGGTAAAGATACCTTTAGAAGAATTTGGTGCAGGATTTTCTGATTCCGAAACTATAGAAGCTATTCAGTTTCAGCAAGGCAATTCTGAAGGAGATCATGAAATTTTCATCGACCAGATAGAACTTTTAAACTCCAAAAATGTAAAAAATGCGGTAACTGATGTTCGGATTCAGTCCTTAAAAGGTTACGAAAGACATGTAGATATTTCTTGGGATGAAATTGATCCGGAAACTATTAAATACATTAAAATTTACCGCTCAGAAAACGGAGAAGAATATGAGCCTATAGGTATTCAGAATACACAATATTTTTCAAAGTATACTGATTTTACGGATGAAGCAGATCAGACTTATTTCTACAAAATAAGTGCGCTGGGATATGATTATTCAGAAACTGACCTTTCTTCCGCTAAAAAAGTCGCTACAAAATCCATGAACGATGAGGAATTGCTTTCAATGGTTCAGGAGGCTTCTTTTCAGTATTATTGGGATGGCGCGGAGAAAAATAGTGGTCTGGCTTTAGAAAATATTCCGGGCAGGAAAAATATGGTTGCTTCCGGCGCCTCGGGATTTGGTCTGATGGCTTTGATCGTTGGTGCTGAAAGGAAATTCATTTCCAGGAAACAGTTTGTAATACGAATGGAGAAAATTATGAATTTTCTGGAGAAAGCCGATCGTTTTCATGGAGCCTATTCTCATTTTATAGATGGCCCTTCCGGAGATGTAGTACCATTTTTTGGTACTAGAGACAATGGTGCCGATCTGGTAGAAACTTCTTTTTTGATGCAGGGCCTGCTCACCGTAAAACAATATTTAGCTGAAGAGGATCCTGCTGAAAATGAATTGCGAAACCGAATCACAAAGATTTGGGAAGGAGTAGAATGGGACATGTTCAAAAAAGATAAAAATAGTCAGTATTTAACCTGGCACTGGTCGCCGGATCAGGAATGGGTAATCGACCATCAGCTTATTGGCTGGAACGAAACCATGATCACTTATTTTCTGGCGATTGCTTCACCAACTCATAATGTTGATGCCAGTATGTATTATTCTGGCTGGGCAAGTCAGGAGCAGAAAGCAAAAGATTATCGTTCTAACTGGGGCGAAACCAGTTCGGGATCGTCTTACACGAATGGTACTACGTATTTTGGAATTCCGCTGAAAGTTGGAGTAGGTGTTGGTGGTCCTTTATTTTTCGTCCATTATTCTTTTTTAGGTCTTGATCCTCATAAAATGACCGATCAATATGTAAACTATTTCGATAATAATC
>CAXPUM010000009.1:0-45443 GCA_964220295.1 Flavobacteriaceae bacterium | reverse complement strand
ATTGATGGATAAGAAAAAACCGAAGAAAGTATTAATGCAGGGAGCGATCCCGCCAGAGAAAATTGCAAAATCAATCGCGAATCATCAGTCCAAGACCAATATCGGTGCGCATAGCATCTTTTTAGGTCAGATTCGAGCGGATGAAATCGATGGGAAGACTGTCGGCGCGATAGAATATTCGGCATATGAAGAAATGGCTGAGAATGTTTTTCACGAGATCAGGGAGTCGGCTTTTTCAAAATTCGATATGACCTGTTGCCATATTTATCATAGTCTCGGGAAAGTGAAAATTGGTGAAATCTGTCTTTTTGTTTTTACTTCTTCGGCTCATAGAAAAATCGCGATAGAAGCCTGTAACTTCCTGGTGGAAGAAATTAAAGCCAAAGTGCCCATTTTCGGAAAAGAGATTTTCGAAGACGAAACACATCAATGGAAAGTGAATCAGTAGATGGTAGATATTACACATAAAATAACCACGCTTAGGGAAGCGACCGCGATCGCGATCGTAAAGACGAGCAGCGATGAGACGATTAAAAGGATCCGGGAGAATACGGTTCCCAAAGGAAATGTTTTTGAAATGGCCAAAGCCGCCGGACTTTTAGGTGTGAAGAAAACCCCTGATTTACTGCCCGATTGCCATCCGCTGCCTATTGAATATACCGGGATCGAGTACGAGATCAATGGACAGGAAATTAAACTTTCGGTTACCGTAAAAACGATCTATAAAACCGGCGTGGAAGTAGAAGCAATGCACGGAGCCAGTATTGTTGCGCTTACGATGTACGACATGCTGAAACCCATCGATAAAAATGTAGAGATCGGAACGATCAGGCTGGAAAATAAAAGAGGAGGAAAATCTTCTTTTAAAGTGAATTCAGATGGATTGACAGCCGAAGTTATCGTTTGTTCCGATATGATTTCGCAGGGGAATGGAGAAGACAAAGCTGGAGAAGCGATCATCTCTAAATTGAAAGATTTCGGAATTAATTCGGAAAAAATTATTATTCCCGATGAAGCCGAAAAGATCGAGAATTGTATCGCAAAGGTCAAAGCGAATATCCTCATCTTTACTGGAGGCACAGGAGTTGGACCACGCGATGTAACTCCAGAAACCATTGAGCCGCTGCTGGATATGCGGTTGAAAGGAGTGGAAGAGCAAATGCGAAATTACGGTCAGCAACGGATGCCGTATGCCATGTTATCCAGGTCTGTGGCCGGACTCAAAAAGGGCAAAATAATCCTGGCGTTACCGGGATCTACCAAAGGCGTTGCAGAATGCATGGATGCGATATTTCCGCATGTATTGCACGTTTTCAAAGTGATAGAAGGAAAAAGACATGATTGAAGAGAAAAAGAAAATAGTAGATAATTTTGGACGACCACACACCTATCTCAGGATCTCCCTGACCGACCGGTGTAACCTGCGTTGTTTTTATTGCATGCCGGAGGATGGAATTCAGCTGATGGAAAAAGAAAGTGTCATGACGCTGGAAGAAATTCTTTCTCTGGCAAAAACTTTTCGGGAACTTGGTGTGGATACCGTAAGGTTGACAGGAGGCGAACCCTTAGTACGAAAGAATTTTGGGTACCTGGTGGAAGAACTGGCAAAATTAGGCTTCACTCTGAAGATCACCACTAACGGGATCATGCTGGATCGTTACCTCGAGCTTTTTCAAAAGATCGGTTTGAGAAAGATCAACCTGAGCCTGGATACACTGGATAAGGCAAAATCGGTTTTTATTACCAAGCGGGATTATTTCGAGCGAATCTGGAAAAATATCAATTCAGCTTTGGAAATGGACATGGAAGTCAAGCTGAATATAGTCCTGATAAAAACGGTAAATGATAACGAGATCAACGATTTTATCGAGCTGACCAAGAACAAAAACTTAACGGTGAAGTTCATTGAATTCATGCCATTCAAAGGAAACAAATGGGATTGGAGCAAGGGCATCGGTAAACAGGAGATCCTGGATACGGTTGCCAAACGATTCGGAGAAATCGAAGAGCTCAAAAATCCGAAACACAGCACTTCCACCAATTTTAAAATTCCGGGTCACGAGGGAAGTTTTGCCATTGTGAGCACGATCACAAATCCGTTTTGCGATGAATGCAACCGTATTCGACTTACTGCCGACGGGAAAATGAAGAATTGCCTGTTCGCTAATTCTGAAACCGATCTGTTAACACCTCTTCGGAATGGAGAAAAAATGGAAAGCCTGATCATCAACGCGATCAAAACTAAAAAATATTCCCGCGACGGCATGGATGTAAAAATGGATGCCGATCATTATGAAAATAATCGGTCTATGATTTCAATTGGAGGATAATGGTAAAAATAGAGGAAGCTTTACAGATCATCAACGATCAGAAAATTGAAATTTCTACGGAAAAGAGAAAGCTCAGCGATAGTCTGGGTTTTGCCATTTCATCACCCATTAAAGCTCCTTTCGATATGCCCGCTTTTGATAATTCGGCTATGGACGGTTATGCTTTATGCGGACTTTCAACTGAATACCAAATCATCGGGGAAGTTGCAGCAGGAGATGATCGAGAATTTGATTTAAAGGAAGGCGAAGCGGTGCGGATTTTCACTGGGGCGAAGGTTCCAGAAAATACTTCCGCAGTAATGATGCAGGAAAAGACGAAAGCAGAAGGGGAAAAACTGTTTTTGGATGAATTACCGAAACATGGCCAGAGTATTCGCCCGAAAGGAGGAGAACTGCAAAAAGATGAACTGGTTTTTGAAAAGGGATATTGCATAACCCCTGCAGGAATAGGGATGATCGGCGCGCTTGGGAAAAACCAGGTGGAGGTCTTTAAAAAACCGGTTATCAATCTTGTAACCACCGGAAATGAGCTGGTAGAACCGGGAGATGAAAAAAAGGAAGGTCAGATCTACGAATCCAATAGCTACGCACTGAGTGCTGCTGCAGAAAATTTTGGATTTCCGGTTCAACAAAAAATGCAGATCAAGGACGATTTCGAAGCGATCAGATCTGGGATTGAAAACGTGTTGAAGACCAGCGATGTTCTGATTTTGTCTGGAGGTATTTCAGTTGGAGATTATGATTTCGTGAAACAGGCTTTGGAAGAAAACGGAGTGGAAGAATTGTTT
The DNA here is from genome assembly GCA_964220295.1 of Flavobacteriaceae bacterium. Taxonomy (GTDB): domain Bacteria; phylum Bacteroidota; class Bacteroidia; order Flavobacteriales; family Flavobacteriaceae; genus Christiangramia. Next base: position 42,325 of record CAXPUM010000009.1, on the reverse strand, counting down.
TATAAAGTCTTTCAGAAACCCGGGAAACCGTTGTATTTCGGCAGAAAGGGAAGTAAATTTGTTTTTGCCTTGCCCGGTAATTCTGCGTCTTCATTGAGTTGTTTTTATATATATGTCCTGCCATTCCTGCAACGTTTTAGCGGAAATCAGCATGTTGGATTGCCAAAATATTCTTTTCCTATCAAACAGGATTTTGAAAACAGGTCTGACCGTCCATCATTTTTGAAAGCAAAAATTGAAAATGAACAGGTTGATATTCTGGATGGGCAGAGTTCTTCAATGATTCGGTCTATGGCGCTGGGCAACGCACTTGCTTTTATAGATGCCGAGACGGCTTTAAAAAAGGGCGATAAGATCGACTGTTATTTAATTTCCTGAAATGCCGCTTGAATACCTTCCGTTTATTTTCTTTTTCATTGCACTATTTTACAGTTCAGTAGGTTTTGGCGGTGGCTCCAGTTACCTGGCAATTCTAAGCCTGGTATTGACCGATTTTTACGAGATCCGTTCCACAGCACTTGTTTTGAACATTTTTGTGGTGACTATCGGCACCATTGTATTTATTAAGAATGACGTGCTTAAGCCTAAGCTGCTCTGGCCATTTTTTGTGTTCAGTATTCCCATGGCGTACCTGGGAGCGATGGTAAAACTATCACAAACGGTATTTTTCCTGATCCTGGGAAGCGCATTGATTTTAGCCGGAATTTTCATGATGCTGAAATTTGTAAAAAGTCAGATCGAATCACAGGAATTTTCCAATCCCAAGAAATTCTTTTTAGGAGGAAGTATCGGTTTATTATCAGGAATTTCAGGAATTGGCGGAGGTATTTTTTTATCACCGGTTTTAAACTTATTGAAATGGCAGAATCCGCGAATCATTGCCTCGCTGGCTTCCGTTTTTATTCTGGTGAATTCGATCGCCGGACTTATCGGTTTAAATGTCGCAGGAACATTTCGACTGGATTATGAACTGGTTATGAAGCTGATTATCGGAGTAGTGCTTGGCGGCAGTCTTGGATCTTACCTTTCCAATAAAAAATTCAATTTGAAATTCCTCGGAATTCTCACCGCCATTCTTGTCTTTTACGTGGGACTTCGGCTTATTCTTCAAAATGGCTTCGGAATAAGCATCTAGATTTATAGCATTTCTCGCTTTTCATTAATCGATTGTTAATTTCCCCTAAAAATTGAACCGATTAACATATCGCTAACTTTTCCGCAGGATTTAATCTTTAAATTTAGAAGATTGGCTTACCTCTTTAAAAAAGAATTTTATGAACGAACTGGAAAAATGGAAAGAGAAGATAGAATCCGGAAACCTGAGCGAGGACGAGGAAATGATCTTGAAAGAGATGGGTTTAAGCGGAAGTTCCCGACGAAAATTTCTGAAACAAATATCTGCCGCGAGTCTTAGTGTCTGGGCCTCTTCTTATTTCACATCCGATTTATTTGCACAAACTATGGAAGATTTACCTGTCAATCCAAATGTACTTCAGAACGAGATCACTGTAAACCTGAGAGTCAACAATATGGTAAAGCCACTAACACTCGATTCTCGTGTGACTTTGCTGGATGCCCTTCGGGAGAAAATTGCACTCACAGGAACCAAGAAAGGTTGTGATCATGGTCAGTGCGGTGCCTGTACGGTAATGATAGACGGCAAAAGAAAACTTTCCTGTCTCACTTTGGCGGCTACCTGTGAAGATAAAGAGATCACTACGGTTGAAGGTCTGGCCAGTGAAGGCAAACTGCACCCAATGCAACAGGCTTTTCTGAAACATGATGGTTTTCAATGCGGGTATTGTACTCCAGGGCAGATTTGTTCCTCTGTAGCGCTATTGGAAGAAGCCAAAAATGGTGAGGCCAGTTATGTAACCGAAGATCTGAGAAAAACAGAAAAGAATTTGAAACTTTCCGAAGAAGAGATCAGAGAGCGGATGTCTGGGAATATTTGTCGTTGCGGTGCCTACAATAATATTGTTCAGGCATTCAAAGAAGTACATTCTGGCGATGATGAAATGCCAACCTGGGAATTTGCCACCGAAGAAGAAATGAAAGAAGCAGGAAAGGCATAATTCCGAATTAAAATTTAGTATATGAGACCATTTACCTATACAAACGCAGCCGGACAATCTGAAGCTTTAGAGGCAGTGACCCAAAGTTCCCATTATCTTGGAGGCGGCACGAATTTGATCGATTTAATGAAGGAAGATGTTGAGCGGCCTGATAAATTGATCGATATCAATAATTTAAAGCACAAAGAGATTACCACGAACGAAAACGGTGGACTCACTTTGGGAGCTATGCTTAGCAATTCTGAAACTGCGAATCATACAGAAGTGAGAAGCAAATATCCTCTGCTTTCCATGGCGATGCTCAGTGCAGCAACGGCGCAAATACGGAATATGGCTACGAATGGCGGGAACCTGTTACAACGAACGCGCTGTCCCTATTTTTTTGAAACTTCCATGCCCTGCAATAAAAGAGAGCCGGGTAGTGGCTGCGGAGCAAAGAATGGAATGAATGGTGTACATGCAATTTTTGGATACAGCGACTCCTGTGTGGCAACGAATCCTTCAGATATGTGTGTGGCGCTTGCGGCAATCGGTGCTCAGGTAGAAGTACAGAGCACTGACGGAACTTCGAGAATGATTGATTTTACCGATTTTCACCGGTTACCTGGAGAGGAACCTGAGAAGGATACCAATCTTAATCCGGGTGAGCTCATCACGGCAATTCACCTTCCGGAGCCGATTTTTGAGGACCATTATTATTATCTGAAAATTCGCGAACGCTCCAGTTATGCTTTTGCCCTGGTTTCAGCAGCAGCTGGATTGCAGATCAAAAACGGAATGATCACCAAAGCCGGTCTGGCATTGGGCGGAGTAGCTCATAAGCCGTGGAAATTGACCAAATCTGAAGAATTTTTAGCAGGTAAAAAACCGACCAATACAAACTTCGAGCAGGCAGCAGAACTCGCCATGAGAGATGCAAAGCCACTGGAACATAATGAGTATAAAGTAGAAATGGGAAAAAAGGCGATCGTAAGGGCGCTTACCCAGGCAACCGAAAGAAAAGCCTAAGATATGAAGACAATGAACAAATCTGGTGTAGGACAGGCAATAGATCGTGTGGAAGGCCACCTGAAAGTGACAGGTAAGGCTAAATACGCTTCAGAATTTCCCGTGGAAAATAAAGTGTATGCTCAGGGAATCAACAGTACGGTTGCTAAAGGTACGATCACTTCTATAGATACTTCGGAAGCTGAAAAACTAGAAGGAGTTTTAGAAATTATCACTTATAAAAATGCTGAAAAACTGAAGAATTTCGAGGAAGATATGGTGGCTATAGCTACCGATACGATTGCTCCGGTTCTTCAAAGTAATAAAGTTCACTATTATGGTGAATACGTAGGTCTTGTAGTTGCCGAAACTTTTGAACAGGCACAGCATGCCGCACGACTGGTGAAATTTGAATACAGTGAGGATCGTGATCCTGCAATTCATTTCGATAAATTGAGGTCAAAAGCCTATAAACCGAATGAGAAATCTGATTATTCCCGCGGGGATATCGAAAAAGGGCTGGCCGAAGCGGATGAGGTTATAGATGAGACTTATAACACGCCAATCGAGCATCACCATCCTATGGAATTACATGCGGTGATTGCTTCCTGGGATAACGGTAAAGTCACGGCCTATGCTAGTCAGCAAATGGTTGATGACGCAACGATTGCTATTTCAGAAACCTTTCAAATTCCGAAGAAAGATGTACGAGTAGTTTCCGCCTTTGTTGGAGGTGGTTTTGGGTCAAAACTGAATGTTGAAAGGCATGTTACGTTAGCTGTTATGGCGGCAAAAATGGTAGGGCGTCCTGTTCAAATGACCGTTACGAGAACACAGATGTTTACCAATACCGGTTTACGACAGCATAATGAACAACATATGCGTATCGGCGCTAAGAAAGACGGGACGCTTACCGCGCTCGGTCATGATACCCTTTCTCATACATCGGCTAATTTGGAATTCCAGGAAGCCTGCGGAATGGTATCCAAAATGCTTTACAATGTTCCGAATAACAAGGTCACTCATCGCCTGATCCCGATGAATATCCAGACGCCATTTGCCATGCGCGCACCCGGTGAGGCCACTGGGAGTTATGCCTTGGAATGTGCCATGGATGAAATGGCCTATAAACTGAAGATGGATCCTATCGAATTCAGGATCAAAAACGATACTCAAACCGATCTAAGTAAGGATCAGCCTTTCTCTTCGAGATTGCTGGTTGAATGTTTAAGAATTGGTGCGAAGAAATTTGGTTGGGAAAACCGAAAAATGGAACCCGGAACCAATCAAGATGGGAATTGGCTTATTGGCTACGGCGTAAGTGCAGCTTCCAGAAATGCACCTTATCAGGAAACTCATTCCAAGGTTATTTTAGATATGGAGGGAGATGAGGTTTCAGCAACTATACAGATGGATGCGACTGATATTGGTACAGGAAGTTATACGATCATTGCGCAAACCGCTTCAGAATATTTGGGAATTCCTGTTGAACAGATTACGGTAGAATTGGGAGATTCCGATTTTCCTGTAACTCCTGGGTCAGGTGGTTCCTGGGGAGCCGCTTCTTATTGTAACGGAGCAAGAGCTGCCTGCGAAAATGCCGTTTCGGAATTGAAAAAGAAGCAAAATATTTCAGAAGATGATGAGGTGAGTATTGCAGAGCTTCTAAAAAGAAACGATCTTTCCAAGTATGTAGCTGAAGGCAGTGCTGAACCTTCCGAGGAATTTGAAAATCATTCCGTATTTTCTTTTGGTGCTAATTTTTCTGAAGTCTGGGTTGACAAAGATACCGGGATGTGGAAGATCAAAAGAATGGTGAATGTGGGATCAGCAGGTAAGATCCTCAACCCGAAAACTGCCTATGGACAGATCATTGGTGGTTTGACTATGGGTGCCGGGATGGCAATTGCCGAGCAGACTAAAGTGGAGCCGAATTTCGGTAATTTTATCACTCGCTCTTTTGCCGATTATCATGTACCTGTGAACCTCGATCTGGCAAATATCGATGTCATCTTTCTTCCGGAAGAAGATAAAATCGCGAATAAAATGGGGATTAAAGGGATTGGCGAACTAGGAATCACCAGTGTTGCCGCTTCCATAGGAAATGCCATTTTTAACGCTACAGGCAAAAGAATGCGCGACCTGCCTATCACGCCGGAAAAACTGATCATGGCTAAAGCCGAAGTGTAATCGGCTTAATAACTGTGATCATCCAGTTTCACTTTTCCGGCGAAAGTTTTGTAAACGAAAAATGTATATCCGGCAACTAACGGGCCACCGATCAATACCATTGTAAGACTTATTCCCAGCGACTTGTCTGAAGATGCAGCATTGTAAATGGTGATGTTATTTGCCGGATCTATTGTTGAAACCAGCAAAGTTGGATACAATTCGATAGCGACAAGCACCATCATTAAGGCGATGGTGAGAGCCGAAAAGAAGAAAGCCAGTGAAAATTTACGTTTTGTAGCAAGCCTTGGGATATTGGCGATGCTTAAAAATGTCAATACGGGAATGATAAACAAAGTTGGATTGGCCTTGAAATCATCGCTCAAATGCGGAATGTAAATGAGGGTATAAAGCGAGGTGATCACGAAGAAAACGATAAAAAGTATAATTCCTCTTCTCAAAAGGCCCTGTAATTTATCATACAATTTTCCTTCGGTTTTCAAAAGCAGATAGATAGCGCCATGAGCCATAAAAAGGAATAGAGTGGTGAAACCGGTTAGTAGCGCATAAGGATTGAGAAACTCGAAAAATGGACCTCCCTGATATTCGTATTCCGGGCCGATCGGTATGCCCTGCAATACATTGCCCAGAACGATGCCTAAGAGAAAAGCCAGCATAATACTGCTCACGCTATAAGCCACATCCCACATACTTCGCCACCATTTCATCTCTTCTTTGCTTCGGAACTCGATAGCGATAGCACGGAAAATAATAAAAACAAGAAAGAGCATGAACGGAATGTAGAGTCCCGAAAAGAAAGTTCCATACATTACCGGGAAGCCGGCAAACAGAGCACCTCCGCCAATTACCAGCCAGACTTCATTACCATCCCAAACCGGTCCAACGGCATTCAATGCCACCCTCCGGCTTACGTCTTTTTTAAAAAATAAATGCCAGGCACCGGCTCCAAAATCGAATCCGTCAAGTATCGCGTAACCGGAAAAAAGTCCGCCGACCACCAAAAACCAGAGAGTTGGATAATCTATTCCTAAAAATGTTTCCATAGTTAAGCTTTAAAGGTTTTGGTAAATTGTTCCGTATAGTTTCTTGTAAAAACGCGGTCGCTCATATCATCATCTTCCTCATCATATGGTCCATGTTTAATCTTTTTATTCAGCAGGTATAGAAACAGGAAGAGCAGCAGCGCGTAAATCACAAAAAATAATATCAGCGAAAATATGATCTGGTTGGCAGAAACTGCCTGTGAGAATGCTTCCGAAGTTTTCAAATGGCCATAAACGACCCATGGTTGCCGTCCCATTTCAGCAGCAAACCAACCAACCTGGTTACCGATCATCGCTAGCAAAACTGAAAAAACGAATATTTTTAGCAGCCAGCGCTTGTCAAAAAGCTTTTTTCTATACCACAGGAAACTGGCGTATAGGGTAAGCGCGATAAAGAACATCCCAATCGCGATCATGATGTGGTAGAACTGAAAAACGGCATTGACCTGCCCCGGTATCTCGTCCTGTGGAAAAGCATTCAGACCTTTTATGGGGCTTTCAAAATCCTGGTCGATCAGGAACGACAACCCGCCGGGAATTTTGATCCCTGTGACCTCCTGCGTGTCACTATTCACCCAACCAAAAATATACATATCTGCAGGCGCACTGGCCTCATAATGTCCCTCGAGAGCAGCAAGTTTCGCAGGCTGATTTTCGGCCACCCCATCAGCTGAAATATGGCCTGTAAATAACTGTAATAACGAGAAAACCGTAGCAACAGAAAGAGCAATTTTAAAAGCGGTTTTTGAAATCTTTACGAAGCGACCTTTGAGCAGGTAGTATGCATGAACACTCATTACCAGAAAAGCCCCTGCTAAAAATGCCGCGAACCAGGTGTGGAGCAGCCGCTCAACGCTTGATGGATTAAAAACCATCGCCCAGAAATCGGTAATTTCAGCACGAGCATTAAGTCCCTCTCCCACAATATGATAACCCGCCGGTGTTTGTTGCCAGCTATTTGCCACCACGATCCATATCGCTGAAAACATCGAGCCCAGAAATACGCCAATCGTTGATGCCAGGTGAACCCAGGGTTTTACCCGGTTCCAACCAAAAAGTAGAATTCCGAGGAAACCACTTTCCAGCGCGAAGGCAAAAATACCTTCTGCGGCGAGTGCGCTTCCGAAGATGTCGCCCACATAACGGGAATAAGTGGCCCAGTTCGTTCCGAACTCGAATTCCATTACGATCCCGGTCACCACACCAATTCCGAATGTCAGTGCAAAAATCTTGGTCCAGAATTTAGCAAGGATGTGATATTTTGGGTTTTTGGTGCGAATCCACATGCTTTCCATGATCACCATAATCAAACCCAGGCCAATACTGAGCGGCGGATAGATATAATGAAAGGCTATCGTGAAAGCAAACTGAATTCTGGCTAGAATTTCTGTCTCCATTTGTTGAATTTAATGGGAGGTTCGACGCTTAAAATGTATGCTGATAAAGTTACGAAGCAGCGAACAGATAGGGGAAAGAATGCAGTACTTTTTAGACGAAATGTGATGTTTATTCGTCCGCTTTTTTAACGTATATGCTATAAACCGGAATAAAAAAAGGCAGCTTATCGCCGCCTTTTTCATTTTCAATATTTCTTTTATTATTTAAGAGTCGACGGACAAACATAGTCTGATGTTTTAACGCCCTCTTCTTTGATCGCTTTGAAGCCTCCTTTGATATCCACTAAATTGTGAATTCCGCGACTCTTCAAAATTGAAGCTGCGATCATACTTCTATAACCACCCGCACAATGAACGTAAAAGTCTTTATCTTCAGGATATTCGGCTAAATGATCATTAATTTCTGAAAGAGAAGTGTGATGCGCGTTTTGAACATGCTCCGACTGAAATTCGCCTGGTTTTCTTACATCGAAGACCGGCACTTCAGTTTCATTCATTTTTGTTTTAAATTCTGAAGCAGAAATAGATTTCACGGTATCAATCTCTTTGCCTTCATTTCTCCATTTTTCAAAACCACCATCTAAATATCCCAACGTATTGTCGAAACCAACCCTGGAAAGGCGGGTAATCGCTTCTTCTATTCGGTTTTCGTCACCGATAAGCAATATTGGCTGTTTTACATCCCTGATTAGATCTCCCACCCAGGGGGCAAAACTTCCGTCCAGGCCAATGAAAATGGATCCGGGAATGTGACCGTTGGCAAATTGATCCTGGTGGCGAATATCCAGCATCACCGCACCGGTTTCGTTTGCTGCAGTTTCAAAAGCATCTGGAGATAAAGCTACCTGCCCTTTTTCCATAACTTCCTCGATATTCTTATAGCCTTCCTTGTTCATTTTTACATTCATGGGGAAATAGGCCGGAGGAGGTAAAAGCCCGTCGGTCACTTCCTTAATAAATTCTTCTTTGGTCATATTGGCTCTCAGGGCGTAATTCATCTCTTTTTGATGGCCTAAGGTATCAACCGTTTCTTTCATCATGTTTTTGCCGCAGGCTGAGCCCGCGCCATGTGCCGGATAGACCATTAAATCATCGGCTAACGGCATGATCTTATCGCGAAGGCTTTCATATAAAATTCCTGCAAGATCTTCCTGGCTCATGCTGGCCGCTTTCTGTGCCAGGTCCGGACGACCTACATCGCCAAGAAATAAGGTGTCACCTGTAAAGATCGCGTGATCCTTCCCGTTTTCGTCTCTCAGAAGATAGGTGGTGCTCTCCATGGTATGTCCGGGAGTATGTAAAACTTTAAAGGTCAGTTTCCCTAATTTGAATTCCTGATTATCTTCAGCTATGATCGCGTCAAAATCAGGATTCGCGTTCGGACCATAGATGATCGGTGCGCCAGTCTTTTCAGATAAGGTAACGTGACCTGAAACGAAATCGGCATGAAAATGCGTCTCGAAAATGTATTTAATCTTAGCCCCGGCCTCTTCAGCTTTTTCAATATAAGGCTGAACTTCCCGCAACGGATCGATAATTGCTACCTCTCCATCACTTTCGATATAGTAAGCTCCCTGAGCCAGACAACCGGTGTAAATTTGTTCAATTTTCATAGTCTTATCATTTGTGTCAGATTCATTTTCAGCGTAATTCTGAATGAATCTTTCAACAGATTTTAAAGTTAAAAAGATTCTATAGATTTTGCTGTAACCTAAGTTGCAATACTAATTCTATCGATTAAAAGTTTTCTGTTTAAGGAGCAAATTTAAAATTCTGCATTCGCTCTCACAGTAACCGATGTTACTTTTAAAAGTTAGATGATTTGTTGTTCAAAATACTGCTTAATAATCTAGGATGAAAAGGAATGCTTGGGTTTTCCTAGAGAGAAGGAGGAAGTGATGATCGCCAATTATTAGAAAGACGGAATTGACAATAATAGTAGAGTGAAAAAGGCCGCGAAAGCGGCCTTTGAGTCAAAATTGTTTTATTTAAATTTATAGGCAATCCCCAACCCGGCACTGGCAAGCTGTGCGGTAGTTGTAGAAGTAGTAAAATTACCAGAGGTTTTAGATTTGGTTTCAGAGCTACCAATACCCTGATAAAAGGCAAATACTTCGATAAGGTCATTTTGCCAGCCAAATTTGATAGCATTGTAAAAACCGGCTAAATCTTCAGAGTTTTCCCCGCTTACCGCAATAGCATAACCAAGATCCAGGCCTACATGCCAATTATCATAATATCCAAAGGCATATTTTCCAGAAGCAGCCACTGGAATGTATCCAAAGCCCGTATAACCACTATCGTGCTCAAACTCTGTATTGGTCGCTTCCATTTCTTTGCTGAAGAATTGTCCATAACCAGTAGTGGCACCAAGGTGAAATGAGGGAGCTATTTCGAAGAGGTAGCTTGCATCTAATGCTGTTAAGACAGAAAAGCTTTCACCAGTGCTTCCAAATGGAATTCCGCCGTGAATGCCTGCCTTTAATTCCTGTGCATTAACAAAAGAAAAGCCGAAGACTGTGAAAACAGCCATCAAAAATAATTTTTTCATAGGTAAATTAGGTTAGATTGAAGGGTGCAAGATAAAAAAATACGGACACAATTATCGGGTAAACCCCTGATTTTACTGATGTTTCAGTTTATTAGAGTTAATTAGTGAAAAAAGAAATGCCGTCTTTTTATTTTAACGGTCTGGTTTAAAATATATTAGCTTGCAATTAAGTGAAATATATTTCGGCTAAATAACTTTAATTTAAAAGAGATCAATTTTTCTGAATCGGTAAATGCTAGTTTTGGAGAAAGAGTTCAGCTTTGAAAAATATTACTTTTATGAAATTGCTATTTTTTTGCTGTTTATTCAGTCAATTGCTTTTTGCGCAGGATATATATTATTCAGATAAAACAACCTATTCCAACGGGGCATCTGAAAGAGTATACCGTACGATCACCATTGGTGATTCTGTGTCTATCGAATCTTTTGGAAAAGGATCTCATCAAAATCAATATTGGAGAGTTCTGGAAACAGAAAACCGTATAGCCGATCAGGGACGGGAGGATATTGTTAAATGTATCTCTCTTGATGGAAGCGCGCCCATCCTATTTTTTATTCTATATAGTAAGGAAGATAAAGATGCCGAACAAATTGTTGCTCTGGAACGCACTCCCGTTGGTCAGGATGATCGTGAAACCATTTTTTGGCTGACCAAAAACAATCAGATTTTGGAAGGGAACTAATTAAAAATCGCCGTAAACAATATCTTCTTCAGATAGTTGTACAGCAAGGCTTAAGTTTTGGAGATCATATTCCTGCTTAATGGCCATAACATCATTCTGAATAACTTCCAAAGCCTTTTCGCGAGATACCCCTTCATTAAAACTGGAAACCCATGTATCTTTTATAGATTCAATTTTAGACCATTCTTTTTCCTGCATGGCTTCATCAAACTGTTTCTGCTGGTCCAGACTGTTATTTTTTAAATCGATTGAAATTAAGGCATTCAGTCCCATAATTAGATTTTAGTTAGTCAGGGAATAAAGATATTCCAGTTTTTAGAATGAAAAAATCGGATGGTTAATTTCGGATTAAATTATTTAATCGGATAATCTTTGGTGGGAATTTGATTTTTCAAATTTTTACGAGCCAAAAATCCCATTGTCAATCCGAAACTAATAAAGTGGAATAAAAATCTCCAAATTTGGAAATTGTCCTCCATTATATAATTGAAACCAGCCATCATTAGCGCGAAGATAGATCCAGTAATAAAAAATTGCTTTAATAAAACTTTATTGGCCTTACTCATGTTAGTTTGGTTACGATTGAATTAAATAATTTATTATTAATGGTAACTAAACTTTTCTCTAAAGTCAAATTTTAAAAAAAATTTACTGATTTTCGTATTTAAGCGAAATTTTAATAATACCTGTTAATATTGGTAGTGTCAATGATAGAGCCTCCTAAATTCTTGTATTGTTTGAGAAATTTTTTGAAATACTCTTTAACCTCGGGATTGGCATCTGGATGAATATGGTCTAAAATGATCTGCTGAGATTTTCCGTTTTTCTCTATATAAATATAATAATCAATATCAGCCCATGCCTGTACTAGATCCTTTTGCGGTAAATCTTCCTGCAGGAGCTCCGTAGGGATGTTCAGAAGTTCTGATGCATCTGCGAACTGTTCCTGGCTCAATTTTCCTTCGAAAGTAGTATTAGACCAATCTCCATATTGATCAGATTCTGAATCTGCATCTTTGTATAAACCAGACTTGTTGATCATATATAAATCTCTGCAATCTCCACCGCACATTCCATATACTCCTCCGAAAATAACTTTTGTAGCATTTGCCTCTTTTTGATCAACTGCATCATCATTTGAACATCCGGAAACCAATAAACCTATCATCAAAAGTTTTAGAAAATTTTTCATTCCAACTGTTTATTTATAGATACGATAATTTTAAAATGGTTGCGTATTTACATCTGGTATTTGAAAGAAATACTTCAAATTTTAGCAGCTCTGCCGGAAATAAAAGCGGATGAACAGGTTTTATTGTCTATTGAACGAGCAATTCGCTTTTAATCCAATAAACGTATGGTACCCTATAATTAAGCGAAGGTTTATGGCTGATTCAGGATAACAATCGTTTTATTTTTCTCTTCAGAATCCTTAATTCGGATACTGATTTTCTGGTAGCGCCAGCTTTCCTTATCTCTTTCGGCAGTTAGATCCAATTTTCCATTTCTTGTGGAACCAGTAATCTTTACAGTAGAATGTATTATCTGGTCATCGTCTGAAAACTTGACTTCTCCATTCAGAATGGTCATTTTATCAATGGGTTTTATTTCTCCAATACTTTCTATCACCTCTTTATTAGAATTGGCCTTTTCAATAGCATTATTGTAAAGTTCTGGATCTGCGTATGCCTGGGTTAAATCTGTTACCACTTTTCCCATGCCAGATGATGAAAATAAGTAATACAGAACTGCCAAAATAACCAGTATTGGACTCGACAATTTTAAACCTTTTTTCATCAGCTATTTTTTATATGATTGGCTAGATTTTTTTTAGTGCTGCGGAATATCATTTAATTACAAAGTTTTTCGGCTAAAGCTGTGATAGTTTGGCAACTGAAATCTGGAGTTTCAGCCAAAGGATAAAGAACTTTACCTGGTCTCTTTATAAAAGCGGTTAAGAGGCCATTTGAATTTGCTCCATAAAGATCCCATCCATGAGCGGCTACCATGAGAGTGGAAGATGCTTCCACCTGTTCCTTTTTCAAGATATAATTATAGGTAGAAGGGTGAGGCTTATATTTTTTGACGATTTCTATACTATATATCGCATCGAAATATTCGGCTACTTTGGCATTGTTTAGTTGATCTTTCAGCACATCAGGTTTCCCATTGCTGAGGGCAATCAATTTGTACCCGTGAAGTTTCAGCTTTTTTAAACCTGGAATTACATCTGGATAGGCTTTCAAATTTCTTACTGTGCCTAAAATTTCAGCGATTTCATCTTCGGTGATCTGCAACTCGTTTTCTTCAGCAACCATTTGAAGAACAGCTTTGGCAATCTCCGTAAAATCTTGATACTTTCCTGAAGTAGTTTCCACCAAACTATAATGAAGTAATTTGCTGAACCATAGTTCAGCAATACGATTATTTTGAAACTTCACATTAATTTTTTTCAGTAAAAAACTCATGTCTAATAAAGTTTCATTGACATCAAAAATTATAAGCTTGGGATTTAGCATGGTATTAAGTTTACTTTGTCATTGTTCTGTTCAATCTACTAAGAAATCAATAGTTTGAGAGGGAAAATAGTTTGAAAATTTAAAAGATCTGCTGAATTTTTCTAAAGTCTGTTTCTGATTTAAATGGTTTCCGGTTATCGCTATTGGTAAAGTAATGGACGTAGAGTTGTCGATTTATTGGTTCTCTATCCTTTGAATAGCCAACTGAGAATTCGATTATTCTTATTTCGAAATAATTTCTTCTCTACTTTTATATTTTCAGTCAAGCCATATTGGTTCCTACCTAGATGAGTATACACTTCGGCACTGGACTAAGAAAGGCAGGCTGAATGTTCTTTCAATTGGAAGAAGGAAGTATTATGAAAACGCGATTTGTAGAAATCTTTAAAACCAGAAATTACAATCTGTAAAACTTAAGATAATAGCAAAATTTGAACAGGTTTATGCCTTTATCGACAGATTTTAAACCTATGTAAGATTGATTTTTTGTTTATTAGCAATTGCCAGAGGCGTTTATCAATTTTCTATTTGACAAATCTCACAAAAGGCTTAAATTATACCACCTTCAAAAAAATGAACAATTTGCGCGAAAAGTTTTTATTACTTCTTTTACTCGCATTTGCGATGACAACTTTTTCGCAAGAAACATTCAATTTTCAAAAACTTTCAGCCCAGGAAGGAATAAGCCAGAGTATAGTTTATGCAATTGCACAAGATAGTGTGGGGAATATCTGGATGGCGACGGAAGAGGGCGTGATTCGGTACAATTCAAGATCATCTAAAAATTATAATAAATATGCCGGTCTGCCAGAAGATTTCAGCTCCCGGGTAGAAACTGTTTTTATCGATTCAAAAAACCGTGTATGGATCGGGGGTGAAAATGGGGTAGCTTTATTTGATAAATCTAATCGGGAATTTATTAAGATCGAAGACCAGGAGCGTCTTCAACCAACTTTGGTCAAATTTATGGCCGAGGACGATTTTGGCAATATCTGGATCGGTGCTTTTAATGGTTTGTATAAGCTGACTCAGAAAAATAATAGTTATGATTTTAAACGTTTTGGCGACATCACTCATGTGCAGACTGTTCATAATCTTGAAGAGCAGATACTTGTAGGAACTTCAACTGATCTATTTAAGATAGAGCAGGAAAGCGAGCATGTTCAGAAACTAGATATTAAAGGCCCCTTTAATATTACAGACCTGGCGCGACTGAACGATGAAACAATTCTTGTTGGAACCAGAAAAAGCGGTTTAATCTTACTAGATAATAATTTTCGTTTTCAAAAAAAAATCAATTTACCAATTGGAAGAGACTTTCCAATTTTTGACCTGATTGTCAATAAAGATAACGTCTACATTGCTACAGATGGTGGCGGATTAGTCGTTACCGATAAGGAATTCAATTCATTTGATGTTTTTCAGAATGATGAGGATAATCCAAATTCAATTTCTAGTAATGGTATTTATGACATTCACTTTGACCGGGAAAATATTTTGTGGATTGCAACATATGGAGGTGGTGTAAATTTTTATAATCCTAATTACAACAATTTTACCAACTTTCGTCATATTATCAATGAATCTAACAGTCTGATAAGTGACTTTGTGCGATCTATAGCTCAGGATGAATATGGTAGAATTTGGTTCGGTACCAAAAAAGGAATTACTATTTACGATAATCAAACAGGAAAGTGGAATTATCTTTCTGGTCTGACCAGCGTTGATAAGGAGTTTTCGGAAATTATACTAGCCTTAGAACCTGACGGAAAATACATGTGGGCAGGAACCTATGATAGCGGTGTTTATAAAATTTCTATAGACAATTTCGAAACGGAACATTATTCCTCTGAAGTTATGGCTGGCTTCCCTCTTAATAAAGTATATGATATCTATCGAGATAACGAAGGCAACTTATGGTTTGGAGGAATTGATGGAAATCTTACGCGTATTTCTCCAAAAGGTCAAATTGCTTCTTATCCCATTGATCAGGTAAAAAGCATTAACGCTGGTCCTGGAAACAGTGTAATAGTGGCTGGCCGTAATGGAATTCAGAAGCTGGATAAAAAAACAAATGAAATTATCAATTTTGATAAACTCATTCCTGGAAACAATGAATTCAATTATTTTACGATCAACGCTGTTGAAAAACTGAATAACAACACTTTACTGATAGCCAGTAACGGAGGAGGATTACTTTTCTATAATCTTAAAACGGAAAAACTAACTGGTTTCAATAAAACCAACGGAATGCCTTCAGATGTTATTCAGGGTGTAATTGCATCGAAACCAAATGATATCTGGGCTAGTACCACTAGTGGTCTGGTAAATCTGAAGTTTCAGAATAATGATACTTTAATTCGGATTTATGATCAAAACGATGGTCTGGCTAGTAATGAATTTAATTATGGAAGTTTCGCCAGGCTTGATCAAAACAGGCTGGCCTTTGGTGGTACCGAAGGGGTTTCGGTTTTTGATCCAAGTAAAATCGATGAACAGAGTCTGCAGCCAGTAATAATGTTTGAAGAATTCTCCATCTCTAATTTAATAGTTAAACCGGGAACAGAACCACTAGAAAAATCTATAAATATCACTAATGAATTAGAATTGGGATATGATCAAAATTCATTTGGTTTTGAGTTCGTGGGCGTCTTGCATAATGCCAGTAGTAAGGTGAAATATTCCTGGATGCTGGAAGGTTTTGAGAATAAGTGGAGTCCCCCAAG
Source organism: Flavobacteriaceae bacterium (assembly GCA_964220295.1). Classification (GTDB taxonomy): domain Bacteria; phylum Bacteroidota; class Bacteroidia; order Flavobacteriales; family Flavobacteriaceae; genus Christiangramia. The sequence continues at coordinate 26,154 of CAXPUM010000009.1, read as the reverse complement.
TACTACTAATGAGGTGAGTTACACCAATATTAGTCCGGGTAATTATATTTTTAAAGTGAGAGCAGCGAATAGATTGGGCGAGTTCGGTCCTACACGTTCCGTTAAAATTGAGGTAAATCCACCATGGTATACCTCTCCGGTAGCTTTGATGATTTATTTTCTGTTTTTTATAGGACTATTTTTCCTAATAATTTATGTTACTTCCGCATTAGTTAATAAGAAGAACGCAGAGCAGCAGGTCAATTTCTATAACAATCTTACTCATGAGATTCGAACTCCGCTAGCGATTCTTTTGTCATCATTAGATAATTTCTCGAAGCAAAAATCAGATTCTGAAGGCAACGAAAGAATTAAAGGGACCATCAACAGGTTAAATTCCCTTTTTGAACAGATGCTGAATTACCAAAAATCAACGGTTGAGGAAAGTAAGGATATCGATGCAATTGATGTGGAAATTCATACCAGAGAATTATTGGCAGATTTTGAGCCGTTGTTGAAGGAGCATCAAATCAATTTGGAATTTGAGAACAAATGGAAAAGTGAATTGTTTTATTTCAACAAAGAGGAATATGACCGGATTCTATTCAATTTGGTTTCTAATGCCATCAAGTACTCTCATGACCAGGGAATTGTAACGGTTAAAACAGAGCCTACCACGAATGGTTCTTTAAAATTGGTCGTTTCTGACAATGGTCTTGGAATACCTAAAGATCAGCAAAAAAATATCCTTAAGCGTTTCTATCGCGCAAGAAATGTGGTGAATAGTCAAAGACCTGGTACTGGCCTCGGACTTATGTTAGTGAAAAATATAATTGATAAAACCGGCGGAGAGATCAATTTTGATAGTGAACAAAATAAAGGAACCACATTCCATGTTTTTATTAAAAACAGGAAACAAGATTATAGGCAGAGCGCCATTGTAAGCTCTTCCTCGTCAAAAACCATAAACCTTGAAGATAGTGGAAAACTTTCCGAATTTAGTGAGAGTAAAATTTTATTAGTTGAAGATAATGACGAATTAAGAAGGGAGTTAGAGCTTATTCTAGGAAAACATTTCCAGGTGTTTGAAGCTAAAAATGGTCAACAGGGATTGGAAAAGGCAATGTTGATCTTTCCAGATCTGATTATCACTGATTTGATTATGCCAGAAATGGATGGATTAGCTATGAGCCGCGAAATCAAATCGAATATCAACCTGAATCATATCCCGATTTTTATGCTGACGGTTTTACAAAATAGAAGTCAGAAAATTGAAAGTCTGGAAACAGGAATTTCAGAATATCTGGAGAAACCTATAGATATTAACCTTTTGATCGCAAAAGTTGTCAATTCATTGACATGGCAGAAAAAACTTCAGAAGAAATACCAGGAAGAATCAGAACTGGAAACTGCTGTACAGTTTAGAAATGAAAGTGATGAAAAGTTCATTAAGGAGATGGAGGCTTTTATTTTAGAAAGAATTAAAGATGAAAGTTTTTCAGTACATGATATAGGAGAACGGTTTAATATGAGTCGTACTTCTCTTTACATGAAATTAAAGAATCTTATTGATCTTTCTCCTCAAGATCTTATTATCAATACTAGGCTGAAATATGCCAAAAATCTTCTTCTCAAAACAAAGAAAAATATAAAAGAAGTGGCTTATGAATCTGGTTTCAGTAACCCAAAATACTTTAGCACTTCCTTTAAGAAATTTTACGATATGACCCCTAGTCAATATCGTTCGAAGATAACCTCCAAAGAGGATTGATGCTTTTTATATTATTCTCAATGAATTCATTAAAAATCAGCAATATCAAGGTTTTAGCATGATTTTTTTTAGAATTTAGACAGTTTTCAAACCTTTTTAGATTTTATTCAGACTTAAAATATACCCATCTGTGGGTACTTTAGTAACATCGAATTAACAATTAGTGCGATGATGAATCAAAAATATTTTATCCTAATTTTTTTACTGAGTTTTTCTGCAATCGTTGTAGGTCAAAAAACGGTGACAGGAACAATTGTAGATGAAAGTGATATACCACTTTCTGGAGCTACGGTTTTCGAGAAAGGAACTTCTAATGGAACAGCTGCCGATTTTGATGGAAACTATGAGCTAACAGTTCAAGGTGACAATTCAGTTTTAGTTTTTAGTTTTCTTGGTTATAAACCAAAGGAAATTACAGTAGGAGATCAGGATGAAATTAATGTAACTCTAGCACAGAATTCCCAAAGCCTTGACCAGGTTGTAGTTGTTGGGTACGGGGAACAAAGTAGAGGTGACGTCACAGGTGCGATTACTTCTTTAGAGCCTAATAAAGAGCAGTTGGAAAACTCGCGCTCTATTGAAGATTTTATTCAAGGACGAGCTGCCGGTGTGTATGTGAGTTCGAATAGTTTTGAACCTGGGGCACCAACATCTATTAAAATTAGAGGTACCAGTAGTTTAACTGGTAATTCGCAGCCATTATATGTTATTGATGGAATTATAGTTAATTCGGCTACAGAGGATGTTTCTGATCCATTGGTAGGTGGGAACAGTTATTTGTCGCCACAGGCAGGAATTACAGGTTTAAATCCGCGTGATATTGCCAGTGTGGAAATTTTAAAAGATGCTTCGGCAACTGCCATTTATGGTTCGCGCGGTGCAAACGGTGTTATCATTATCACCACGAAGCAAGGTGAGACAGGAAATGCCAAGTTCAATTTCAGTTTTCAATCTCGCTTTGGCACAATTGTAAATGACATTGACATGCTTGGTCCTGAAGATTATATCAATTATCAAAATGACTACCGGGCTGCTCAGGGTTTTTCACCAAATTACTATCAATATTCTGATGGTTCTTATGCTCCATATCAGAACAGCGAGGATTATATGATTGCCAATTCTGCTCTTATTAAGCGAATTGTCCCGGTTGACTGGAGCGAGTACACTTATAGAAACTCCCTAAGTAATACCTATAGATTATCTGTAAGTGGTGGTTCCGAAACTACAAAATATTATATATCAGGAGGTTTTACTGAAAATGAGGGAATTGTTCCACGCACTTATGCGCGAACGGGAGATTTCAATATCAACCTCGTTCAGGATCTGAATGAAAAAATGAAACTGAGGACCAAAATTTCTGCAGCTTTAAGCAAGAACTCGGCCTCTAAAGGGACTGATAATCTTGGGGGAACAAATAATAATCTTATTAGAAATATTTATTCTGCCGCACCATTTTTTGGTGTGACCTCTAATACTCCAGACGAAGTTGCTAATGCTGACTTAGAGAATGTCTTCGAGGGGCCATTGGCTTGGTTGAAAGATTATGATGATTATGCAACAGAATTTAGAACTCTTGCCAACGTAAAATTTGATTGGGATTTAACTGATGATCTTAGTTACAGCCTAAACTTAGGTGGAGACTATCGTTATAAAGATCGCCAGGTCTACTATGGAACATCTTTGAGAAGAGGTGTTGAGGTAAACGGAGAGGCCGGTCTGTCAGAATTAAAAAGATTCCGATATAATATTGACAACCTGTTGGAGTACAAGACCAAATTTGACGGGGGTCATAAACTGGATGCTATGATAGGGTTTATCATAGATAATAATGTTCTGGAACGCAATTCAATTACTGGAACAGGATTTCCATTACAGGATTTAAGAGGGGACGGTTTATCCAATGCCAGCATTTACCAACGATATTTTCTCGGAAAACAGGAAGAGTTAATTATTTCAGGAATTAGTAGATTGAATTATTCTTATAAAAATCGGTATATCGTAAACCTCAACTTTAGAACCGATGGAAGTTCTAATTTTTCAGAAGGTAACAGATGGGGCTATTTCCCATCTTTAGGTCTAGCATGGAGAGTGGAGAATGAAAAATTCCTTAAAAATAATGATGATATTTCGCAGTTGAAATTAAGAGCGGGATGGGGATTAACCGGAAACCAAAACATTAATCCTTATTCTTTTTTCGCCAGTTATGTAACACCTGCAACAGTTTATGCCAACGGTGATAATTCACTACCAACTACTGTTCCGGCTAATTTGGTTAATCCTGACCTAACCTGGGAGAAAACAAGCCAGTATAATGCTGGGATTGATTTGGGTTTAAAAGATGATCGTTACAGTTTTACAGCTGATGTTTACTATAAGAATATTTATGATCTTTTAATTTATTTCCCTCTTCCTGGTTCTGCAGGGGGATTTGACGGGTATCCAGCCAATCGCGGTTCACTTATTAATAAAGGACTAGAGCTCTCTGTAAATGCTGATATTATCCAAACAGAAGACTTCACATGGAATTTTTACGGAAATATATCTTTTAACCGAAATGAAGTTGGTCAATTGGGGAGTTTGCCTGTTCAGGATTTCGGAACGGAAAGAGGAGCTGGTTTCTTAGGAAATAATATTTCTGGCGGTAATTATTTTAAAAGTCCTGCCAATATATTCTTAGAAGGCCGTCCGGCTGCCGTTTTCTTCGGTTATGAAACCAATGGAATTATAAATAATGCAGAGGAATTGGCTAATGCTCCATCTTTTGGGGGAATCGCACCGCAGTTGGGAGATGTGTTTATGGTGGATCAGAATGGTGATGGAATCGTAAATGATCTGGATAGAACTATTATCGGAGACCCCAATCCAGACTATAATTTTGGTCTGGGATCAACAGTAAATTATAAAAACTGGTCTTTGAATGTACTGGTTAACGGAGTTCAGGGTAACGATATAGCCAATGCCAACCTTCAACGGACTGACTATGCGGAACCGAATAGTAATAATATTCGCCCCGCTGCTTATTTTGATGCCTGGACTCCAGAAAATCCGAATGGTCAATATCCAAGATTAGCCTACGATCTGGTAACCAACATAGATTTTACCGATAGGTTGTTAGAGGATGCTAGTTTTATTAGACTCAGCAATGTTTCTTTAACCTACCAGATTCCTTTAAAAGACTCTTCGGTAGTTAATTCAGCTGACATTTCACTTTCCGGTAGAAACCTCGCTTTATGGACAGATTACTCTGGATTTGATCCGGAAGTTGAAAGCTATTCATTTGATCCTTTACGAGTTGGTGTAGACCGAAATTCCTTTCCTAATCAAAGAACATTTGCTGTTAGCTTAAATGTTGGATTTTAAAAATGACGAACATGAAATTATATACACTTAGAAATAACTTTTCAGTAATAGAAAACAATATCAGTCTATTTCAAAAAGTAACCTATCTATTAATTATCACACTGTTCTTTGGTGCCTGTTCAGATGAGCTCGATAAAAAACCAGAAACAAACTTTTCTGAGGAGCAGGTTTTTAATACTGAAGAGGGTGTGGAAACGGCAGTAAACGGTATTTACTTGGCAATGTCTTCCGGTCAATATCATGGAAGTGCTTATCATGGATTTATCGCACCTGTTTCTGGAAAATTTTATTCCCAACAGGGAGCCAGTGAAGACGCAACCAGATTGGAAACTTCACCCTCTAATATTTGGCTTACAGATATGTGGCCTCAAATGTATTCCACGATCAATAACGCAAATATTTTAATCGCCAACTTAGAGAGTCAGGACCTTGGATTAAATAATAAAGAGGCCGCCTTGGGGCATGCCTATTTTGCTAGAGCGGTAACCTATTTTGATCTGGTTAGATTTTTTGGAGGAGTTCCATTAAGACTTACGCCAGTCAATGCAGATGAGTTATACCTGCCAAGATCTTCAAAAGAAGAAGTTTATGCTCAGGTCATTAACGATTTCAAAATGGCTGAAAATCTTCTACCAGAAACTCCTAAGTATGAAGGTAGACCAAAGAAATTTGCCGCTAATGCCTTTCTGGCTAAAGTCTATTTTACGTTAGCGAGTGGTCCTAGTGGTGATGCTGCTTATTATGAAATGGCTAAAGAAGAAGCCTTAAAAATTGTAGGAGAATACAGCCTTGTACCTACCTATGCAGATCTCTTTAATATTGATAATGAAAATACCAGTGAATCGATTTTCGAAATTCAGTATGGTCATACGGGTGCAATAAGAAATTCTGAAGCACCGAGAAGTTATACTCCTAGTAATAGTGCCTACTTGCCACCAACAATTAAAACTTTTGGAAGGTGGAAGCCCAATAAAGAAACATATACTAATCATATGGAAACGTATCCTGGGGATCCCCGGATAGATGAGACTTTCATTTTTGATTCTTATCCAACATCAGATGGAGGGCTGGTTGATATTTATCCTGTTCAGATCAACGGGAATGAAGGTTTTCCATATCTACGAAAGTATATTGACCCCACTTATAACGGAACCACCACGAAGAAAAACTTTTTAAAACTTCGCTATGCCGATATTTTATTGATGCTGGCTGAAATCGAGAACGAGCTGAGTGGTCCGGACAATGCCTACCAGTACGTAAATCAGGTTTTAGCTAGAGCTAGAAATACTGAAAATGGGATGGCTGAAGAACCGGCAGATTGGAGCGGTATGACGCAGGATGAATTTCGCCAACGTATCAGGAAAGAAAGACAATACGAGATGCTTGGTGAAGGGCATGAGTGGTTTGATACAAGAAGATATGGCTACGATTATTTTCTACAGGAAGTAGTCAATTTACATAATGATTTTATTGATAGCCTGAGCCAGGATAATCCAAGATTAAAAGATTTTATATACCCCGATGATCAAAAGAATATGTTGCTGCCTATTCCATTTAATGAAATTAGCCGTAACCCGGAAATCAATGAACAAAACCCTGGATATTAATCTACCAGTACAAAAACAAAAGTCTATGAAATTGAATAAGTATCACATACTTATTTTACTTATCTGCCTCGTTTCTAAAGCATTCGCCCAGGACCTTCCCTACAAGGATTCGTCGCTTGAGGTTAATAAAAGAGTGAATGATTTGATTGGGCGAATGACCTTAGAAGAGAAGGTAGGCCAAATGTGCCAATATGTTGGTATAGAACATATGTTAATGGCGAGCGGAAATCTTTCTGAAGAGGAAATGAAAAAAAGTGATGCCCAGGGTTTTTATCCAGGGATGGATGCCGACGATATACGTAATCTGGTTAGAGAAGGAAAAATTGGATCTTTTTTGCATATTCTTCACGCCAAAGAAGCAAATGATTTACAAAAAATTGCTGAAGAATCCAGACTTGGAATCCCTTTGTTAATAGGTATTGACGCCATTCATGGTGATGCACTGGTTAGCGGAACAACAGTCTATCCTTCACCAATTACACAGGCAGCGACTTGGGATGATGAATTACAGATGATTGCCAGTGAACAAACTGCGGCAGAAATGAGAGCAACAGGTAGTCACTGGGCTTTTACTCCGAATATAGATGTATTGAGAGATCCTCGATGGGGAAGGACAGGAGAGACTTTTGGCGAAGATCCTTATTTAGTAGGAAATATGGGAGTGGCAACTATTCGCGGATTGCAATCTGCTAATTTCGGAAAGAATAATGTAATAGCATGTGCCAAACATCTTATTGCCGGAAGCCAGTCGGTTAACGGGATTAATTCAGCACCTACTGATATTTCAGAAAGAACTTTGATGGAAATTTTTCTTCCACCATATAAAAGGGCAATCAAGGAAGCGAATGTTTTCTCAATCATGGCAGCACATAATGAAGTAAATGGTATTCCTGCCCATATGGACAGAGCGATGATGACAGACCTTTTGCGTGATAAATGGGGGTTTAAAGGCTTTTATGTAAGTGACTGGAATGATGTTTCCCGAATCTATTCTTTGCATAAAGTTGCTGAGAGTTTTAAACAGGCTACTGAGATGGCCGTTTCCGCAGGATTAGATATGCACATGCATGGACCAAAATTTTTTGAATTTGTAGTTGAAGGAGTCAATGAAGGTACTATTCCAGAATCAAGGGTTGATCAGGCCTGCAGGGCAATACTGGAGGCGAAATTTAGATTGGGATTGTTTGAAAAAACTCAGGTTGATTTAGAGAAAATATCACAAAAAATAAATACTGAAGAACACCAAGCTACCGCTTTAAAGCAAGCTCGAGAAGCCATTACATTATTAAAAAATAACGGAATCCTTCCTTTCAACGATTCGAAAAAGATTTTTGTGACAGGTCCAAACGCCAATAATATGACCACTTTAGGCGACTGGGCATCCCCACAGCCAGAAGATAATTGGACTACAGTTCTGGAAGGAATACAAAAATTGGCCAGTAGTAACGGTAGCATTGTAGAATTTTACGATGTTGGTGAGCGCTCTAAAGAAATTACGGGGGAGATGATTGCTTCAGCTTTAGAGAAATCAAAGAATGCTGATGTAAATGTTTTGGTTCTTGGTGAAAATTCTTTTCGTCATGACTGGCCCCATAAAACTACCGGTGAAAATATTGATAGGGCCACATTACAATTATCTGGAAATCAATTACAACTTGCTAAGGAAATTGCCAGTAATGGAAAACCATTAATAGTCATCTACGTTAGTGGAAGTCCAATAGCAGAACCTTGGATACAGGAAAATGCTTCGGCTATTATAAATGCTTATGAACCTGGAAATTTTGGCGGCCAAGCTATTGCTGAAATTCTTTTTGGGAAAATTAATCCTAGTGGAAAACTTCCACTAACTGTTCCACGAAATGTGGGCCAGCTACAAATGGTTTATAATCATAAACCATCAACTTACAAGCACAAATACCATGGTACACCAAAGACGCCTCTTTATCCATTCGGCTTTGGTCTAAGCTATACGAGTTTTGAGTTTTCACAACCTGAGCTTTCGAATTCAGAAACCGATTTAAATAATGCGGTTACTGTGAGTGTTGAAGTGAAGAATTCAGGTAATATGACAGGTGACGAAGTCGTACAGCTCTATATACGGGATGATTTTAGTTCTGTGACCAGGCCGGTTAAAGAATTAAAAGGCTATAAAAGAGTTCATCTTGAACCAGGAGAGTCTCAAAAAGTTCAATTCTTAATTACCGCAGAGAAACTCGCTTTTTATGATATTGACTTTAACTATATCGTAGAAAAAGGTGATTTTACCATTATGACAGGGAACTCTTCCGAAGATAAAGATTTAAAGAAAACAAAACTGAAAGTTACCAATACTAAAGTAATAGAAGAAAATGATACGAAGTAGAATATTTACAGTTGTAGCAATACTCCTTGCAGGTTTTGGCTCAATTTCATGCCAGAATGCAAAAAGTTCAAATGAGAATAGGGAGCAGAATAAGCAGGAAAAGCCAAATATCATCTACATAATGGCTGATGATCTCACTACTCAAGCGATCACCGCCTACAATGATAGGTTTAAAGGTATTGCCGATACACCAAATATAGATCGACTTGCAAATGAAGGAATGATATTTCAGGATGTGCTGTGCACAAATGCGATTTGCGGACCCAGTCGTGCGGCCATATTAACTGGTAATTATAGCAATATAAACGGGTATTATAAAAATGAAAGCGGAGGTAAATTCGATGCCAGTGAATGGACTTTTCCGCAAGAATTTCAAAAATCTGGTTATACCACGAGTTTATTCGGTAAATGGCATCTTGGAAGTGAACCGAAAGGTTTTGATGAATATAAATATCACGCTGGTGCTGGTCAGCAGGGACATTATTGGGATCCAGTATACAACGAAAACGGAAAAGAAGTCAAAGAAACTGGTTATGCCACTAACCTAACCACCAATTTCGCATTGGATTGGCTGAAGGCAAATAAAAAAGCTCAGAAACCTTTTCTAATGTTATTACAGTTTAAAGCCCCACACAGACCATGGGAACCAGATAAGAAATATGAAGATCTTTGGGAGGATCAGGAGCTACCTTATCCTTCAACTTTTGATGATGACTATAAAGGTCGTGAGCTTACCGCCGGAGACACTGATATGACAATGGACTTTTTCCACCGTCGTGATATGAAAATGACCGCTCCAGATAGTTTAGAAGGAAGCGATCGAAGACGTTGGGAGCTCTACGGTGCTAAGCGAGGTGAAGTAGTTGTGCCAGATGGTATGACCGAAGATGAGGCTAGAAAATGGCGTTATCAAACATATATTAAAGACTATTTAGCCTGTATCAAATCTGTTGACGATAATATTGGTAGGGTTTTGGATTATTTAGATGAAAACGGTCTTGCTGATAATACAATGATTGTATTAACATCAGACCAAGGATTCTATCTAGGGGATCACGGTTTTTTTGATAAACGATTTATATATGAGGAATCCTTACGCATGCCTTTTATAGTTAGATATCCTAATGAAATAAAAGCCGGGTCAGAAAATACCGATTTGATAGCTAATATTGATTTTGCTCCCACCCTATTAGATGTAGCTGGAATTCAACCTGAAGAAAAAATGCAGGGCCAAAGTTTCGCTGATGCTTTAAAAGGAGAAAAGCTCGCAGATTGGAGAGAAGGCGTGTATTACCATTATTATGAATTTCCTTACTGGCACCACGTGCAGCCTCATTACGGTATTAGAACAGACCGATATACCCTGGCTCATTTTTATTACAATATTGATAAGTGGGAATTATATGATAATAAACAGGATCCTAACCAAATGCACAATTTAATTGATGATCCAGAATATGCTAATGTGATAAGAGATTTGAAATCTCAACTGAAAGATTTGATGAAGAAATATAATGACGATAAATCTCTGGAGGAGTTTCGTAAAATTACCGATAAAGACTTCGGTGATATTGTAGAAAGAAATGGGGAAACTACAGAAGATATTATTACAGGTAAATCTGAAAAATAAAACATGAAAAAAATACTATACAGTCTTGCAATATTCTGCCTTTGCTTCGGAAATAGTTTTGGGCAGAATGCTAAAAAGATGAATATTTTGTTCATCCCAGTAGATGATCTCAAGCCATTGCTAAGCAATTACGGCGAAACCCAGATGAAAACGCCAAATTTTGATCGGCTTGCCAAAATGGGGGTGACTTTTACCAATGCACACGTACAATATGCCGTATGTGGTCCTTCCCGAGCAAGCGTAATGACAGCTACTTATCCAGACCATACGAAAGTATGGGATTTACATACAGATTTTAGAAAATCGGCTCCAGATCTTATTTCCATGCCTGAATATTTAATATCGCAGGGTTATGAAACGAATGCAATCGGAAAGATTTACCATAAAGGTTCTGCTGCAGAGGGTCATGACGGGAAAAGTTGGAGTGTTCCGCATATTCAGCCGAAGAATTTTGATCCCGAATACGGTGAGCCAATTTTCTGGACCTACCAGAATGAGGAAACCAAAAGGAAAATGAACGAATTGATCGACGAGGCAACTGCTAAAGGTAAAGGGGCAGGAGGCTTAAGAGGTTATGTTTTTAATAGGTTGAAACCAACAGTAGAACATGAAGATGTTTCAGATGAGGCTTACCAGGATGGGATTTATACTCAAACAGCAATAGAACAACTACAAATGCTGTCAAAAAAGGATAAACCATTTTTCTTAGGAGTTGGTTTTCAAAAGCCACATCTTCCATTTGTAGCACCTCAGAAATACTGGGATATGTATGATGAAAAAGATATTAAACTGGCAGAATTTCAACAACTAGCTAAAAACTCGCCAAGAGTAGCCTATCATAATTATGGTGAGTTAAGGTCTTATTCAGATATAGATGACAATTATGACATTGGTGATATTATCAATGAAGATAAGCAGCGAGAACTCATCCATGGTTATTACGCGTGTGTGTCTTACATAGATGCACAATTAGGAAAACTGTTGGACGAGCTGGAAAGACTGGATTTAATGGATAATACCGTCATCGCACTTTGGGGTGATCACGGGTGGCATTTGGGAGATCATACAGAATGGTGTAAGCATTCCAATTTTGAACAGGCAACGCGTATTCCTATGATGTTAGCAGGTCCGGGAGTTGCAAAAGGAATCCAGGTAGACCAGCCAGTTGAATTATTAGATATTTTCCCAACTATTTTTGAATTGGCACATGTTTCTAATTCTCCTCAGGCAGAAGGAGTTTCTCTGGTGCCTATGTTAGACGGAGATGATTCAACAGATTTAAAAAAGGAATATGCCTTTAGTCAGTTTGGAAGAGGAAAAGATAAAATGGGGTATACTATTAGAACAGATCGATATCGATATACAGAATGGTTTGAAGATGATTACCGTAGCTATAAAAAACTAGATGAAGATAAAATTATCGCCAAGGAATTATACGATTATAAAGATGATCCATTAGAAAAAGAAAGCTATATCGGACAAAAGAAATATGCTGAAGCAGAAAAAGAACTGAGATTAAAACTTCATGAAAAACTGGAGCAATTGAAAAAAATGTATGATGAAAAATAAAAATATCTTTCTATTACTTGTTTTGACATTTTGTGCTACTACTGTAATAAACGCACAAGAGAAGCCAAATATACTTTTTATACTGGCTGATGATTTTGGATACCATGATTTAAGTGTTACCGGTTCTAAAATTTACCAAACGCCAAACATAGATGCCATTGCTAACGAGGGAGTTTCCTTTACTAATGCCTATGTGAATTATCCTAGATGTGTTCCATCTCGCTACGCTTACATGACAGGATTATATCCCGTTAATGAGGATAAAGGGAATCTTCGTGCTAATGTTTCAGAAGATCAAAACTTCGTAGAGCGTTTCAACCAGGCAGGTTATAACACAATGTATATAGGAAAATGGCATCTTGGAGAGCTTGCAGATAACAACGGAAAAGGAAACGATCCTCAGGGTTTTGGTTTTAAGAATTCTTATGCTGCTGGAGGAGCTGGAGGTGTAGATACACGTTTTTTCCCTTTCAATACAAAATCCAAAGAAAACAAAAAAGATCCAGTCCCAAATGTTGAGGAGGATGGTAAGGACGGTGATTATCTGTCTGATATGCTTACAAATAAAGGCCTTGAATTCATTAAGAACAATGCTAAAAAAAAAGAGCCTTTTATGGCAATGATTGCATATTATGCCGTCCATACCCCGTTAGAAGCAAAGAAAGCAGATCGTAATAGGAATAAAAAAGAAATAGATGCTTTCGATTATGGGGATACCCCGGAATATATAGAGGAAGGTGAAGGAAGAAGAAAAATGAGGCAGGATGATCCAGATTATGCCGGAATGGTAGAAAATGTTGATGAGAATGTAGGTAAGTTGCTTCAATTACTGAAAGATCTAGATATAGATGAAAATACAATTGTTGTTTTTACTTCAGATCATGGAGGTCTTTCAAATGATGGTAATAAGAGAGAACGTCATCTTGCTACAACGAATAATCCTTTGAGAGCCGGAAAAGGACATTTATATGAAGGAGGAGTGAGGGTCCCATTATTTATAAAATGGGAAGATCATTTTGAAAGTAGGGTAGAAGATCAATCAATAGTGATGGCTATGGATTTATTTCCCACTCTGATTGATATCACTTTGAACGAAAAAGTCTCAGGAATTGATGGAAAATCATACAAGGCTGTATTAGATCAAAAAGAAAGCTGGGAAAATCGAAATATATTTTGGAACAATAGAAAAGCAAGGCCTCAGAGCACTGGTGATACTAAATCTGCAGCTGTAAGATCTGGAGATTTTAAACTCATTTATTTCCCAGATGGAAAAAGAAAAGAGCTGTATAATATTAAAAAAGACATCAGCGAAGAAAACAATTTAGCAGATGAAATGCCGGAAAAAACAAACGAAATGATGCAGCTGCTCAAAAATTGGAAAGAGAAGTATTTGGTGGAGGATAAATTAAAAAGGAGACGTCAAAAACTCAAAAATTAAATCGATATATGATCAGATTGAAGTGGACATATCTAGTGCTTTTTTCGTTTATAGTTCTGCAGGCAAGTGCGCAGGATGAGAATAAGTCTGAAAAATCGAACCTATTAATTGGGGCAACTCTCAATTATAACGAGCTAAACACGAAAAAGGAAGAACTCTTTTTAAAAGATTTTACGTACCTCACTCCTGCGAATGCGGCTAAACAAACTAAAATTCATCCCAGACCGGGAGTTTGGAATTGGCACGAGGTAGATGAATTCATTGATTTTGCCAAAAGAAATGATCTATTGGTGCGTCTTCACGGTCCAATAAGCCCACAGGCATCCAAATGGGCGAAAGAAGATAATCGTACGCCTGAGGAGTTGGCTAAGAATTTAGAAGAATTTGCCACTGCGTTTGCCATGAAATTTAATAAAGAGCCCAATGTAAAGTGGATGGATGTTGTTAACGAAACCATTCTTTGGGATGCTAGCTGGTTTGGACCTAAGAAAGGCACCGATAGCTGGGAAAATCCATGGTTACAGATGGGCTTGGATGAGAATGGCTATCCCCTTTATATTTTGAAAGCTTTTGAGATTGCCACAAAATACGCACCTAACATTGAATTGGTTTACAATCAAAATGTTGGTATGGAGAGTAAAATGTGGGATAAAGTTAAAGAAACCGTCCTGTATTTGAGAAGTAAAGGTTATCGAGTAGATGGCATAGGTTGGCAGGCACACCTTCTATTAGGTGCAAAGCGAGAGGATTTCGTTGACAATATTGATGAATCGATGCAAAAACTTGCTAACCTTATTGACTGGGCGCATCAAAACGATTTGGCATTTCATGTTACCGAGCTGGATTATTTGGTGAAAAAGAAAAAACATGTAGATGCAGAGCGAAAAGTTCAAAAAGAAGTTTATAGCAAATTAGTTGATGTATTAGTTAAAAAAAGCAAACACGGAGAAGTAACATTGAATCTGTGGGACCTTGGAGTAAGAAGAGCAAAAGGGAAAGGATATTTTCAATCAATTTATGATGACGATTTCAATCCTACACCCGCACATTCCGTGATTATGGAAGCAAAAAGTCAACCTAAATAATAAATCGAATCATGAAACTTTGGCCCTTACAGATTCTGTTTTTTTCGCTACTCCTTTATACTGGTTGTGGAACTCAAAAAGCCGGAGTATCTAAAATTGCAGATCCGGTCAAACCTAATATTTTATTAATTCATATAGATGATCTTGGTTATCATGATTTGAGTATTAATGGTTCCGCTATTTATCAAACTCCAAATATCGATCGACTAGCCAGAGAATCAATACAATTTGAGAACGCATATGCAAATTTTCCGCGATGCGTGCCTTCTCGCTTTGCGATGATGACGGCTTCCTGGCCTATGACCAGTCAAGGTGTGCCAGACGATGGTTTCGAGATGAACGCGGTACCAGATGAGAAAAACTTGATTAATAAAATAAATGAGGCCGGTTATCACACAGCTTTCTTCGGAAAATGGCATTTAGGATCGGGAGTGAACGGTCCGAAAGGCTTTGGATTCGATTATTCCTTGGCTGCTGGAGAAGCTGGCTCACCAATAAGTTATTTTTTTCCTTTCAATGAGCCGAGTAAGAAACATGTGAATACAAATAAATCGCCAATACCTGATGTTGATGAGATCGGGAAAGAAGGAGATTTTCTAAATGATTTGCTTACCGATAAGGTCATTGAACATATTAAAAATAATTCTGATAAACCTTTTTTTGTCTCTTTTGATCATTATGCAGTTCATCAACCTATAGAAGCCAAAGAAAAAGATATTTTAAGAAATAAAAAGCAAATCGAAGATTACGATTTTGGGAATCAGCCGGAATATATTAAAGAAGGTACCGGTCGTACTAAAATGCGTCAAGACAATGCCACCTATGCAGGATTGGTTGAGAATATGGATGAAAATGTAGGTAGGCTACTAAAATTTATAAAGGATTTCGGGCTGGAGGGGAATACCATTATCATATTTTCGTCTGACCATGGCGGTCTTTCTAATGACGGACTCAAAGAGCGAAACCTTGCTACATCTAATTTTCCTCTTAGGGCTGGAAAGGGTTGGCTATACGACGGCGGGACTAAAGTGCCTTTATTCATAAAATACCCAAAATTTAAACCAAGAAAAGAGTCTAAATCTATCGTCATGTTGATGGATATTCTGCCAACAATTCTTGATTTTGCCTCAGGGGAGAAAGTAAGTGATATTGATGGCAAAAGTTTACTTCCTCTAATACAGCAACAGGAAGACTGGAGCGACCGCACGGTGTACTGGCATTCTGATAAGGCCAGGCCAAGAAATACTGGTGAGAGCAATGCTTCAGCTATTCGATCTGGTAAGTGGAAACTGATAGATTTTTATGAAAAAAATCATAAAGAACTGTTCAACATGGAAGAAGATCAAGGCGAAAGTCAAGATTTAGGTTATCGGTATCCTCAAATAAGAGATAGTCTTTCAGCTGAATTAAACCACTGGAAAAGTACGTACCAGTAACAGTCACTACAGCGCTTTCACTTGAACCGATTCGATATGAATCGAAGTAAAACTTAAATTTTAAACATGAAGTTACGATTAACACTTATCTGTATTTTAACTTTTCAGATTTGTATTTCACAATCGGATAAACCAAATATTCTCTGGATTACCTGCGAAGATATAAGTCCAGATTTGCCTGTTTATGGAGATTATACGGCCAAAACACCTAATCTTGATGCGCTGGCAGAAGAAAGTGTAGTTTATGATAATGTGTTTGCTACCGTAGGCGTCTGCGCTCCTAATCGTTCTTCGATCATTACCGGGATGCAACCTATCAGCATCGGCACTATGCACATGCGAACCGGTAAGGATGTGATTGGCTGGGGAAATAGAGAATATGAGGAAACCGACAGAATGGATATTGAAGGTAACCCGATAAAGCAATATTCGGCTGTAATCCCTTCAGAAGTAAAGTGTTTTACTGAATACCTTCGTGCAGAAGGTTACTACTGTACAAATAATCCTAAAACCGATTATCAGTTCGCCGCACCAATTTCTTCCTGGGATGAGAATGGAAGAGATGCACACTGGCATGGAAGGGCAGAAGGACAGCCATTTTTTTCGGTATTCAATATAGATGATACGCACGAAAGCAAATTATGGAAATACAGTGACAAACCACTTACTGTAAAACCTGAAGATGTTCCGGTACCGCCCTATTTTCCCGATAATAATATTACGCGCCAAACCATTGCCAGGCATTATAGCAATATTGAAATTATGGATAAAAAAGTGGGCGAGATCATTGCACAATTAAAGGAAGAAGGACTTTACGACAACACCATCATTTTTTTCTACAGTGATCACGGTGGTCCGCTACCACGGGAGAAAAGAGCGATCTATGATTCCGGTTTGAAAGTTCCGTTGATGATTAAAGGTCTGGGAAAAGCCGGAAGAAGTGAACGCATAATTTCGATGATTGATTTTGCACCAACAGTTTTAAGCCTGGCAGGAATCGATCCACCAGAATATATGGACGGAAAATCTTTCGCGGGGAAATACCCTACAGAACCGCGAAAATATATTGTGGGAACATCTGATAGATTTGACGAGGTAACTGATAGAATGCGTGCAATTCGGACCAAAGACTACCTCTATATCTTTAATTTTTATCCTGAGAAAACACGTTATAAAGATATTTCCTATAGGATGCAGGTGCCTATGATGCCAAAATTTATTGAAATGCGAGATAAAGGAGAACTGGATTCTATTCAGCGTATTTGGTTTTCAACGAAAGGCCAGGAAGAATTATATGATGTCCATGCCGATCCCTACAATATTATGAACATTGCCAATAATTCTGAAGCACAATCAGTGCTTAAGGAGCATCGGGAATTATTGCACGATTATTTGTTTAGCCACAAAGACTTGGGAGAAATACCTGAAAATAAATTAATCTCTATCATGTGGCCTGGTTGGAAACAGCCTCTAACTGCAAAACCTGGATATCAAATGGTTAATAATACCATTAAGGTAACCTGCTCTACGGAAGGAGCATCAATTGTATACCAGGTATCAAATTCAAATAATATAGATATAAGCCTTGATGGGAAATGGAAATTATATACCCATCCTCTTAAAATTAAAAAAGGAGAAAAAGTTTTTCTCAGGGCTCAGCGTATTGGCTTTAAAATGAGTGAAATCGTTATAGTAGAATAGCTGGCTATTCTCAAATAATTTATCTGAAAAAATTAAAATTTAGCACTGAAAACCCCTGTAAAATAGCAATTTGACAAATTATGGAACATCTACGACAGTTATTGAACCTCTTTTTTAAAGTATTAAAAGATATTTCGGAAATGAAAATGATGAACCAGCATATCAACTTTTTTTCAGTTATGATTCTAGGGGTAATTCTAGGTTTTACTTCTTGCAATGATGATGATACTTTAAGAGGAGCGGGAAGTGCCAATGTTTCTTTTTCTGATGAAACATATAGAACTCTAGAGTCGGCAGATTCTATTATCGTTCCTATTGGGCTGGATTCACCGTATCACAGTGAGGGATCTGTTGAGATCTCCATAACAAATGCGATATATGGGGTGGATTACACGACCGATCGTGATACGTCTGTTTTTACATTAGATTTTGCGGAAGATGAGGTTCACAAAGAATTTCAAATTAAACCCATAGATAACTCAGTACTTAACACCGATACCGAACTGGAAATTAGAATTACTAAAGCCACAGGAGGTATTGAGGTTGGAAAAATACCATTTCTACAGGTCATTTTTCAGGATGATGAGGAAAGAATGAGTGCCGAGGTTAGTTTTGACACTATTAATTTTGAGGTTACAGAAAGTGATACCCTTAACGTAAATCTGGCATTCTCAAATATATCTACAGATGGTGGTAGTATCACCGTTGTAGCCGGTGCCGGTGATGCCGTTTATGGAGAGGATTATGTAATTGAAGAAGCGAATGACGACGGAGAAATTACATTGAACGTAGATCAGTATGGCGATGCAGCTTCTTTAAAAATAATTGCCTTGGATAACGATCAATTTGAGGAAGAAAAGACTTTTAAACTTCAAATTCTTGAAGTAACCGGAGGTCTTAGTATTGGAGAAAATTCCATTGCTGAGGTAACCATTCAAGAAGATGACGCTTCACCTTTTGCAAGTCTTGGATTTGATCCAGATAATGCAGATATGGCTGCTGAAAATTCAGATAAAGTTACAATCAATTTCGATTTGTCTCAACCTGCTGCAGCAAACCAAACATTTGAAATTAATTATAGTAGCGCTTCAACAGCCAATTTGGGAGAAGATTTCAATTATTTTAATGGGGATATCTCAAATCCTCTTATTGTTGAATTGGAAGAAGGTGCAACGAGTGCTTCTATCACTTTGGAATTACTGGATGACGAGGAAGAAGAAGGTGATGAAACGATTATTTTAAATTTAGCTAATGCAAGTGGCGACCTTCAGATAGACCCAAATAATTCTACATTCACATTTACCATTCAGGATGATGAAACTGAAACTTCGGGTGGAACAGCATATAGTTATTTAGAAACCTTTGAAAGTGCCGAGGATTTGTCAGAACCCCAACTTTCAGATTTTGGATACGTTTCAGAGGTATCTTCAGCAACAACCGTCGCAATGCCTGAAAGTTCTTCCATTTCATTGAACTACGCACAAGGTAAATTTTTGGATGCAGATGATGTGAATGCAACTTCAGATTGGGGAATCCAGATGGGTTACGTGAATAAAACTACAGACGGAACATCCAGTGGTAGTATAGATAATGTCGTGATTTCTCCAGAATTAGGAGCAGATGATGGTAGTTCCTATAGTTTCACTTATGATGCCAGCTATTCAAAACCAAATTCTTCGGCTGTAGTAGAATTATATTATTCTACTGATAGTGATGGGAGTTCTTTTAACAATGGGAACTGGACTTTAGCTGAAAGCTTTACGGAAGCAACTATGGGTGCAGAGCGGAATGCTTTTGATCGAAGAATGGTAACCTTTCCCGTTTCAGGAAAATTTCATGTGGCAATAAGAATAACTGCAGAAATCGGAGATGTAGATACTAGCGATGACGGAACCAGATGGAGGTTCGATAATATTAGAATTACCGGTAATTAATTATATATCCCCATTGAACTAGAAAAGAACCTACAACTAAACTATTTTAAACTAAAAAGCTTAATGATGAAAAAAATACTCAGCAAATTCGCGCTTTTAGCGCTAATGATTATCGCTTTTTCTTCCTGCGAAAAGGATGATGGAGCAGAAAATGATAATACAGGCAGGATCAGTTTTAATGCGACACTGAATGCCATGATTAATAATATGAATAGACAAGAAGTGACAGATCTTCCTGATTGTTCAGATGCCGAACCAGCCTATGTGGATATTGTGGCAACAGGACCCATGAATATTGGTTCTATCGCTGCTCCATTTCGGGTAGATTTGGAAGCAGCAGGCGAAACATACGTAACTGCTCAGGATGAGGAGTTAACAGATGTTCCAGCTGGTGATTATCAGCTTACCTATTTTGTAGTTTATGACGCAGAGAATAATCCAATTTGGATTGCTCCAACTGCTGGAAACTATGAACAATTTGTCGAAGAGCCTCTTCCATTAGATTTTACTGTTCAGTCTGGAGAAGATACAGAAGTAAGTGTTGATGTTCTATGTTTTGAAAACAGAATATTGAATGAATTTGGAAATCTGTTTTTCTCATTAGACCCACATATGGCAATTGAATTTTGTATCGTTGGTAACACATGTGGAGCTGGTGATGCTAGTTTTAGTACTACAGTATATTCTGGATCTGACAATACTGGAAGTCTTCTATATATGGATATGGCAAATACACCTGGAGAAGCTCTTTGTATGGCACTTCCAGATCTGGATGGTGAAGACCAGTATTATTTCGAAATTTCAATGGACGGTGCTGTTATTAGAAGCGGTGTAATAACCGATGCTGACGTAAAAGCACTTCATGATGGTGAAACCAATATTGATCCTTATATCTTCTATGAAGGAGATTCATGTACTTCTACAGATAGCCCAGACTTGTTTGGAACAGGAGGCGGAAATACTGGTGGTGAAGTACCAGAAGGTTCTTTTGCAATTCCTTACACAGAGACTTTTAATGCTGCTACAGCTGAATCGTCTTTAGCTGACTTTGGTTACTCGACTGAAAATCTTTCAGGGGAAACTGTTAGTGGGCCAGGAACTGCAAGTTTATTGGAAAACACCTTCCCAACTCTTGCAGATGAAACTGTAACTGAAACAGCATACGGTATCCAGTATGGATATGCGAATACCAGCGCTGAGACAAGTGTTGGAACGGTAGACAATGTGGTAAAAACTTCTGCATTTCAAGCTACTGCCGGAGACTACACATTAACTTATGATGTTGGATATATAAAAAGTCATGACAATCATTCTGTAGAGGTATATTTTTCTGATGATTCTGATGGATCTTTCGAAAACGGAACCTGGACAATGATTGATGAGGTTTCAGAAGAAGATTTAACTGCAGATGGTGTTGGACGCCAGGAATTCCAGAGAAGATCGGCTACTGTAAGTACATCAGGTAATTTCTATGTCGCATTTAGATTTAGAGCTGTAATTGATGCTGAAGGTGAAGGTACACGTTGGAGAATTGATAATATCCAGGTAGAGGCCGATGGTTCTACTGGAGGCGGAGACACCGGAAGTGAATCTGATGATGTTATCTCTTATTTCGAAAGCTTCGAATCATCTACAGCAGAAGATAATGTTCAGACTTATAATTATATGAATGAAATTTTGGGAGCAACAACGGTTGTGGACCCAGAAAGCTCTACATTTTCACTTACAGGCAATGACAAATTTGCCGCTGAGTCTGATGTTACAAGTTCTTCCACATGGGGACTTCAGGGAGGTTATGTAAATAAAGACGATGAAGGTGCAACTTCAGCTGGAATTGTCGATAACGTGATTGTGAGTCCTTTATTCACAACTTCTACCGGTGGTGCTTATAATCTGACTTATGATATTGCCGAGTCTGCTGGTTCTGATGCTTCAACCTTAAAGGTGTATTATTCTGAAGATTCAAATGGATCTTTTGATAATGGAACCTGGACTTTACTTGAAACTCATGATCAAAACAATTCTGGACCTGGTAGACAGGAGTTTGGAAGAATTACCCAGTCAATCAATGTTTCTGGTGATTTTTACGTAGCATTTAGACACGAAGCAACTATAGGAGCTCCTGATGCTAGTAATAATGCAACCAGATGGAGACTTGATAATATTCGAGTAGCGAATCAATAGAATTTTCAAGATTCTTACTTGAAAAGTTTAAAAGTAAGATAAATGAATTCACGGCCCACCATGGGCCGTGGATTTCATAATCAACTGAATAATAATCATAAAAATTTAGAAGAATGAAGAGGATAATAATGAGTTTAATTTTAATGATAACCGTAAGCATTTCTGCTTTCAGTCAATCTCCAAAAGCCGAAGAAAAAGCTGAAAATAAAATGGAGAAGATTTCTGAATGGATAGAAGCGGGAAATGCCGATGTAGCACTTTCTGATGATCAGGAAGCTAAGATTGAAGAACTTTATGCTCAGATGCGAAAAGAAATCAACGACTTGAAGAATGATTACCCTGAAAAAAGCGGGGATTTCGACAAGCAGAGAAAGAAGATCAGTAAAGAATATAACAAACAGATCAATAAAGAGATTCTTTCCAAAAAGCAGCGCAAAGCAAAGCGTAAGGGTAAAAAAATGATGAAGAACAGCTAATCTTGAGAGAAGCTGATAACCAAAAATAATTCCCCTTTCCATAATGCACTTGATGGTGTAAAGAGTTTGCAAAGGGGAATTAATTTTATAAAAATTTAAAAATATACAGGTCTTTTGGAGGTCCTGATCCAAATTCCAGAAAAGAACACCATGAATTTCTTACTATTTCTGCATTTAAAATGCAGGAAATCAATTTAAGATAGGCCTTTTCGAAATATGGTGTAAAAGATTAAAGAGGCACTGGTTCAATAAACAATACAATTATGAAATTTAGATCTGAAAAGCTAAAACACTTGTTCTTAAAGCTGAATATTGCACTGCTGTTACTCGCAATAATTTCTTGTACTTCAGAAGAAGAAAATCTTCCCGATACCAATACAAGCCTCAATTTTCAGATCGAATTAACTTCATCAAATTTAAATAGACAAAGCAGTGCGGATTTACCAGATTGTTCTGAAAATGCTCCAGCATACGCGGAAGTGGTGCTTACCGGAGTAGAAAATGTAGGTTCCATTGCAAATCCTCAAAGAGTTGATTTTGCTTCAGATTCTGAAACTGAAAATTTAGACCTTGCTCCCGGAAACTACCAGTTAGTGCATTTTTCGGTATATGATGAAAACGATACACAGATCTGGATCGCACCAACAGATTCAGAATTTTCAGAATTTGTATCGAATCCATTGCCTAATTCTGTAAATGTTACTTCTTATGAGCAAAGCAGTTTAACCGTGCAGGTGGTTTGCTATGAAAATCGAACATTGATCGACCCCGATGCGATTACGGCGGCAGAATATGTTACAAAGCTTGGCGTAGGTTTCGATGTTACCTGGTCTGAATTCAACAAGTACATGGAACTTTATTCTTCTCAGGTTCCGCAAGATTTCGCGGATGCTGGTTTTACCAATGTTCGTATAAGAATGAATGAAGAGAATCCTGATGCACAATTTATTACAGATCTCAGAAACCAGATTTCTCAGAGTATTGATAACGGAATTTATCCAATTATTGCCTATCAGGGTCACTATCTTGAAGAAACAGCTACATCAGATGAAGATGCGAGAGAACATCTTGTTAACTGGTGGGGAAATATGGCTAATGAGTTAAAAGATTTTGGGCCGGAATTAGGATTTAATGTACTTGTGGAAATATCAGGGAGGTATAAAGAAGATTACACTGCCGTGAACAGTTTCTATGAAGATGTGTATGACACTATTCGCTCAACCAATCCCACCAGAAACATCATATTTCCTCCAGTAAGTATTTCTAATCCGGAATATCTGCAATTTCTAGAAATTCCTGGTGGTGACGATCCTTATGTGATGGCAGAATGGCATTTGTATGCGGCTGGACCTAAGAAAAGTCAGAGTAAAAAATACTGGGTAGATGGTAGTACTTCAGAAGAGAGAGAAAATGTAACCGGACCAATTGAAACTGCCGTTCAATGGATGAATGAAACCGGACATGTAAGCTGGGTTGGAGCCTGGATGGCTGGAAACTATAATAAGGAGAACGAGTATACCGTAGAGGAGCAGGTGGATTTTGCAAGCTTTATGACCAGAACACTCGAAAAATATAATATTCCTCATTCGGTGAATGCCGGTAATAAATATTACGATTATGAAACCAATTCCTGGTTGAACCGTACTACCGATGTTGCAGGTATTCCGGTCAGAGATGCCATTTTAGATCCAGATCAGGCCGCTATATATGCCGGGGCTGATTATACCGGTGATTCCGCGAGATTGGCTGTTGGAACTTACAATTCTTCAGATCTCAGCTCTATGGGAATGAACAATATTACTTCAGTAATGGTGCCTTTTGATTATGAAGTTACTGTTTATGATGGAGATAACCTTACCGGGAACTCTCAGGTTTTGGATATTACCACCAGGGATCTTGGTAGCTATACTGTGAGATCTATGGAGGTAGTTTATTTGAATTCGTATTAACACCTCAGAAAGGTGTGACCGAAGAATATTTACACTTAATAAGAAAAAAAAATGAAAAAATTAGTTTTTACCCTATTGCTGGCTATCGGGATGATGGCTACAGGTTTTTCCCAGAATGACAAAGTAAAAGAAAAAGCTCAGGAAAAAGTAGAAGAATTGAATTCGCAAATTGTTGCCGTTGACGCCAGCCTTGCATTGAGTGAGGAACAACGAGAAAAGATCTATGATCTTCAGATTAAAAGGATTATGGAAACCAGGAAACTCAAAAAAGATGGTGCTGATAAAAAAGAAATGAAAGAAGCGAATAAAAAGTACATGCAGCAGATATTTAAAGAAGTTCTTACCAAAGAACAGATGAAGGCAAGAAAGTCTGGAAAAGACGAATCAGAAGATTAAAGTTTAGGTTTTTACTAGGAGAAAGGTAGTTGTAATAGCTGCCTTTTTTCATTTTTATTATATTTCAGAAGAGTAAACAATCATGAAAAAAATATCCCTCATACTATTTTGTTCCATTTTGCTGGTTTCCAGTGGCTGTAAAAACGACAAAAGGGAATCAAATAATGTAACTACTGAAAAGGTCGAAACAAATTCTTCAACAAACAAATCTGTTGACATTGAAGATCTACTCAAACAGCAGCCTGATAGTATTGAAGCTCCGGAAGGAATGGTTTGGGTTTCGGGAGTGAAATTCACCATGGGGGCGCAGAATAATGATCCTTACGCTTTACCTCGTGAAAAGCCGGCACATCCTGTAGCTGTAGATGGCTTTTTCATTGATGAAACGGAAGTCACAAATGCAGAATTTAAAAAATTCGTCAAGGAAACCGGTTATGTCACCGTAGCTGAACGTCCTATCGACTGGGAAGAAATGAAAAAACAGCTGCCACCGGGAACTCCAAAACCACATGATACTATTTTACAGCCTGGTTCTTTGATTTTCAGAAAAGAACTGGAAAACGTGAGTAACCTGAATGATTACAGCCAGTGGTGGGAGTGGAAACGCGGAGCAAACTGGAGACATCCTCAAGGTTCTGAAAGTTCTATTGATGGAAAAGACAATTACCCGGTTGTTCATATCGCTTACGAAGATGCACTGGCATACGCAAAATGGGAAGGAACCGACCTGCCTACAGAAGCCGAATGGGAAGCTGCTGCGCATGGAAAGAGACCCGGCGGAATTTATACCTGGGGTGATGACGAAGAAAAACTCAACAAAGAGGCTAATACCTGGCAGGGACAGTTTCCGGTAAAAAATATCCCGGAAGATGGTTATAAATATGCCTCACCGGTGAAATCATTCCCACCGAATAGCCTGGATATTTATGATATGGCTGGAAATGTCTGGGAGATGACCAAAGATAATTACGATACGAATTACTATAAGTCGGCAATAGAGCAGGGTGAAATTCTAAACCCGAAAGGTTCAACGAGTTATTACAACCCCGATAATCCTTATCAGAATGAAAAGATCATCAAAGGAGGGTCTTTTCTATGTAATAAATCATACTGCGCCAGCTATAGAATATCTGCCCGTATGGGAACTTCGATGGATTCTGGTACAGACCATTTAGGTTTTAGAACCGTGAAACGAATTAAATAGAAAGTTATAAGTAAAAACCTTATAATTTAGATTCCGAAAAAACCTTTTAGCGACGCAAATCTTAGTGTTTCAT
>CAXPUM010000008.1:0-15448 GCA_964220295.1 Flavobacteriaceae bacterium | reverse complement strand
TTTCCTGCGCGATGAAATACATGAAATTGATCACGTTTTCAGGCGTTCCTTTAAAGTTCTTTCTTAATTCCGGATCCTGAGTCGCAATTCCTACCGGGCAGGTATTCAGGTGGCAGGCACGCATCATAATACATCCTGATGCTACCAGGGGAGCGGTGGAAAAACCAAATTCCTCAGCACCTAGTAAGGCAGCAATGGCAACATCACGACCTGTTTTTAGCTGACCATCACATTCTACTACAATTCTGCTTCTAAGATTGTTCAGCAATAAGGTTTGTTGCGCTTCTGCAATCCCTAATTCCCATGGAAGTCCGGCATGTCTTAATGAAGTAAGCGGAGAAGCTCCGGTCCCACCGTCATACCCCGAAATAAGAACTACATCTGCTTTCGCTTTTGCCACACCCGCGGCAATCGTTCCAACACCTACCTTCGATACTAGTTTCACATTGATCCTGGCTTCTCGGTTGGCATTCTTCAAGTCGAAAATAAGCTGCGCCAAATCTTCAATTGAATAAATATCGTGGTGTGGAGGAGGGGATATCAATCCAACATAAGGGGTTGAATTTCTCGTTTTGGCAATATCAGGATTCACTTTTGGTCCTGGTAATTGTCCGCCTTCTCCAGGCTTGGCTCCCTGAGCCATTTTTATCTGTATTTCCCGGGCGTTCGATAAATAATCGATACTTACCCCAAAACGGCCTGATGCAACCTGTTTGATTGCGGAATTTCTCCAGTTTCCGTTTATATCTTTCTGAAACCTGCCCGCATCTTCTCCACCTTCTCCAGAATTACTTTTTCCTTTGATACGGTTCATGGCGATTGCCAGATTCTCATGGGCTTCTTTACTAATCGATCCAAAAGACATCGCTCCGGTTTTGAAACGCTTTACGATTTCTGTCCATGGTTCTACTTCTTCCAGCGGAATTGGATTCAGATCCTTGAATTTGAACATTCCACGGATGGTCATCAAGTCTTCATTTTGTTCATTGATGATTTTGGAATATTCCGAATAAGTAGAATAACTATTTTGCCGAACTGCCTGCTGAAGTTTGGCCACACTGGCAGGGTTGAAAACGTGTCTTTCTCCGTTTCTTCTCCAGCGATAGTCACCACCCATTTCCAGATCAAGGTCGGTATCAGTCTCTGGTGGGAAAAAGGCATGTTTGTATCGCTTCTGAATTTCCTTCTCGATTTCGTATAATCCTATTCCCTCTATTCTGGTAGGAGTGTTGCAGAAATACTTGTCGACAAACTTTTTGTTTAATCCTAAAATTTCGAATATCTGGGAACCTCTGTAAGATAGTAGCGTAGAAATCCCAATTTTGTTCATGATTTTTACGATACCTTTTCCGATGGCGACATTGAAGTTTTCAACCGCCTCTTCAGGATCTTCTACCGGAATTTGTTTTTCTTCTACCAGTTTATAGATCACCTCATTCACCATATATGGATTGATCGCGCTCGCTCCGTAGCCGAAAAGTGCCGCAAAATGATGCGGTTCACGTGGCTCTGCAGATTCGATCACAATTCCAAAGGAAGACCTTCTATTAAAATCTTTTACTCGATGATGAACAAACGAGCACGCCAGTAAAGAAGGAATAGGCGCTAGTTTTGGATTGACATTCCTATCAGATAAAATAATCACATTACAGCCGTCATCGACTGCATCGTTGATTTCATGGATCATTCCTTCCAGACGGTCTTCGAGACCATTCATTCCTTTATCAGCCTCATAGAGAATCGAAATAGATTTTGCTTTAAATCCGGGCTGATCTATATATTTTATTTTATCCAGGTCTTCGTTAGAAATCACCGGATTCTGAATTTTTAATTTCTTACACTGCTCAGGAACAATATCGAAAAGGTTGATGTCTTCTCCTACAGAAAGGCTGATATCCGTTACGATTTCTTCACGAATACCATCCAGCGGCGGATTGGTAACCTGGGCGAAAAGCTGCTTGAAATAGTTGAAAAGCAATTGCGGTTTATGTGAAAGCACCGCAAGAGGAATATCGGTTCCCATAGATCCAATTGCCTCTTTTCCCTGCGAAGCCATCGGGGAAATTATGGTAGAAATATCCTCGTAAGTATAACCAAAGAGTTTTAACCGCGTCATGTAAGGCTCTTCTTCCACAGGCGTCTGGTTCCCAGTGTAAGGGACATCTGCTAATGGAAGGAGATTCTTATCCAGCCACTCTTTATAAGGTCTTTTGGATACAATGCTTTCTTTTACTTCGGCATCTTCAATTATTCTCCCTTCGTTCATATCTACCAGGAACATTCTTCCCGGTTCGAGCCTACCATGTTTCAGTACATTTTCAGGTTTGATGTCCAGAACCCCGGTTTCCGAAGACATGACTACATAACCGTCTTTTGTTACAGTGTAGCGTGAAGGTCGCAATCCGTTTCTATCCAGAAGTGCTCCTATATAATTTCCATCGGTAAACGGAATAGAAGCCGGTCCATCCCACGGTTCCATGATGCAGGCGTTGTATGCATAAAATGCCTTTTTCTTTTCGCTCATGGATGGGTTTTTCTCCCAGGCTTCAGGAACCATCATCATTATTGCCTCGGGCAATGAACGACCAGTTTGAAGCAATAATTCCAGACCCATATCCATAGAAGCAGAATCTGACTTTCCTTCCATGGTAATAGGAACGATTTTTTTCAGGTCCTCACCAAACAGTTCACTTTCAAAAAGCTCTTCCGGGGCACGCATACGGCTTAAGTTACCCCTGAGTGTATTGATTTCCCCATTATGACACATATATCTGAAAGGTTGTGCCAGGTCCCACGTGGGAAAAGTGTTGGTAGAAAATCGCTGGTGTACCAGTGCCAGTTTGGTGATCACATCCGGATCATTGAGATCTTTATAGTATTCGTTGATGTCCTGAGGCATCAACAATCCTTTATAAATTATTGTATTAGTAGAAAGACTGGAGAAATAGAAATAATCGCTCTGAGCCAGACCAGAATTTTCCACCGCATGTTCTGCAATTTTTCTGGCAGCATATAATTTAGCATTGAATTGGGTATCGTCTAATTTTTCAGGGCGACCAATAAAAACCTGCTCTACTGCTGGCTCGGATTTACTGGCCATTTTCCCTAGACAGGTACGATTTACCGGGACTTTCCTCCAACCCAGGACATCTAATTGCTGGTTTTTTACTTCTCTTTCAAAAATCTCCCGACACAAGTCTGCCTGATTGTTATTTCTAGGAAGAAATAACATTCCAACGGCATATTCTCGAGATCCAGGCAGCTCAAATTCACATACTTTCTTAAAAAAATTATGTGGTACTTCTATAAGAATCCCTGCGCCATCACCGGTTTTTCCGTCGGCACTAACCGCACCACGATGTTCTAGCCGAATTAGGATATCGATCGCTTTATGAATAATCTGGTTTGTACGTTCTCCATTGAGATTACAAATAAAACCAGCGCCGCAGTTATCTCTCTCAAATTCTGGGGAATATAGTCCCTGAGCTTTCATTTTCATACCTGTTCATTCTAAATTATCCTTCCGAAATTAAAGAAAACACATTTAATTAAGAAAAGAATGACTTGCTTTAGCTTAAAAATTCAATTTTTGATAATCAGAAAGAATTATTTTAAGAAATAGGTAAAATTTACGCTTAATATTCTTGATTCGATAACTATAATAGCACCTAAATGAAATAATAAGGGATTTCCCCTATTTTTGGTGTTACTTAACTTAATTTTATCTTTTTATATACAAAAGATATATCTTTAACTAACTGATTTTCAGTTTGTGAAAAGACTGAGATCAAATCCCTACAATTTTTTTGCTTCAACATTAGGTGCCCTATAAGACGGATTACTGCTGAATATTAATTCAGTTGTTTATTTGCCCTTTTCCATGCTGGTTTTCAGCTTATTTCATTACACACCTCCCGGAAAGATGATCGGTTATTACGATCAAAAGCCTCCAGTTCTACATACTTCTTAGATATGGTTTGTCTAACCTTTAAACTTTGAATTATGATTAAAATTACTTTCCGATCATTATGGGAAACTCATTTTCTTAGGGTGATTCGTATCAAGAAAAGTGCGCCTAAAATGATAATTTTCGCTTTATCATTACTTTTCTCTACGGCTTTGTTTTCCCAGGATCTTCCGCCGGAAGATCGCTGTACCTCTAAAGATCTCGAAATTGCCACTGCTGAACTAACCGGGCTTCAGGATTGCTTTACCTGTACGGAAGGCGAAGTTTTGGTGGCAGATTTGACGCTTACATTAATAAATAAAACGGGTTCAGAAAGAACCTCATTCGCTTTTTGGGGAACCTTGGAGGAAACCGATAGCGAAGGTAATGTTATTACCACTCCTATTAATGGATGTGCCGGACCGGTGGAAGGTAAGACCAATCCTCAATTGGTTTTTCCTGATAAAGTGACCTATAATTGCGGGACAACTTTAAAGATTAAAGATCTATATCTTGCATGGACAGATGCGGCCGATAATGCCAATAGGCAGTGTCCGCTTGACCCAAGTGGCATCGCTCCTAAATGCGGTACTTTAGATGAAATTACCGTGATTCCCCCTTTGTTTTCTTTGGTTGATTCATTTACAGATGTGGCTTGTAAAGGAGATAGTACAGGCTCGATAGATATTTTTGTAAGAGGAGGGAATGCTCCTTACACTTACGATTGGGCAGATCTGAGTGGAAGTAGTAATTCTGAAGATCGAACCAATCTTCCTGCAGGTACTTATTCTGTGACCGTAACCGATAGTGATGGCTGCCAGGTGCAGATTACTGATATTGTAATTTCAGAACCGGCGGAAGTATTAACGGCAGATTATACAACAAACGACCTGGATTGCTTTGGGGATTCAGATGGATCGATTGATATTACGGTTACTGGTGGCACCGCGCCATATACTTATTTGTGGAGTAACGGAGCAACTACGGAAGATCTTGCTTCACTTTCTGCCGGTACGTATTCAGTAGTGATTACCGATGCGAATGGTTGTACTACCAGTCTGGACAATATTGAGATCACCCAACCAACAGAACTAACAGCAACAAAAGATGCTCCTAAAAATGTAAGTTGCTTTGGAGGATCAGATGGCTCGATCGATATTACGGTTTCTGGTGGCACCGCGCCATACACTTATTTGTGGAGTAATGGAGAAACTACCGAAGATCTTGCTTCACTTTCTGCCGGTACGTATTCCGTAGTGATTACCGATGCCAAAGGTTGTACCACCAGTCTGGACAATATTGAGATCACCCAACCAACAGAACTAACAGCAACAAAAGATGCTTCTAAAAACGTAAGTTGTTATGGAGGATCAGATGGATCGATCGATATTTCGGTTTCTGGTGGCACCTCGCCATACACTTATTTGTGGAGTAGTGGACAAACTACAGAAGATCTTGCATCACTTTCTGCCGGTACGTATTCCGTAGTGATTACTGATGCGAACGGTTGTACTACCAATCTGGACAATATTGAGATCACACAACCAACACAGCTGGATGCTGAAGTGGTCGAAATTACTGACGCAGCCTGTAATGGAGCTGAAAATGGCTCGATCGATATTAAAGTTTCCGGCGGCACAGCTCCTTATACTTATTTATGGAGCAACGGGGCGACCAGTGAAGATTTAAATAACATCGCTTCAGGAAACTATTCTGTAGAAATTACAGATAAGAACAACTGCAAGTTTTCTTTGAAAGATATCGTAGTTGCAAATCCTGCATCTTTAATCGTTTCTTTAGAAGATAAGAGCGATGTAAATTGTTACGGAGGCGCTGATGGAAGTATTGCCATTAAAGTGGAAGGTGGCACTGCGCCTTATTCATATAGCTGGAACAATGGAGAGACTACCAAAGATCTTATTGATCTTGCTGCTGGTACTTATTCGGTTACCGTAACAGATGCTAATAATTGTTCGGCAGATCTGGATGGAATCCAAATTGTTCAACCATCGGAATTATCTGCGCAAGTTAGTGGAAAAATGATGGTGAGTTGTTATGGAGGATCAGATGGTTCGATCGATATTACGGTTTCTGGTGGCACCGCACCATACACTTATTTGTGGAGTAATGGAGAAACTTCCGAAGATCTTGTCGGCATTACAGCAGGTATCTATTCCGTAGAAATAACTGATAGTCATAACTGTAAAATTAATTTATCAGATATTCAAATTTCTCAACCGGATCTGGTCGGTGTTGAAACTAAAGTAAACGATGTAAGCTGTTACGGCTTCGATGATGGAAGTATTGCAGTTACTATAAGCGGCGGTACTGCACCTTACACTGTTAATAGTGATCAAATTACAGGAAATACCTATTTGCTGGATAACCTGTCTCCCGGATTATACGGAGTTACAGTAATCGATGCTAATGGATGCGGTCTTTCTATAGACGATATCTCAATAGATGAACCTGAAGAAGTGCAAATACCAGTAATTCAGCCAAGACAATCAGGCTGTATTGAAAATGCACAGGGCGGGGTCGTATTGAGTTATGATAGTGCTTCCGGAATATCCCAGTTTTTCTATAGTTACAAGGAAGAAAGTGGATCGAATTATTCAGGTTACCAACTTTACGAAGGAGAAATTGCTCTGGCACCTGGTAATTATAGTTTCAAAGTGAAATATGAGATAGATGGCTGCGAATCTGATCCTTTTGATGTTATAATTGAAAGAACAAATTCTGTAGATTTCATTCTTGATGCGGAAGTCATTCAGCCAGACTGCGAAACAGGTTTGGGAGGTATCATAATTCGAATAAATGGTAACACTTCGATTGATACAGAATTTTTCAACTATACGGTTTCCTCCGGATCAACTGTTTATTACGATGGAGTTAAGCAACCTTTAACCGGCTTCGCTGGTCTTCCTCCGGGAACTTATACCATAATTGGAAAATCTGATACAGAGTGCGAAACAGGAACAACGCAAGCTACATTAGAAGAGCCAGTTTGTGAAACCTTTGAAGGCTGTACCTTAGGATATTGGAAAAACCATACAGATCGTTGGGCATGTTATTCAACCTGTACCCTTTATGGCGATGTGTTTACAGAGGCTCCTTCGAAACTTGCTAACTTAACCCTGTTGCAGGCGTTGAATAGTAAAGGTGGAGGAATTTACAACCTCGCTCGTCAATCAGTAGCAGCCATTTTGAATACCTGTCATGGAGATGTGAATTATGAAATTTACACTTCTTCAGAACTGATTGATTATGTGAATGCGAATTTCGGAAATGCTAATAAAGCAGGTTCTTACCTGGATATGCTGAATAATGCCGGCTGTACGCTTGGAGGAAGCAGCGCTACTACTCAGGCATCTCCCGGATGCGAATCTACAGAAGTTAGTAAGCCTGGTAAAAATGGTAAAGCTCAGGAAGACCTGGCTAAAGCATCACCGATTGAAGGACCACAATTGTTAGAAGAGTCCAGAAAACCGATGTTCGATGCGTACCCAATTCCTTTCCGAGAAAACCTGAATATTGGTTATAAGTTCGATTACACTTCAGATGTGACGATTCAGATTTATAATATGAATGGTCAATTACTGAAAACCTATAAAGAGAAAAATGTGAATGCGAATTCCATTTCTAATCTTAATATCGATTTTCAGAGAAGAAGCAGTGCGATCTATATCGTACGCATGATTACCGACCGAGAGGTCTTTGTGAAGAAAATTATTTCTGATAAATAATTTGTTTAAGCCAACCAAAAAAGGAAAGAGCCGCTCAAAACTGAGCGGCTCTTTATGTATATCTATTTAAAAAAGTCTAAGATTTCAAGATACTTCTGGAGATTACGATTTTTTGAATTTCCGAAGTCCCTTCATATATCTGGGTAATTTTCGCGTCACGCATCAGGCGCTCTACATGATATTCCTTTACATAGCCGTTACCACCATGAACCTGAACCGCTTCTACCGTCACATCCATCGCTGTTTTAGAAGCGTGCAATTTCGCCATGGCTCCTGAAAGATCATAATTTTCTCCCTGGTCTTTGTCCCAGGCAGCTTTTGTAACCAGGTGACGGGCGGCCTCGATCTGTGTGTGCATATCGGCTAATTTAAATGCGATCGCCTGGTGATTACAAATTTCCGTCCCAAAAGCTTTTCGTTGTTTGGAGTATTCTTTTGCCAGTTCATAGGCACCTGCAGCAATACCGAGGGCCTGAGCAGCAATCCCGATACGACCACCAGAAAGTGTTTTCATGGCAAATTTAAACCCGAAACCATCTTCACCAATTCGGTTTTCCTTTGGAACTTTTACATCGTTGAAATTTAAAGAATGCGTGTCACTACCACGGATACCTAATTTTTGTTCTTTAGGCCCAATTTCAAATCCTTCCCATTCTTTTTCAACAATAAAAGCGTTGATTCCTTTGTGTTTTTTCTCTTTATCAGTTTGAGCGATCACCAGGTAATAATCGGCAGATTTACCATTGGTAATCCAGTTTTTCGTTCCGTTAAGAATATAATGATCACCCTTATCGATCGCTGTAGTTCTTTGTGAAGTCGCATCACTTCCGGCTTCGGGCTCAGAAAGACAAAAAGCACCAAGCTTCTCACCGGTTGTTAATTTTGAAAGATATTTTTTCTTTTGCTCTTCGGAACCATAGGTATCAAGGCCCCAGCAAACAAGTGAGTTGTTAACCGACATAACCACCGAAGCAGATGCATCAATTTTGGAAATTTCTTCCATTGCTAAAACATACGAAATGGTATCCATTCCTCCACCGCCATATTCCGGAGAAGCCATCATCCCTAAAAAACCGAGTTCTCCCATTTTTTTGATCTGTTCTGCAGGGAATTCCTGTTTCTCATCTCGCTCAATAACACCGGGAAGTAATTCGGTTTTTGCAAAGTCACGGGCGGCGTCCCGTATCATGATGTGTTCTTCGGTAAGTTTGAAATCCATACTCAATAAAGAATTTATAAAAAACTGATTTTTGGACGGCAAAGATAGCTTTTTGATACCTATTTTTCAATTGATATTGAGTATTTTTACGAATATGAAAAAAAGTGAATTTAGATTGATCGGTGTTATGTCTGGTACTTCTTTAGACGGAATCGATCTAATTTTTACTGAAATTTCTTTTTCGGAACCCGTTCAGTATAAAATCCTAAAGTCTGAAACCATTTCATATTCAGCTGAATGGCAGCAGAAGCTGGAGCATGCTATCAATCTGGAACCGGCAGAATTGAATGAACTGGATTACCAGTACACGAATTATTTAGCCGAAGTTCTTAACGGTTTCATCAAAAAGAATGACCTGGACCTAATTGATGCAGTTTGTAGTCATGGCCATACAGTGAAACATCGTCCTAAAGAGGGAGTAACTTTCCAGATCGGGAATCTGCCGGAACTCTCAAAATTGACGAATATACCCGTGGTTTGTGATTTTAGGGTTCAGGATGTGGAACTTGGCGGCCAGGGTGCACCATTGGTGCCGATAGGTGACCGCCTGTTTTTTGGGCACCATAAATACTGTATTAATCTGGGTGGTTTTGCCAATGTGTCTATGGAAGGCGAATCTGGAAGAATTGCTTTTGATATTTGCCCTGTGAATACGGTCATGAATTTTTTCTCCAGAAAGGCCGGGAGAAATTTTGATGAAAAAGGGAATATGGCGGCATCAGGAGAAATTAACGAAGAGCTACTGAATAAATTAAATGCGCTCAGATTTTACAAAAAAGAGCCTCCAAAATCTCTTGGAATCGAATGGGTGAATTGCGAGGTGATCCCACTGATAGAGAAATTTGAATTGGAAATCCCGAATATTCTTCGAACATTTTGTGTGCATGTGGCTCAGCAAACTGCCAAAATTCTGGATAATGATCCGGATTCTTCTGTTTTAATGACGGGTGGCGGGGTATATAACAATTTTCTTATTGAGCAATTTCGAAACTATTCCAAATGTGAATTTATTATTCCGGAGAAGGAATTGGTAGAATTTAAAGAGGCCCTGATATTCGCTTTATTGGGAGCCTTGAAATTGAATGAAGAAATAAATGTCTTATCATCGGTCACCGGTGCCCGGATGGATCACTCTTCCGGAAGGATTTACGAGCCCTGAAAATTTTGTGAAAGACCGGACAACGCCTGATCGATTTTTTATATTTGCGCAAAACAGAACATAAATGAAAGATTTACTCAAAGTATACGAGAATAAAGAACCTGAAATTGTATTTCACTGGAAAGATTCTGAAACCGAAGCTGAAGGCTGGACAGTGATCAATTCGCTTCGCGGAGGAGCTGCCGGTGGTGGTACAAGAATGAGACAGGGACTGGATATGAACGAAGTGCTGTCACTTGCCAAAACAATGGAAGTGAAATTTACCGTTTCCGGGCCTCCTATAGGTGGTGCAAAATCGGGTATCAACTTCGATCCGGCCGATCCTCGTAAAAAAGGTGTCTTGGAAAGATGGTATAAAGCTGTTTCTCCGCTTTTAAAAAGTTATTACGGTACAGGAGGTGATCTGAATGTTGATGAAATTAATGAAGTAATTCCAATCACAGAAGATTGTGGCGTATGGCATCCTCAGGAAGGTGTTTTTAACGGACATTTTCGACCAACCGAAGCGGATAAGATCAACCGAATTGGCCAGTTACGCCAGGGAGTTATCAAGGTATTGGAAAACACTAACTATTCTCCAGATATCACGAGGAAGTATACGGTTGCAGATATGATCACCGGTTATGGTGTGGCAGAAGCTGTTCATCATTACTACAATATTTATGGTGGAGATATCAAAGGGAAAAGAGCTATCGTTCAGGGCTTCGGAAATGTAGGTTCAGCAGCCGCTTATTATCTTGCTCAATTAGGAGCAAAAGTAGTGGGAATCATCGATCGTGCTGGTGGCTTGATTAATGAAGAAGGTTTCAGCTTTGAGGAGATCAAGCAATTATTCCTTACCAAAGAAGGGAATACGTTGAAGCACGACGATATGATGCCTTTTGAGGAGATCAATGAAAAGATATGGAAGCTGGATGCGGAAATTTTTGCTCCTTGTGCCGCTTCAAGATTGATCTCTCAAGACCAGATCGATTCAATGATCGATACCAAGCTGGAAGTGATTTCCTGTGGTGCGAATGTGCCATTTGCCGATAAAGCTATCTTTTTTGGACCAATCATGGAACATACCGATGATCGCGTTAGCCTGATCCCTGATTTTATTTCGAATTGCGGAATGGCACGGGTTTTTGCTTATTTCATGGAGCGAAGAGTGCAAATGACAGACGAAGCGATCTTTAACGATACTTCAATGACCATTAAGAATGCGATTCAGAATACTTTCGATAACAATAGTAGCAAACAAAATATCAGCAAATCGGCTTTTGAAGTCGCTCTTAAACAACTTGTTTAAAACATTGTGCATACATTATTGAATGCCTTTGTAAATAAAGCTTGCTGATTATTTAAATTTGATTTACAATTAAAATCAAGTTCGCACGTTACATTAAAAAACCTTTAAATACCTATGCTATACGTTTTTCAGCAGGACGGCCTTGCAGATGCTGCCCAGAATGCAGAGCCGGTCGTGGAAGAAAAAACACTATCATTATTTGATTTAATGTTTAGTGGAGGCCTTGGAGGCCAGATTATCATTATCATTCTTTTTGTTCTTCTCTTTGTCGCAGTCTATATTTATTTCGAAAGACTTTTTGCCATTAAGGCTGCCAGTCAGGTCGATAAGAACTTTATGCTGCAAATTAAAGACAGTGTTCAGAGTGGAAATATCGAATCAGCTAAAATACGATGTGCACAGAGCGATTCGCCTGTTGCCCGTTTAACTGAAAAAGGAATTTCCAGGATTGGAAGTCCGTTGGAAGATATTAATACCGCGATCGAAAATGCCGGTCGACTCGAAGTTTACAAATTAGAAAAAAACGTAAGTATCCTGGCAACTATTGCCGGTGCCGCGCCGATGATCGGGTTCTTGGGAACGGTAATTGGTATGGTGCTTGCATTTCACGAACTGGCCACCAGTAGTGGTCAGGCACAAATGGGAGCCCTGGCAGAAGGTATTTATACCGCGATGACCACCACAGTTGCTGGTCTGGTAGTAGGTATCATCGCTTATATTGGTTACAACCACTTAGTGGTAAAGACAGATAAAGTGGTGCACCAGATGGAAGCGACGGCGGTTGATTTCCTTGACCTGTTAAACGAGCCTGCTTAATATGAATTTAAGAGGAAGAAATAAAATAAGTCCGGAATTCAGCATGAGTTCGATGACAGATGTAGTATTCCTACTGCTCATCTTTTTCATGCTGACTTCTCCGGTAATAACCCCGGAAGCACTGGATTTGATCCTTCCGAAGGCAAAAGGTAAAACAACTAACAAGCAAACGCTTTCAGTTAGTATCACCAAAGACCTTCAGGTTTATATCAATAGCGACAGGATTAGCAACAGTGCACTGGAAGGAGAACTAAAGAAAAGACTGGCCGGAGAAGAGAATCCAACAATTATCCTCAGGGCAGAAGAAGGAGTGCCGATCGAAAAAGCGGTTAATGTAATGGATATTGCGAACCGAAATAGTTACAAAATTGTATTGGCTGTAAAACCGGAATAGAATGGCGATGCTCGAAACCAAACATGAGAAGAAATCTTTTACGATCACAGTGGTTATCCACGCGATCCTGATCCTTCTTTTGATCTTTTTCGGCTTAACTTACCTAGATCCGCCGCCAGAAAGTGGGATCGCAATTAATTTTGGTACTTCGGAAGTTGGTTCAGGAGATACCCAGCCTACCAAATCGATCAAATCAGCTCCTAAGCAGAGTACAGCACAACCGGAACCAGTGAAAACCGAACCTGTTATTGAAAAAGAGGTCGTTACACAGGATATCGAAGAAGCTCCTGTAGTAGAGAAGAAGAAAAAAGAACCGGTAAAAACGGAACCTGTTGAAAAGCCAAAGGAACAGCCAAAACCGGTTAAAAAACCAGAGCCTAAGCCAGATAAATCCACCAATGATGCGTTAAGTAGTATCTTAAACGGACCTGAAAGATCTGGAGAAGCCACCAGCGGAGAAGGAAACAATAATCAGGCCGGTGATAAAGGAAGTCCCGATGGTGACCCGAATGCCAGTTCCTACTACGGTCAGGGAGCAGGTTTGGATGGCGATGGTAATTATCGTCTTGGAGGTAGAAAAGCTCTGAATAAAGAAAAATTTGTACAGGATTGTAATGAATCTGGAATAGTAGTGGTTCGTATTGAAGTTAATCGCAATGGACAGGTGGTTCGTGCCACACCAGGAGTTAAGGGAACTACCAATAACGCACCCTGTTTGACCGATCCGGCAAAAAGAGCTGCGATGGCAACTCGTTTTAATTCTGATTCTAATGCCCCGTCGGTGCAGGTAGGAACGATTATCTACAACTTTAAACTTTCAGAATAGTTGAAGACTTACGAAGAAACTGTTGAATGGATGTTTCAGCAGTTGCCCATGTACCAGCGTGTGGGCAAAACAGCTTTTAAAAAAGATCTCACCAATACGCTCAATCTTGCAAAGCATTTAGATCATCCGGAAAAGAAGTTTAAATCCATTCATATAGCCGGTACCAACGGAAAAGGTTCGGTTAGTCATATGCTGGCTTCAGTTTTGCAAATGGCAGGTTATAAAACCGGCCTATATACTTCTCCTCATTTAAAAGACTTTAGGGAGCGGATCAGGATTGACGGGAAGATGATCGATCAGCGAGAGGTGATTTCCTTCATTGATCATAACCAACATTTCCTGGTCGATAACAAGCTTAGTTTTTTTGAAATGACGGTTGGCATGGCTTTCTATTATTTCGCGAAGGAAGGTGTAGATATTGCCGTGATCGAAACAGGTATGGGTGGCAGGCTGGATTCTACAAATATTATCACATCAGAGCTTTCGGTCATCACCAACATTGGTTTAGACCATACCGCCTTTCTTGGAGAGACTTTACCGGAGATTGCCTCGGAAAAAGCCGGAATTATTAAAAAAGATATCCCGGTAATTATCGGTGAAAAACAAAAACAGACTACAGAAGTTTTCCAGCAGAAGGCAGCGGAAATGCATTCCGAGATTTCTTTCGCTTCAGAAAAGAAATTTAAACCTTATCATACCGATTTAAAAGGTGTATATCAGAAGAAGAATTTGAAAACCGTATTAGCTTCCATTGAGGTTTTACAGAGACAAGGT
Organism: Flavobacteriaceae bacterium; assembly: GCA_964220295.1. Lineage (GTDB taxonomy): Bacteria > Bacteroidota > Bacteroidia > Flavobacteriales > Flavobacteriaceae > Christiangramia. Next base: position 1,277 of record CAXPUM010000008.1, on the reverse strand, counting down.
TTTTCCATTTCCGAAGAACATATTATCAACGGTCTAAATAGTGTTAAGCTACATACCGGTTTGCAGGGAAGGTGGGATATTTTGAAGCAAAAGCCCAAAGTGATCTGTGATACGGCTCATAATGCTGAAGGATTGAAATTGACAATTAAGCAGCTAAAAAAGGAAAAATTTCAGAATTTACATATCGTTCTTGGTGTCGTCAATGATAAAGACCTCTCAAAGGTTTTGCCGCTGTTTCCGCAAGATGCTTACTACTATTTTTGCAAACCTGATGTTCCCCGTGGTCTTTCCGAAAAAACATTGCAGGCTGAAGCATTAGATTTTGGGTTGGAGGGTAGAACTTATTCTTCTGTTGCAAATGCCTATTCCGCAGCTTTGGAAAATGCTTTGGATGAAGATCTTATTTTTGCCGGTGGAAGTAATTTTACAGTTGCTGAAGTGCTGTAAATCAAAAATTTAGTATATTTATATTAATAATAATTTAACACTTCCCCAGCGCTATAGCCTTCTTAAGTTATTCCCATTTTTACAATGCAATGGATGCCTTTTAGCTATGTAATTATTAACTAATAGCAACCAAAAATGGAAAAAGTAACAATGTGGGTTTTTGCGATACTTCTTTTCGTAAGCCCAATTCTAATTTTTTGAAAAGCAAACTGGACTATGCGTTTTCGTAAGCCTTTGACTGAAAGAAGCGAGAAACCTCTATTGTATTATGTTAGAAAAAGTTAACTGGCTATGGATGGTAAGGGGAATCCTGATAATTTTAGAGAATACGATGAAAAGATAACACAGAAGAACAGTAAATTAAAAGGTTATTATACGCGTCGGCATATATGGGGTTCCAACGCAAGGGAATTCCAGGAGGTTTTCGTGTTTGATAAACTGGCAGATATTGAAGATTTCTTTGATGAGAAACAAAAACTCATCACTTCCACATGGGCAGATGAGAAGGAACGAGATCAATTTATGACAGATATGAATAAATTATTTACGGGTAAACATGGTGATTTTATTTATAAAAATATACCAGAATTGCAGAAATAATGCTCTTAAATACTGATTTTGAAAAGGATATAATTTGTATAGCCCAGGCTTGAAGTTGAATCAAATTTTGGTCTAAAAAATTTCTCAATCTTTTTTTGAAAATTGTTTTGCGTAATTGAAAATGTAGTCTATATTTGCATCCGCAATCACGCAAGGGCGCGTAGCTCAGTTGGTTCAGAGCACTTGGTTTACACCCAAGGGGTCAGGGGTTCGAATCCCTTCGCGCCCAC
>CAXPUM010000007.1:0-16136 GCA_964220295.1 Flavobacteriaceae bacterium | reverse complement strand
CCATGAATGGAAGGAATATCTTCCTGAACGAGGTAGCGCACCTTAATATCTTCCAATTTCAACTTAGAATACAGATGCATTCCGTAGAGATTATCTAAAGGAATTTTGACGGTATAACAATAATCCTTTTCTAAATCTTCTAACTCTTTTTCCCAACGAGTGTCACTTTCGAGGGTAAGGAAAAGATCTGGTTGACGATCGTTTATGAGGTTTATAAGCTTATCGCTTCGTTTATTTGGAGTCAGCACATTACTTACAATAATAGAAATAGAGGCACTTGGATCACTTCCTTTAAACTTAAAGACCTGCTTTTTTGCTAAATAGGTATAAGGGTAAATTTTTACAAACTGATAAAGAAGGCTCAGGAATAGAACCGTCGTCATAATTAATTGCCAGGTTTCATCAAAATCATATAAGAATAATGATAGAAGTATGGCTACAATGATTAAGAAACTGATCTGGATCCTGGGGAAATCGAATCCGCGGATCCACCATTGATCAAATCTTGTAATGGAGGCTAATGTGGGGATGCACATAATGCCTGAAAAAATTAAAACGAGGAGTTCTATTGTACTCATTAAAAAGTGTTTTAAAAACGGAAATTCATTCCAACACCTGCTGCATCAACACCTGTCCCTCCAATATTATAATCCAGTGCAGGATAAAAAGCTAAATCTTCATTTCCAGTTTTATGGATTTGAGGTACTAAGATACCGCAAAGAGCACCAACTCCAAAACCTATGACGTTATCAGTTAAAAAATGTTTTCCGGCTTTAGTTCTTAAATATCCTACAGTTGCGGGCACTGCTATAGCCCCGGCCCATACATAAGGAACAGCCTTAGAATCAGGATTGAAATCTTGGAATACTTTTGCCGTAAAAAATGTCGCTGCAGCTGTAGCCGCGGTATGACCCGCGAAAAATGAACGTTGCGCACTTGCTTCAGTACGTTTTTCCATGGGTAAATTTGAATTATAAACTAAAGGTCTGCTTTTTTCGACAAGGCCTGCGGTGATCGTAAAAAAGGCTCCGGTAGTTGCCATGGTTTCCACAAATATTACTGAAATCTGACCAAAATTTTCTCGCTCATCATCTCCTAGCAAAAACAAAGCAGGAGTGACAAAAGATGCATAAAATGGAATGTAACTAGCTTTATCTGCACTTTGGGAATAATTTCCTGCGGCATTGCGGTCAATTCCCCAAATATCTTGTCTGTCTAAACTCATCACTTCTGCCGGCGTAAGTTCATCTTTATTCTGAACCAGCGTAAATCCTAAAGCATTCAGACCAACACCTCCGGCGATCCAGGCACCGTCTTTCCAAAATGAGGTTTTATAAGGGGAATTTTCCTGACTAAAGCCGGGAATTGAAAAGCACAGGTAAAGAAAAATAAGGGCAATTTTCTTCATCTTTTTTAAGCAAAAGTCCTGTTTATTCAAGAAAGTGGAAATAGGATTAAGAAAAGAATAACACTAAATCAATCTATTTGAGAATTATTGAATTAACAGAAGTTTAAGCGATGTTCTAGCCGAAACCTTTCTGATATTGGCGCAAATCCCGTATTTTTAAGTATGAAAAAGAAGAAAACAGATGCGGTTAGAGGTTTTGTTTTTGATAAATATGAAGAACCGCATAAATCCCCTTTCGATAAGCTCTTCGAAATCTTCAAGGAAATAATTACGCATACATCTGGTGATCTGGATGAGGCTTTAGATTGGCTGAAACAGCTGGATGAAGAGTATCAGTTGACTTCAGATGATTATACGCTGGATGATTTTGTTGAAGATCTTAAGAAAAAAGGGTATATCCGGGAAGAAATTGATCCTGAAAGCGGAGGTGGAATGGTCATTACCGCAAAAACTGAGAGGGCTATAAGGCAGCAGGCTTTAGAGCAGATTTTCGGAAAACTTAAAAAGGGAAATTCAGGAAATCACCGCACCAATCGTGTAGGAAGAGGAGACGAGCATACCGGCGATTTCAGGGAGTATCAGTTTGGAGATTCCTTAAGCCGAATCAGTATGACCGAAAGTTTGAGAAATGCACAGATCAATCATGGGATTGGCGATTTTCAAATGTCAGAAAATGATTTGGTAGTCGAAGAAACTCATTACAAGTCTCAAATGAGCACGGTGTTGATGATCGATATTAGTCATAGTATGATTCTGTATGGAGAAGATCGCATTACCCCGGCAAAAAAAGTGGCGATGGCACTTTCTGAATTAATCACTACCCGTTATCCGAAGGACACGTTGGATATTTTAGTTTTTGGGAATGATGCCTGGCCAATTTCCATTGCAGAATTACCTTATTTAAAGGTTGGGCCATATCATACAAATACCGTTGCAGGTCTCGAGTTAGCGATGGATATGCTGCGTCGCAAAAGAAATACCAATAAACAGATCTTTATGATCACTGATGGGAAACCTAGTTGTATCAGGGAAAGGGATGGTTCTTATTATAAAAATAGCATGGGCCTTGATCCTTACATTATAGGAAAATGCTATGCCATGGCAAGACAGGCGCGTAAACTGAGAATTCCCATTACCACCTTTATGATTGCGGAAGATCCTTATCTCACCAGGTTTGTTCAGGATTTTACTCAGGCAAATCAGGGAAAGGCTTTCTATACAGGGCTGAAAGGACTTGGAGAAATGATTTTTGAAGATTACGAAACGAATAGAAAAAGAAGAATTAGAGGATAGTTTATGAAAATTGAAGAAATAAAGACACTTGGCGAATTAAAAAAGTCAAAATATCAAAGTCGAAATATCAAAGAAGAACTTCGGAATAACCTAAAGCTTAAAATTCAGAATGGGGAAGAAACTTTCTCTGGAATTCACGGATATGAGCATACGGTAATTCCTGAAATCGAGAGGGCTATTTTGTCTCGTCACAATATCAATTTATTGGGACTACGTGGACAGGCTAAAACGCGTTTGGCAAGGCTAATGGTCAATTTGCTGGATGAATACATTCCGGTCGTAGAAGGCTCCGAGATCAATGATGATCCTTTAAACCCAATAAGTCGTTATGCCAAAGATCTGCTGAAAGAAAAAGGTGATGAAATGCCCATTTCCTGGATGCATCGGGAAGAACGTTTTTTTGAAAAACTGGCAACTCCAGATGTTACGGTAGCCGATTTGATTGGAGATGTTGACCCGATTAAAGCGGCAAATCTGCGTTTAAGCTATGCTGATGATCGTGTGATTCACTTCGGAATGATTCCCCGTGCGAACAGGTCTATTTTCGTGATCAATGAGTTACCCGATTTACAGGCAAGAATCCAGGTAGCTCTTTTCAATATTTTACAGGAAGGTGACATTCAGATTAGGGGTTTTAAACTAAGGCTTCCATTAGATATGCAATTTGTATTCACAGCCAACCCTGAAGATTATACCAACAGAGGTAGTATTGTCACACCGCTTAAAGACCGGATTGGCTCTCAAATCCTTACACATTATCCGGAAGATATCAAGATCGCAAAACAAATTACTGCACAGGAAGCTGCGCTGGACGATCGCCAGAAAGAATTGGTGTTTGTCCCAGAGCTGGCTAAAGATTTGCTGGAACAAATTAGTTTTGAAGCTCGTGATAGCGAATTCATCGATCATAAAAGTGGCGTGAGTGCAAGGATGAGTATTAGTGCTTATGAGAATCTCTTAAGTACTGCGGAAAGACGTGCCCTGAAAAATGGAGAAGATCACACCATGCTTAGATTTGGAGACTTTCTGGGTGTTATTCCGGCAATAACTGGGAAAGTGGAATTAGTATATGAGGGAGAGCAGGAAGGCGCCGCATTTGTTGCCTCTCAATTGATCGGTGAAGCGACAAAAACCTTATTTCCGGAATATTTTCCGAAGATCGAAAAGTTAAAAAAACCAGACGAAACTACTCCATATGATGATTTGGTAGAATGGTTCTTTGAAGGCAGTGGCTTTGAATTGCCAGATGATATTTCTGAAAAAGAATATAAAGAGAAATTAGATAGCATCAAGCCTTTAGAAGAGCTTATGCAAAAATACCAGCCAGATTTACCTGAAAATGAAAAGTATTTCATGAAGGAATTTTTACTTTGGGCCTTGGTTGAATTTAAAAAATTAAGCAAAAAACGTTTCGCCAAAGGTTTACAATTCAAAGATTTATACGGAAGCTACATTAGCGGATTATAGATCTATTATTTAATTCTTAAAAATCCGTCTTTACAATATTGATAAAGGCGGATTTTTTTATTTCTATTCAATTATTCCTAAAAGTGTCACAGTTTCAGCAATTTAGTTTTGCTGTTGGGATTTTTTAAATAACTTTATTGCATCTATAAGAGATACCTGTGAAACAAACCTCACTATATAACAACATGATCTGCGGAATTAATTCTACTTCCGGCATCATTACTATTATTACAGGTATTACCCCATTGAGGGGTTAATTATACACATATCGTCCGCATACCTATATCAATTTTATTCATTGTATTAATTCTTAAAACTTTCGTCTATGAAAGTCCTAAAATTTGGCGGGTCTTCACTTGCCTCACCAGAACGTATCAAACTGGTATCAAAAACGATCCAGAAACACCTGGAAGAAGATTCAGTAATCGTTGTGTTTTCAGCATTTGGAGGTGTTACCAATGATTTGCTTGAAATGGCAGAACTGGCTTCCAAAGAAGATATTCGCTATAAAGAAATTCTTGCTCAGAATGAAAAAAGACATTTAGAAGCGGCTAGAGAGCTGGTTCCGGTAGCAAATCAAAGCAGCATTTTGAGCAAAATAAAAAATGAATTCAACCGCTTAGAAACGCTGTATGAAGGTGTTTTTCTGCTGAATGAACTATCCAATAAAACCCGTAATGTCATTTCCGGTTTTGGGGAAATTCTCAGCTCACAGATTATAGCCGAATACTTTAAGGGCTTAGGAATTAAAAGCCAATTCGCTGATGCACGGGAACTGATCGTAGCCAAGAATTTTTCTGAAAAAGTTCAGGTAAATTATGATCTAACAAATGCCAATATTCAGGAATTTTTCAGCAACCATCAATCGGGATTATATGTGGTTCCGGGCTTTGTCTCCAGAAATGAGCAGGGTGTACCAAGTACACTTGGTCGTGGCGGCTCAGATTTCACTGCGGCGATCATCGCCGGTGCTCTAGATATTGAAAAAGTGCATATTTATACTGATGTAAACGGCATGTTTACGGCGAATCCAAATCTGGTTCCTCATGCCTATTCTTTAAAAGACATTTCTTACGAGGAGGCGATGGAATTGTCACATTTCGGTGCGAAAGTATTGTACCCGCCAACGCTTCATCCTTTATTAGATAAGAATATTGAAATCCATATTAAAAATACTTTTGAGCCGGATATGCCTGGAACAGTTATTTCCAGATCTAGTCAGAAGAATTTTCATTGGGTAACGGGGATCACGCACATCGATTCTATCAAGCTTGTGAATATAGAGGGTAGTGGCATGGTTGGCATTCCGGGATTTTCTAAAAGACTTTTTGAAACACTGTATCTGGAAGGCGTGAATGTGGTTTTAATTACCCAGGCATCTTCGGAACATAGTATCTGTATCGCCGTTAAGGCAGATGAGGCCGAAAAAGCTAAAGAAGCTATTGATTTAGCTTTTGAAAATGAGATCAATTTCAAAAAAGTAAAACCGGCCGAGATCGAGGATCATGTTGCGATTGTCGCATTAGTGGGGGATCGCATGAAAAGCCATCATGGTCTTAGTGGGAAAATGTTCAGTGCACTTGGAAATAACAATATCAATATTAGGGCGATTGCACAGGGTTCTTCGGAAAGGAATATCTCAGCAGTTATCGCTAAGAAAGATGTAACCAAAGCACTTAATACACTTCATGAACAGTTTTTCGAGGTTCCTTCTAAAGAGATCAACCTCTTTGTAACCGGTGTGGGTAATGTGGGAGGAAAACTTATCGCTCAGCTGAAGAAACAAGAAGAATATCTATTAGAAAAACTCCGTTTAAAAATTCGTGTACTTGGCCTGTCAAATTCGCGAAAAATGGTTTTCAATGAGGATGGTATTGATTTGAATAACTGGCAGGAAGCGATCGAAAATGGAGAGAAGGCTGATAAAGATGAATTTCTGAATAGGGTTCGCCAATTCAACCTTCGTAACAGCATTTTTGTTGATAATACCGCCAGCGCTGATATTTCTGAATATTACAAGCATTACCTGGCAGACTCGGTTTCGGTTGTGACCTGTAATAAAATTGCCTGTGCAGATGCGTACGAAAATTACGAGCAGTTGCAGACGCTTGCTCGAGAATACGGTGCCTCATTTCTTTACGAAACTAATGTAGGAGCAGGTTTGCCCATCATTGACACTTTACAAAACCTGATGGCTTCGGGAGACCGAATCCAGAAAATACAGGCTGTTCTATCGGGTAGTCTGAATTTTGTATTCAATACTTACGATGCCACGGAACCATTTTACAAAGTAGTAGAGCAGGCAAAAGTGCAGGGTTTCACTGAACCTGATCCGAAAATTGACCTAAGCGGAGTAGATGTAGCTCGTAAAATCCTCATCCTTGCTCGTGAAAGCGGTTATAAATTGGAATTGGAAGATATTGAAAGTGAAGATTTTCTTTCGGAAGAAAGTTTAAAATCTGGCAGTAATGAAGAATTTTTTGAATTACTGAAGAAGGATGAAGAACAGTTTAAACAGATTTTCCAGAGTGCGAAGGAAAAAGGTTGCGAATTAAAATATGTAGCTCAGCTGGAAAATGGTCAGGCTAAAGTTGGTTTACAGGAAGTTGGTCCGCAGCATCCGTTTGCGAATTTAAGCGGTAGTGATAATATTGTGTTGTTTTTTACTGACAGGTATCCGGAGCAACCTTTAATCGTAAAAGGAGCGGGTGCCGGTGCCGATGTTACAGCTTCAGGAATATTTGCGGATATCATTAGAATCGGAAAAAAATAATTATGGATAATATTAAAATTTTTGCACCGGCGACGGTGGCTAATTTATCCTGTGGTTTTGATGTTCTGGGCTGCTGTATGGAAAGTACAGGTGATATTATGACCATTATGCGTAACGATTTAAAGGAAGTACGAATCACTAAAATCACTGGTCAGGATCTTCCCATGGATGCAGATAAAAATGTAGCGGGAGTGGCCGTGATGGCAATGCTCCAGCATCTTGGGCTTGATGATGGTTTTGATATTGAAATAGATAAGAAAATTAAAGCAGGTAGTGGAATTGGGAGCAGTGCCGCCAGCTCAGCCGGAGCTGTTTTCGCCGCAAACGAATTGCTTGGAAAACCCTTCACAAAGAATGAACTGATCCCATTTGCAATGGAAGGAGAGGTGCTGGCCAGTGGGAATGCTCATGCCGATAATGTAGCTCCAGCTTTGTTAGGTGGTTTCAGCCTGGTTCGCAGTTATGATCCACTGGAAGTATTGAGCCTTCCGGTACCTGAAGAATTACGTGTGGTGGTTTTACATCCGCTGATTGAAGTGAAAACCAGGGATTCCCGGGCTATTCTTAAACAAACCGTCAGTTTAAAACAGGCGGTTCAGCAATGGGGAAATCTCGGGGCATTTATAAGCGGACTCTATACTGATAATTATGATCTATTAGGGAGGAGTCTGAAAGACGATATCGTGGAACCGATTCGCTCTATTTTAATCCCTTATTTTGATGATTTGGATCATCTGGCCTCTAAAAATGCTTTGGGATTTGGGATTTCCGGTTCTGGACCATCGGTTTTTGCATTATGCAGGGGAGATGAAAATGCTCAGAAAATATATAATAGATTTCAGGAGTTTTACAATAATAAGGAGATCGATTTTGATCTTCATTTATCAAAAATTAATTCGGAAGGAATAAAGATCTTATGAGATATTTCAGTTTAAATAATCATCAGCACTACACCAGTTTTGAAAATGCGGTCGTAAAAGGGCTAGCGCCTGATAAAGGACTTTATTTTCCGGAGAATATTGAGCAATTACCTACTGCATTTTTTTCCAAGCTTCCAAATCTTTCTAACAAAGAAATTGGCTTTGAAGCGATCAGGAACTTTGTTGGTAACGAGATCCCGGAAGCAGAGTTAGAAGAGATAATTAGTAAAACGCTGGATTTTGAATTTCCGTTGGTTGAGGTGGGAAAGAATATTTCAAGTCTGGAACTTTTTCATGGTCCTACGTTAGCCTTTAAAGATGTAGGCGCAAGGTTTATGGCTGGCTGCCTGGGATATTTCAGCAAGAAAGGAAATTTAGGAAATATCACTGTTTTGGTTGCAACTTCTGGAGATACCGGCGGAGCGGTGGCCAATGGCTTTTTGGGTGTAGAAGGTATTGATGTTGTGATTCTTTATCCAAAAGGGAAGGTAAGCGATCTTCAGGAAAAGCAATTAACCACATTAGGCCAGAATATCAAAGCTTTGGAAGTTGACGGGGTTTTCGATGACTGTCAGGCAATGGTGAAAAAAGCTTTTTTAGATGAGGAAATTACCAGTGAAAGGCAACTCACTTCGGCAAATTCGATCAACGTGGCAAGATGGCTTCCGCAGATGTTCTATTATTTGATAGCGAGTAAGCAATTAAAAGAGAAACCAGTTTTTGCAGTTCCGAGTGGAAATTTCGGAAATATCTGTGCTGGGTTGATGGCCCGTGAAATTGGCTTACCTGTACAACATTTTGTTGCCGCCAATAATGTGAACAATACCGTTGTTGATTTTATGGCAAATGGAGAATACAATCCAAAACCGAGCCAGCGCACCATCTCTAACGCGATGGATGTGGGTGATCCCAGCAATTTTGTCCGGATTCTTCAACTCTTCGGAAACGACCGAAGTACTCTACAAAATGATTTTTCAGCTTATAGTTTTTCAGATGAAGAAACCCGAAAAGCGATCAGGGAAGTTTTTGAGAAAAAGGATTACACCATGGATCCGCATGGAGCGGTGGGCTATTTAGGACTGAAAAAATATTTCGAAGATCATAAAAAAGGTTTCGGGATATTCCTGGAAACCGCTCATCCGGTAAAATTCCTGGATACTGTAGAACAGGAAATCAATACGAAAGTTCCGATTCCGGAATCGGTTAAATCGTTATTCGCTAAAGAGAAAAAGTCGATCCGAATTTCAAATAATTATGATGACTTGAAAAACTATTTATTAAATCGATAGTTTATTATTTTTTGTTGTTGAGGTTTTCATCCCTGAAAATAATGACATAACTCAAAACGATACCTCCAAAAGCAGCAAGAATAAAGAAAACCATGGCTAAACCGGGATACCCGAAAATGGTAAAATCTGATGGAACCTGCATCAGCATAGAAGCACCAATAATGGTTGCCGCGATGATCAAACCTAAGGTAATCCGGTTGGCTACTTTCTGAAAGCCATCGGTCACGCGTTTTTCATCAATTGCTTCTATCTGGATTTTGAATTCATTTTCAGCCAGATTCTTGGCAATTTTATTCATGCGCTCCGGCATATTTTCCAGGAAATTCTTTGATTCAATGAGCATTCCGAAGAAATTTTCCGGTTTTAGCTCCTTGATCATTTTCTTGCGCATAATATCATTCACATTCTCCTGGATGGCTGCGCGCAAATCGAATTCCGGATCGAGCATTGCCACGATCTGGTCCAAATTCAGCAAAATCTTACCAAGAATATTTATTTCTACTGGTAGCCTGATGTGGGTATTGATCGCCAGTCTGTTCAACTGGATCAAAACCCGACCGGTTTGCAAATCTTTTGCCCGGCTGTGTTCACTTTCCATTATAACGGTGCTGACCGTCTTGCGAAATTTCGTTTTATTGGAATATTCTGTGAATTCACTCATTTTCAGCAAAACATTCGCGGTACGTTCGCCATTGCTGCTACTCAAAGCCATGAGTAACTGGATTAGATCTTCCTGAAGCTGCGGAGAGAAACGGGCCACCATTCCTAAATCTATTAGGGCGATCTTATTATCTTCAGTAAATTTGATGTTTCCAGGATGTGGATCGGCATGAGCAAAACCGTCATTGATGATCTGCTGTAAATAAGCTTCTACCAGCTCATCTACCAGACCTGAAAAATCATTTTCCATCCTTCTTAAGGGGGAAAGGGAGGTGATCTTTCTTCCGCTCACGAATTCCATCGTAATGACTTTGGAAGAACTATAATCGTCTATCGGTGCAGGAATTAGGAGATTGTCAAAATCTGCCAGATTTCTTTTCAGTGTTTTTAGATTTTGAGCTTCTTTACGATAATCCAATTCGTTGACGAGAATATGTCTCAATTCTTCAAAAACTTCATCCAGCGCATACGTTTTAGCCGATTCTAAATGATTAACGGCCATGGCCGCCATCTCATTCAGTGTTTCTAGATCTTCAATAAACTGCTTCTTAACTCCCGGTCTCTGTACTTTGACAGCCACCGGTTTACCTGAAAGTAACTCTGCCCTGTGAACCTGCCCAATTGAAGCGCTGGCGATTGGAGTTTCGTCAAACATATTGAATGCTTTAGAAATCTTCGTTCCCAATTCTATTTCGATAGTTTCTTTAACCTCTTCAAAAGGTACAGGTGAAACATTATCCTGTAAGTTGGTCAGCGCATCAAGATATTCGTCTGGCAATAAATCTGGTCGAGTGGAAAGCAACTGGCCAAGTTTGATATAGGTTGGCCCCATATTCTTAAGATCTTCCACCAGTTCTTCCGGGCTTTGTTCAAAATTATGCTCTTCATCATCATCTGCCAGATCGTTGTTGGCCACATTGCTGGTCTGGCGAAAAATATCGCTGTTCCAGTATTTCAACATAAAACGGATGAACTTATAATACTGGCGTACTTTATCTGGAGTTGTGCTCATAATACGGTTAGGCTTATACCTTAAATTTATGAAATAAGATCAATTTCAGAAAGATAGCATTTTATTCAGGTTGTTGATATTGTTGGGATGACCAAAAAGGTAGAGGAGGTCGCCCTGGTGAATCTCGGTTTGTGGTGAGATTTCGGTTAAATGTTTGCGCTCTCGCTGGATGGCAAGCACCGTCACGCCGTAATTTTTTCCAATACCCGAATTTTCAATACTTTTTCCAACAATCTTACGGTTATCCTGCTGAACCTTGATCGTAACGATTTCCCTGTTAGGAATATTTAAATGTTCCAGGGCAGGTGAGTGTGGTTTCTTTTTCAGTGAGGTCAGCATCTCGTAATCTGAAGAACGGATCTGGTTGGTAAAATCCTGGATTTCATCAAACGGTACCAGATATTTTTTCAGGACGCGTGTAAAGATCTCTATGGAAGTTTCAAATTCTTCGGGAATCACTTCATCGGCTCCAAGCATGATTACCTCCTCGATCTCGCTCACATAGCGCGTTCTTACAATTACCGTTGCGGTTTGCGTAAACTGGCGAATACTGGTCAGCATTTTTTTTGTGGCATTAGGATCGGAAATAGCAATAACGATCACCCGTGCTTCCTGAATGTGTGCATGTTTCAGAATGAGCGAATTCGTGGCATCACCAAAAACAATCGGCTCCTTGTTTGCTTTAGCTTTATTGAAAGTTTCAGGATTTGTATCCAGGATTACGTAAGGAATTTCGGCTTTTTTTGCTGCTTTCGAAATATTTTGTCCGTTAATTCCGTAACCAATCACAACGAGGTGATCGTGCAGATTTTCTTCGGAAAAGTCCTCTTCTGCCTTTGAACTTTTTTTGATGTTTTCCAGCCTTTTGCGAACTGCGGAAGAGATCGGAGCTTTCAGAATAGCATAGGTGAACTTTTCAGCATTTGCTAAAAGGAAAGGAGTCAGTCCCATAGAAATGATAGAAATTGCCAAGAAATACTGGTAAATATTTTCAGGAATGATACCGCTGTCTTTCCCAACTCCCGAAAGCAATAATGAGAATTCCCCGACCTGGAACAGACTGAAAACTACCATTAAAATAGTTCTGGGTGGGTATTTCAGAATAAAAACCGTTAAAGCGATAAGGATCATTTTCATAAGAACCACTCCCAGAACCAATAAGGCAATATTCAGAATATTGGAAATAAAGAATTGCAGGTTTAGAAGCGTTCCTACCGAAATAAAGAAGAAACTGATAAAGATCTCTCGAAACGGCAATACGTTGGCGGTGGCCTGGTGGCTGTAATCAGATTCTGAAATAATCAAACCAGCGAAAAACGCACCAAGAGCAAGTGATAATCCTACTGTTGAAGTAAGCCATGCTACGCCGAAACAGAGCACCACGATGGTTAGTATGAAAAGTTCCTGGTTACGGGTTTTTACGACCCATCCCAGCAATTTCGGAACGATATATCTCGCCAGAATGTACACAACGACCAAAACGATCAATATTTTGATCACCATGATCGCAATGGTAGATAGGATATTAGGCGTTTCGCCTGCTAGTAGCGGCGTGAAAAGCATCATGGGTACCACGATAATATCCTGAAAGATCAGGACTCCCAAGGCAATACGACCATGCGGAGCCGTGATATCACCTTTTTCCTGCATTAATTTAAGCACAATTGCAGTACTACTTAAACTGAACAAAAACCCGAGAAAAACAGAACTTTGCCAAGGCAATCCTATTACAAAAGCCAGAAGTGCTGTGATGAGAATGGTTCCTCCCACCTGCAATCCGCCACCTAGGAATATTATCCGTTTGATGGACGCTAAACCTTTAAGAGAGAGCTCGATACCGATCACGAAAAGCAGGAAAATAATCCCAATTTCGGAAAGTAATTCAACTTCGTGGTTCGAACTGATAAGGTTAAATGCATAAGGACCGGCGATGATTCCAGCCAATAAGAAACCAAGAATAGCCGGAAGTTTCAGGCGCTGAAAAGCCAGGATTATCAGGATCGATAATCCTAAAATCACGACAATATCCTGTAACATAGGGATTTCCATATTCCGGTTGGTTTAGTTTGAGAATAAAGATAGTAAGATAAGTTCTCAGAAGTGTTATAAAAATAAAAAAGCGGCAGGGGGAACCCTGCCGCTTAAAATATGGATGCAATTTTTCTATCCTCTTAACCAGGCATTTCTGATTTCCACTTTAGAGCCGTCGGCATTTTGATTTTCCACAACTTTTTCAGTAGAAGCCATAGGAGTGGTGATTTTTCCAGAAAGTTCCATTTCTTTCCCGCCTCTTTTTACGGTCATTGTTATATCTTCACCTTCTTTCCAGTTTTGAGAAGCCATGATTAAGTCATATACATTCTGAATGGTATAGGCAGTTCCATTAACGGAAACCAGCGTGTCGCCGCTTTCAATTCCAAGATCTTTTAAAAATGAGTTTAGTTCCATTTCACGGAAAACGATCTCACCCGTTTCCTGGTTTGGTCTAATATAAGGAGTCTGACCTTTCAGAAAATATCCAACCTCACTCAATACATCTTTTTTGTACAATCCAACTTTAGAGAAGAACTCATCATAAGGAATTGGAGTATTACCGGTTACATATTGATCAAAGAAATCCTGAATTTCCGGGTATGTAAGTTCTACGATGGTCGGGATCAGGTCCTCATCTTTAAATGGTTTATCTTTCCCGTATTTCTGACTCAGCTTTTTCATAAGATCCAGAATTCCTGTCTGTCCGCCGCTTAGTTCACGCAGGCGGATATCCAGGGCCATCCCGATCAAAGCACCTTTCTGATAAACGTTATAATACATGTCTTTATAAGGATCTTCCAGGATATTTTTGCTCATTACCGTAAATGGAACGGTATCGTCAAAACGCTGAGAAACAGCGATCTTATCGGTCATGCGATCGTAAAATTCCTGATTATCGATCAATCCCTGGTTTACCTGAAATAGATTTGCAAAGTATTCGGTCACACCTTCGTACATCCAAAGATGCTCAGACATTTTAGGTTCGTTATAATCGAAATAATGAATTTCTTCGGCATGAACACTTAATGGGGTGATAATATGGAAGAATTCGTGAGAAACAATATCAGTTAATGAATTCTCTAAAGCTTCCTTATTCATAGATTCTGAAAGAACCACTACGGTTGAAGTATGATGTTCCAGCGCACCAAAATTCCCTGCATCAGGTTTGTCATCTTCGGCCAAATAAAGAAGAATCGCGTATTTATCAGTATTATTTATATCGCCTAAAAAACTTTTTTGGGCAGAGATCATTTTCTCGATAGCCGGTTTTAAATCCTGAGCCGAAAATTTATCATTTGGAGAATAGACATCCAGCAAAACTTCCATTCCCTGTACATCGATCTTTGCCGTATCAGCTTTTGCGTACATTATTGGGTGATCAATCACATCAAAATACCGATCAACATCGAAGATATCTGTAGTCACGGTTGGAGTATTCCCCGTAACACTTTCATTTAAAGTAAGCGAAGTCCCTGGAATGAGATTCGTAGGTCTTTCGATTTCCAAGTGATATTTTTTTTCCTTCATTCCGTCGAAATAACCCACAAATCCATGAAGGTTTAAAAGGAAATTTTTGTCTTTTAATATATTGGTTCCGGCCATGGAATAAGTTCCGCCTTCATTTTCCCAATCAAAAGAATCATTTACATCATAGACCACCTTGTCCAGGTCTTTCGCATTCGTGATCATCCAGGAATTATCGTCGATTTTACTGAATTTCATCTCATTTCCTTTATAATCTATGGCACGGAAATTTTCTGAAAACTTACCATAATTATCGGTAGAATATGTTCCAGGAACGGTTTTCGGAATGAAAAAAGTGGTGGTATCCTTGGTGAATCTGTCCGGATCTACGGTAACGGTAACTTTATCATTTTTTACATTAACCAGATCGAGGTTGGCAGTTACGGGTTTTTCAGGTAGCTCAACATTCTGAGTTTTACAGGCAAAAAGGAGGGAAGCGGTTGCGATTCCCATCAATATTCTCTTCATAAGTTCAATATGTTTGATAAGTAAGACTATTTGATTGTGGTTTTGTTACATCGTGAAATTTATAATCCTATTGTTCAAGTTTTGTTAATAAAAACATAATGTATAACTGTATAAATTTCAGTTTCTTGCAGTCGGAAAAAATCAAGCACAACATGAAACATAAATTACCCTACATCCTTTTTTTCTTGGGATTTTTACTTTTTACAAATTTTGGATTCGCCCAGAATATCTGGATTAACGAATTACATTATGATAACGATGGAGGAGACGTTAATGAGGGATTTGAGATCGCCGGTCCTGAAGGTACTGATCTTAAAGGATATTCTGTAATCTTCTACAATGGATCAGGCGGTGGAGCATATGGAAGTACGGCACTTGATGGTGTGATTCCGAACAAACAGGGAGGTTTTGGAATGCTGGCTTTTACCAAGGTTGGTATACAAAACGGTCCGGACGCTTTGGCGCTTGTAGATCCTTCCGGAACAGTCATTCAGTTTATTAGCTATGAGGCTGAAGTAACTGCTACAGATGGTCCTGCAATTAACCTGACAAGTATAGATATTATGGTTAGTGAGGGTTCAAGTACTCCAACTAACTTTTCTCTTCAGTTAGAAGGTGAAGGTCAGGAATATGGAGCTTTTACCTGGGCTTCTGCTGCAGAAAGTACTTTTGGAGAAATAAATAATAACCAGGATTTTGGAGGTGAAGTTGTATATCCGGAACCTTCAAACAGTATTGTTTTTATTAATGAGTTTCATTATGATAACGATGGAGGTGATTCGGGAGAAGGTTTCGAAATCGCCGGTACCGCCGGCACAGATTTAGCTGCTTATAGCATCGTGCTTTATAATGGTGCAGATCAGAAAGCAGATGAAACTTATAATTTGAGTGGTTCAATTCCTAATCAGCAAAACGGGTATGGAACGCTTGAATTCCCTACTGGTGCAATTCAAAATGGAGCACCTGATGGTTTTGCTTTGATCAAAGGTGACGAAGTAATTCAGTTTTTAAGCTATGAAGGAACATTTGTAGCAGCTGATGGTCCTGCTCAGGGACTGTTATCTACAGATGTTGGCGTGGATGAACCGGCCTCAACAAGCATAGGATTTTCTTTACAATTGAAAGGAACAGGTCTGGTTTACGAAGATTTTACCTGGGATCTGCCAAAACAAAATACTTTTGGAGAAGTTAATACCGATCAGGTATTTGGTGAGGATCAAGGTCCGGAACCGGAGACATGTCCTGACGCAAGATTGGTCATCAATGAATTAGATGCCGATACTCCTGG
>CAXPUM010000006.1:0-28253 GCA_964220295.1 Flavobacteriaceae bacterium | reverse complement strand
GAATATGCGCATTATTTAGCCGATCATTTTAAGAAAGACGGCCACCAGAATATCGAGGTATATGTAGAGAATTACGTGGCTTTAAACGGCAGGACCAGCGAGCCTTATATTTCACCAGAAACGAATCTCCTGGATTTTACCGATTCTTTTAAACACAAAACATTCATTTTACCTTTCAAAGATGAGATTAAAGGTCTTTAGTATATTATTTCTGAGCTCATTTTCAGTTTTCGCTCAATTTTCAATTAGTGGAAAAGTAACTTCTTCGGAAACCGGTGAACCTATAAAAGATGCCGAAGTTTGGAATAGAACATTGGGAACGGTTGCCGTGACCGATGCCGCAGGAAATTACAATATCAAAAACCTGGAGGCCGGATCATATACTTTGATAGCTTTCGGTTTGGAATATGGAATAATCGAAAAAGAATTGAATCTCTCTTCAAATGCGACGGTCAATTTTCAGCTCTCAAAGTTATCTGAAAGTCTAAATGAGGTAGTTTTAAATGGGAGGAAAGAACAGCTTTTCGCCCTTCGGAAATTGAGAAAGGTTGAAGGAACTGCCATCTATGCTGGTAAAAAAAGTGAAGTGGTATTATTGGATAAAGTTTCTGGTAATTTTGCGGCAAATAAAGCCAGGCAGATCTACAGCCAGGTCGTTGGTTTAAATATTTATGATAACGGTGATGCCGGTCTCCAGCTCAATATTGGGGGCCGCGGCCTGGATCCTAATAGAACGCAGAATTTCAATACCCGGCAGAACGGTTATGATATTTCAGCAGATGTGCTGGGTTATCCGGAAAGTTATTATACACCGCCACCAGAGGCTTTGGAAGAAATACAGGTAGTGCGAGGTGCGGCCTCTTTGCAATATGGAACTCAGTTCGGCGGACTGCTAAATTTCAAATTTCATGAACCTTCCGAAAAAAAGATCGAATTGATCACTCGCCAGTCGGTTGGATCGTATAATCTTTTTACCAGTTTTAATAGTATCAGCGGGACTTTAGGAGATTTTAGTTACTATACCTACTATAATTATAAAGGTGGTAAAGGTTTCCGACCAAATTCAGAATATGATTCTCATAATGCCTTTGCGCATCTAGGTTGGCAGTTGAGCGATAAAGCGAAGCTGAGTTTTGAGTATACTTTTTTAGACTATCTCGCACAACAACCAGGTGGTTTGACAGATTTTCAGTTTTATGAAGATCCGGATTACAGCAATCGCAATAGAAACTGGTTTGATGTGAATTGGAATCTTTTTGCTTTTAGGCTGGAGCAGGAAATTAGCGAAAAGACCGATTTTAGCCTGAATCTATTTGGTTTGGATGCTTCCAGGAAAGCACTTGGTTTCCGGGAAAATCGGGTGTCAATTTCTGATCCAGGAGGTGCAAGGGAATTGCTTATTGACGATTTTAATAACTGGGGAGCCGAGGCGAGAATTTTGACAAGATATCAGCTATTTGATGAAGAATCTGTTTTATTGCTGGGTTCTAAATTTTACACGGCCAATAACAATCAGCAGCAGGGACCGGGAAGCGATGGAGCAGGAGCTGATTTTAATTTTTATTCCGAAGAATTTCCAAATTATCAACGCCAGTCAAGTTTTGAATTTCCAAATCAGAATTTAGCCTTTTTTGGAGAGAATATTTTCAATATCACCAATGAATGGTCGGTTACTCCGGGTTTCCGATTTGAATATATCAATACAAAAGCTGAAGGAAATTTTAAGAATATCATTCTGGATCTCGCGGGCAATCCGTTGCTGGATGAAACTGTTCAGGATGACCAGGAGTTTGAAAGAAGTTTTGTTTTATTAGGTATAGGAAGTAGTTATAACCTAGATGCTTCGAACGAGATCTATGGGAATATATCGCAGAATTACCGCTCGGTTACCTTCAATGATATTCGCGTGGTGAATCCAAGTTACCAGGTTGATCCAAATATCAGTTATGAGCAGGGATTTACCGCATATCTTGGAATACGTGTCAGGCTTGGAGATATTCTCTCTTATGACGCCAGTATCTTCGGATTGAAATATGATAATCGTATAGGCGAAATTCTGAAGGAGGAAGAACGGATCAATGCAAACGGTGAACTGGAAAAAACAGGCAGGCTGGTCCGTTTTCGTGGAAATATTGGCGACGCTTTTATTTACGGTCTGGAAACTTTTGCTGAATGGAATGTGAGAAATAGTTTGTTTCCTGAACTGGAGGATTACCAGTTTAGTGTATTTCTGAATTCTGCATTTACAAAGTCTGAATACATTCGTTCTGAAGCCAATAATGTGGAAGGCAACCAGGTAGAATTTATCCCTACTGTGAACCTGAAAACGGGGTTAAATTTTGGATATAAGAATTTAATTGCCGGTCTGCAGTATTCTTATTTATCCAAACAATTTACTGATGCTACGAACGCACCGCAAGACAAAAATGACCGTGTTCGCGGGATCGAAGGCAGCATTCCTGCTTATGGTGTACTGGATCTTTCGGCTTCCTATACCTGGAAGCGATTTAAACTGGAATCTGGGATCAATAACCTGCTGAATAATACGTATTTCACCAGGAGAGCAACCGGTTATCCCGGTCCCGGGATTATCCCAGCTCAGCCAATCACGTGGTACACAACGCTTCAGTTTAAATTATAGAGCAGCCAAGCGATCTACCAGGCTTTGAACCAGTTTTCCGGAAGTTTCACCACGGGTTTCTTCGTTTAGCAATTCCGGTGAATTCATAGGAACGCGATTGAAATTCTGAGTTTTCATCTCCACGCAGCTGGTATGTATTTCTCCGAAACCGGCATTTTTGAACGCCTCAATATTTTCTGAATTAATACCGGCACCAGCCAAAATACTGATGGATTTCGCTTCATGATGCAGAGTTTTCAATAATTCAATTCCTTTGAAGGCATTGGTTTCCTGGCCGGATGTAAGGATTCTGGCGGCACCGATTTCTTCCAGCTCCTTCATGGATTTTGTAGGATCTGGTACCCAATCAAAAGCACGGTGAAAAGTAAATGGCAGTGGCTTGCTGAGTTCGATAAGTTCTAATGTTCGTTTCAGGTCGACTTCCGAATTGTTGAGCAAAACTCCGGAAACGATGCCGCTGCAACCCAGTTCCTTGCACACTTCAATATCTTGTTTCATGCTTTCAAATTCCGCTTCAGAATAGGTAAAATCGCCACCTCTTGGCCTTATCAGAACAAAAACCGGGATCTGAAGCCTTTTAATAGTTTCAGCAATTATTCCGAAGGAGGGAGTGATTCCACCAACCACCAGCGTGGAGCATAATTCAATTCGGTTGGCACCGCCTTTTTCAGCATTTAAAGCCGATTCCAGGGAGCCGCAGCAGATTTCTATGGTCATAAAACAAGTGATTTTTTAATTTATCTGAAAGGCTTAAAGTTAAGATAAAATATTCCGGATTTTAATTTGTACATTTGCATGCAATTAATTCTTAATTGCAATGACCGCACACGAATCCAAAATTTTAGGAGAAGGCCTTACTTACGACGACGTATTACTCGTTCCGGCATTTTCTGAAGTGCTTCCCAGAGAAGTTAGTATCACCTCAAAATTTACACGTAACATTCCAATTAACGTTCCGATCGTATCGGCAGCGATGGATACGGTTACAGAATCTCGCATGGCTATTGCTATGGCAAGGGAAGGGGGAATAGGTGTGCTCCACAAGAACATGACGATCGAGCAGCAGGCGCTGAAGGTGCGTAAAGTAAAACGTGCAGAAAGCGGTATGATCATCGATCCCGTTACTTTACCAATTTCAGCTACGGTGAAAGACGCTAAAGCCTCCATGAAGGAACATAGCATTGGCGGAATCCCGATCGTGGATGAAGAAGGGAAATTACTGGGAATAGTGACGAACCGTGACCTGCGCTTTGAAAAGAATAATAACAGGCCTATCGCCGAGGTAATGACTGCAGATAACCTGGTAACGGTTTCTGAAGGAACTTCGCTAGATGATGCCGAAGATATCCTTCAGGAGAATAAAATTGAAAAATTACCGGTAGTCAATAAGGATGAGAAGCTGGTTGGGTTGATCACCTTTCGTGATATTACCAAACTCACTCAAAAGCCAATGGCCAATAAAGATTCCTACGGAAGACTTCGTGTGGCTGCCGCTGTTGGGGTCACGGCAGATGCGGTAGATCGTGTAGAAGCACTGGTGAACGCCGGGGTAGACGCGGTGATCATTGATACGGCTCACGGACATACCAAAGGAGTGGTCCATGTACTGAAGGAAGTAAAGAAAAAGTTTAAAGATTTAGAGGTGGTTGTTGGAAATATTGCCACCGCCGAAGCCGCAAGATATTTGGTAGAAGCAGGAGCTGATGCCGTGAAAGTGGGGATTGGTCCTGGTTCTATTTGTACTACACGGGTCGTAGCCGGTGTTGGGGTACCTCAATTCTCGGCGGTGCTGGAAGTTGCGGCAGCAATTAAGGGAACTGGCGTGCCGGTAATTGCTGATGGTGGTATTCGTTATACCGGTGATATTCCAAAAGCGATCGCAGCGGGAGCCGATTGTGTGATGCTTGGTTCCTTACTGGCCGGAACAAAAGAATCTCCGGGGGAAACCATTATTTATGAAGGTAGAAAATTCAAGTCTTACCGCGGAATGGGATCGGTTGAAGCCATGCAGAAAGGTTCAAAAGATCGTTATTTCCAGGATGTGGAAGATGATATCAAGAAATTGGTTCCTGAAGGAATCGTGGGAAGAGTTCCTTACAAAGGTGATCTGGAGGAAAGTATCCACCAGTTTGTAGGAGGGCTTAAAGCCGGTATGGGTTACTGCGGAGCGAAAGATGTTGAGACACTGAAAGAAAACGGAAGGTTCGTGAAGATCACCGCTGCAGGTGTTCACGAAAGTCATCCGCATGATGTGACGATCACAAAAGAATCGCCTAATTATAGCAGATAATTTAACTCTGAGATATAAAAAAAGCCGGTTTTAAACCGGCTTTTTTTGTTGCTATTGATTCTTAGTTATTAGAATCAGCTGGCTTTTGTACGGTATTCAAGTTATTATCAGGAGCTTTTGCTTCAATCCCCAGAATATCCAGTACTTTTTCAGTAATATCATCTTCAATACGTGAAAACGCAAGTCCGCTGGCGCCTGCATGAAAAATCTGCGTGTAACCTTCTTTTTCTATGACCTGTTTCATCGCGTTATCGATCTTTGTGTAAAGCGGATTGGTTAATTCGTTCCTTTTCATTTGCATCATCACTCCCGCTTTCTGTCTAAACCCTTTTATACTGTTTTCCAGTTCCACGATCTGTCCCTGCTTTTCCTTTCTGGAAACTTCCGTAAGCGTATCGTTAGAAGCCTGATAATCTTTTACCAAAGCTTCATAATCTGTAATGGTTTTTTGAAGGTCTCCCTGTAATTCACCATTATAAGCTTCCAATTGCTGATTTACCTCGGTAATTTCAGGCATTTGGGATACAATATATTCAGCATCGATGGTACCGATCTTACTTTGTGCAAAAGTTGCAACACTTACAAAAAGGAAAAATAATCCTAAACTAACTCGCTTCATTTTTAAAAAATTTTTCGCAAATATAAGAGCCTGAAGAGAATAAAGCTTGATAAAACCAAAAAAATGGATTTTACTCCGGTGGTACTTCGGTTCCATCTTCAGCAAAGGCTTTGAAATCACTCATAAACTGGTAAGATTGTTTTTTGAAAGTTTGGGGCATCAGCGCACCAATAATTTTCATCATTCCGCTAAATTTAAACTCGCTATCGCAGATCCATTCTGTTTCATTCCCCTTATCGACAAAGCGGTTCTGCTGAATATTATAAACACCTTTGGCTTCATAAGTCGCGGCAAATGAATCTGGCAGATCGTTATTGAGAACCGTTTCGGTCATTTCTATCTCCCTATTGTTCATATTGTATTTCAGAAGATTTTTAGAGCCTTCACTGCCTAATTCTCCGGAAAGTGGTTTGAAAAAAATAAAGCCACGTTGCCATTTTGGAAACAATTCTGGATCTGAAAATTTTTTGATCATTTCTTCTCGAGGAAGATTAATGATAATACTGTGCTGGTATTTCATAATTGCAGGTATTGATCTATTAAAGATAGCAAACAGAAAAATAACTTCACATTTATACTTTTCCGGTTGAAATATTCGTTATCGGTTTTAGCTTGCAGAACCTTAAAGTATTATTATTTTTGCGCGGATGAACAGTCGGTTATGTTTTTAAGAAATACGATTGTTTAAACAATTAGATTTTGAGACAGCGTCTTATACGGTCCATTTATATTTTTTTGGCGATCCTCGTTTCCGGATGCCAGTATTTTGAGAAATCGGAAGATCGTGAGCCGGTAGTTCGGGTCAATGAGTCCTATCTCTATAAAGAAGATATCGAGAATCTGATCAGTGAGGATACTTCTCCGGAAGACAGCGCGGTGATCGTTTCCAGTTATATTAACCGGTGGGCCACCCAGCAATTGTTGATCGACAGGGCAAAGCTGAATCTACCTGAAGCACAACAGCAGGAATTCAATGACCTAGTGAACAATTATCGTAACGAGTTGTATACTAATGCTTATACTGATGCATTGGTTTCCAGAGACCTGGATACGACTTTGAGCAGCCAGGAGATCGAGAGCTATTACGAGCAAAACAAAGAGAATTTTGTTTTGAACGAAGACCTGGTGAAATTGCGGTATATCAATTTGCCAACAAAGGCTAATAACCTGGAGGAGATCAAGAACATGTTTGTTCGTTTTAATGAAAAGGATAAAACAGATCTTACCGAAATTGCCTTACAGTTTAAAAATTATTCAATGAACGATTCGGTTTGGATCAAAACCAAGTCGGTTTATGATAAAATTGGTCCGCTTTCTGCTGATGATAGAACGACATTATTAAAAAAGTCAAACTTTCTTCAGCTTAAAGACTCATTAAACACGTATCTTGTTTACGTTAATGATGTCTTGAGCAGAAATGACCAGGCTCCGCTGGAGTATGCAAAACCTACAATTAGAGAAATTTTGTTGAATAAGCGGAAGCAGAATTTGATAAAGGAATTAGAAAAAGACATTACCAAAGATGCAATTGAAAATAATGAATTTGAAATTTACAATTAAGCTAGCCCTTTTAGGAATCGGGTTCTTTTCATTTATGGGCGTCAATGCCCAGGAGGTGATCGTTACAGACAGTAATTCGATCAAAATGAATGAAAAGATCGAAAAAGATGCTGAAGTGCAGACCGGGAAGCAACGTAAAAAAGTTGATGGAATCGCGGCCGTTGTGGGTCAGTATATTATTCTTGACAGTGATATTGACCTGATGTATAAAGATATGCAGAGCCAGGGTATCTCGACCGCTGAGGTTACCGATTGCAATCTTGCGGGTTCTCTAATGGAAAATAAACTTTATGCCCACCAGGCAATCCAGGATAGTATTATCGTGGCTGATGCGCAGGTTCAGGGAATCGTAGAACAGACCATTCAGGGATTCTTACAACAGTTGAACGGTTCTATGGAGCGTCTTTTGGCTTATTATAATAAGGAAAGTGAAGAAGAATTGCGTACAGAGCTTTTTGAGCTGACGAAACAACGCCAACTTGCTCAGCGTATGCAACAGAAGATTATCGAAGATGTGACCATAACTCCGGAAGAAGTACGGGAATATTACGATAATATGGAAGAAAAGCCTGTTTTCGGTACAGAAGTAGAACTTTCTCAAATCGTTATCGAGCCTGAAGTTCCAGAAGCAGAAAAACAAAAGGTAATTGATCGTTTAAACGAATTTAAAGCTGATATCGAAGATAACGGCGCCAGTTTTGCCACGAAAGCCGTCCTATATTCAGATGATCCTGAAACCGGAAAGAACGGCGGTAAGATTACCATGACCAGGCAGGATCAGTTTGTAAAGGAGTTTAAAGATGTTGCTTTCAGTTTACAGGAAGGTGAAATCAGTGAGCCTTTTGAAACCATGTTTGGATACCATATTATTCAGATAGATGATATCCGCGGACAGACGATTGACCTGAGACATATTTTATTGATTCCTGATGTGACCAATGCTTCAGTTGAAGCGGCCAGAAAAGAGATCGATACAGTTCGTAAGAAAATTGTTGACGGAGATATCGAATTTGCGGCAGCTGCCAGAGAAGTTTCCGACGAAGAAGAGACTAAAAATGAGGGAGGACAATTAATCAATCCTCGAACAGGAGATACAAGGTTTGAACTGACCAAAATGGATCCTTCCTTGTTCCAGCAGGTTGAAGGTTTGAAAGAAGGCGAAATTTCCCAGGTTTTAAGACAGCAAACCAGAACGGGAAGACCTCAGTTCAAGATTATTAAAATGACCAAAAAGATCGAGGAACATAAAGCCGATTATGCTACCGATTATCTAAAAATCAAAGAGCTGGCATTGAAGGATAAGCAGCTGAGTAGGATCGAAGAGTGGCAAAAAGAAAAAATTGGTGATACGTATGTGAAGGTAAACGGGAAATATCGCGATTGTGAATATACCAGTGATTGGGTAAAAGATAAAAGCCAGTAATATGAGTGATGTCGCTCTGGTAGAAAAATTGGTTGCAAAACATAAGGAACTCAGAAATGAGATTGCTAAAGTAATCGTAGGTCAGGATGAAGTGGTAAACGAAATCCTGATCTCCATTTTTTCAGGAGGACACTCCTTATTAATCGGTGTGCCCGGTCTGGCAAAAACCTTGATGGTCAATACGATTGCCAAAGCATTAGGATTGGATTTTAAACGAATTCAGTTTACTCCAGATTTGATGCCGAGCGATATTTTGGGCGCCGAAATTTTGGATGAGAACAGGAATTTCAAATTTATTAAAGGGCCTGTTTTCACAAATATCCTTCTTGCCGATGAGATTAACCGTACACCGCCTAAAACCCAGGCAGCTCTTTTAGAAGCCATGCAGGAACG
This sequence comes from Flavobacteriaceae bacterium, assembly GCA_964220295.1. Lineage (GTDB taxonomy): Bacteria > Bacteroidota > Bacteroidia > Flavobacteriales > Flavobacteriaceae > Christiangramia. The sequence goes on along the minus strand of CAXPUM010000006.1, from coordinate 19,327 downwards.
AGCGGTAACCGTTGCCGGTCACCATTATAAGTTGGATGAACCATATTTTGTTCTGGCCACCCAAAACCCAATCGAGCAGGAGGGGACCTATCCTTTACCTGAAGCGCAGTTAGACCGGTTCATGTTTGCGATCACTCTGAACTATCCAAGTTTCCAGGAGGAAGTAGATGTGGTGAAAGCTACAACTACCGACAAAACAAACGAGGTAAACGCATTATTTACTGCTGCTGAAATTTCTGAAATACAGAGAGTAATAAGAAGAATTCCCGTTGCCGATAACGTAGTAGAATACGCGGTTCGATTGGTTGGGAAAACGCGTCCTCAAAATAGCGCACCAGATTTGGTTAAAAATTATATTGACTGGGGAGCAGGCCCCAGGGCTTCACAAAATTTAATACTTGCCGCTAAAACGCATGCGGCGATAAATGGTAAATTTTCCCCAGATACTGAAAACGTTCGGGCAGTAGCTTTCGGGATTTTGAGACATCGAATTATAAAAAACTATAAGGCAGAAGCCGAAGGTATTTCTGAAGAACACATCATAAAGGAGCTTTTTTAAAAGTATTTCTTCGGAAGAAATTGGTGTTTTTATTTTTTTCTACCCGTTAAAGGCAGGCTATCTTTTCATCTGACTTAATTTCTTTTAATGTAGAAGCTAAAATCCTGATCAGATTTTGGAGCTGTTCACCTGACTTTTCTACTAATTCTTTAATTTTATTGTATTTCTACTCAAATTGGTTCTTGGCATTTCCGGATAATTTGATGTTTTGGATGTTCTTCAACCTACAATTTTCCACATTTTTAACCTAAAAATGATTTGTTGAAAAGAACTTTCTTAAATATTATCGGCTAAAATTATCAGATTCTTATTTTCAGACTAAATTTTTGGTTTTTACTAATTTTTTCATCTAAAAATCCAAATTTTTAGAAATTATTTTCATTAATACTTCGCTAACATTTCAAATTTTCAAATACGAGTTGAAATTCTTAATTTTGCGAGACTTTTAGAACAAAAATTATTATAGGAATATGGCATACGATATTGATATGATCAAGAAGGTTTATAGCCAGATGGCCGAACGTGTAAATACTGCACGTGACATCGTGGGTAAACCATTGACACTTTCAGAAAAAATCCTTTATTCTCATTTATGGGATGGAAAGGCAAAAGAAGCTTACAAAAGAGGTAAAGATTATGTAGAGTTCTCTCCAGACAGGATTGCCTGCCAGGATGCAACTGCGCAGATGGCTTTACTTCAATTCATGCAGGCTGGAAAGAAAAAGGTAGCAGTACCAACAACGGTGCATTGTGATCACCTTATCCAGGCTAAAATGGGAGCTGCGATCGATCTTCAGTCGGCTAATAAAAGCAGTAGTGAGGTTTTTGATTTTCTGGAATCAGTATCAAACAAATACGGAATTGGTTTCTGGAAACCAGGTGCAGGTATTATTCACCAGGTTGTCCTTGAAAACTATGCTTTCCCAGGCGGAATGATGATCGGTACCGATTCTCACACAGTGAATGCTGGTGGTCTTGGTATGGTTGCCATTGGTGTTGGTGGAGCTGACGCGGTAGACGTGATGGCCGGAATGCCGTGGGAATTGAAATTTCCTAAACTAATTGGTGTGAAGTTAACCGGATCACTTTCCGGATGGACTGCACCAAAAGATGTGATCCTTAAAGTTGCTGGTATTCTTACTGTAAAAGGAGGTACTGGAGCAATCATTGAATATTTTGGTGAAGGAGCAAAATCGATGTCATGTACCGGTAAAGGTACGATTTGTAACATGGGAGCTGAAGTTGGTGCAACCACTTCTACTTTTGGCTATGATGATTCTATGGAGCGTTACCTTCGCGCCACGAATCGTGCAGATGTAGCTGATGCTGCAAATGAAGTACGTGAGCACTTAACAGGAGATGATGAAGTTTATGCAAATCCTGAGCAGTATTTTGATGAGGTGATTGAAATAAACCTTTCAGAATTAAAGCCTCACTTAAACGGTCCTTTTACTCCAGATTTGGCTACTCCAATTTCTGAAATGGGCGTTAAAGCAAAAGAAAATGACTGGCCAATCAATGTTGATTGGGGATTGATCGGTTCTTGTACCAACTCTTCTTATGAAGATTTGACCAGAGCTGCCTCTATCGCAAAACAGGCTGTGGATAAAAAGATCAAAGCAAAATCAGATTTTGGAATCAACCCGGGATCAGAACAAATTCGTTTCACTGCTGAAAGAGATGGATTATTGCAGATTTTTGAAGATCTGGAAGCAACCATATTTACTAACGCCTGCGGTCCATGTATCGGTCAGTGGGATCGTAGTGATAGAAAAGGTGAAGAAAAGAATACGATTGTTCACTCTTTCAACCGTAACTTCTCTAAACGTGCCGATGGTAACCCAAATACTCACGCATTTGTAGGTTCTCCTGAAATGGTTGCAGCAATCGCGATCTCAGGTCGATTAGATTTTGACCCTACCAGGGATAAGCTTTTAAACGAAGATGGAGAAGAAGTTATGCTGGATGAGCCAAAAGGTATTGAATTGCCAACTAAAGGTTTCGCAGTAGAAGATGCTGGATATGTAGAGCCAAGAGAAGATGGTAGTGAAGTGGAAGTGAAAGTTGCTAAAGACAGTGAAAGACTTCAATTGCTTACTCCTTTCGAGCCATGGGATGGCAAAAACCTTACAGGAGCAAAATTGCTTATCAAGGCTTGGGGAAAATGTACTACCGATCATATTTCTATGGCTGGTCCATGGTTAAGATACCGTGGTCACCTGGACAATATTTCTAATAACTGTCTTATCGGAGCTGTAAATGCTTATAACAAAAAGACCAATTTCGTAAAGAGCCAGATCACTGGTGAATACGACGGTGTGCCAGCTGTTCAGCGAGAATATAAAGCTAAAGGAATTCCTACAGTAGTAGTTGGAGATCATAACTATGGGGAGGGTTCTTCCAGAGAGCACGCAGCAATGGAGCCAAGGCATTTAGGAGTTAAAGTAGTATTGGTAAAATCTTTTGCACGTATTCACGAAACAAACCTTAAAAAACAAGGAATGTTAGGACTAACGTTTGCGAATGAAGACGATTATGACCTAATTCAGGAAGATGATACATTCAACTTCATTGATCTGGAAAATTTCGCTCCTGATACTCAATTGACTATCGAGATCGTTCATGCAGATGGTAGCAAGGATACCATCAAAGCAAATCATACTTATAACGCACCTCAAATTGAGTGGTATAAACATGGTTCAGCCTTGAACCTGATCAAGAAACAAAACGCAGCATAATTTCTGCTGAAAATTGATAGATGAAACTCCCGTGAAAACGGGAGTTTTTTTATGCAGTTACTTAAATTTGCAGAACAATATACAGGCTATGAAACTTTTTAAAAATCAGTGGAGTAATATCATTTTCATTGTGATCATTCTGGCGCTGATCATTCCTTCCACTCGAAAGCCTATTCAGATTTTTGTAAATAAGCTAATCAGTTTTTCACCATCGGTGACAGATGAAGAAGACAGAGAGCAAATTGCCAATTATGATTGGGCTTTGGAAAATGTAAAAGGAAAAAGGCTAGTTTTTGATCAATATAAAAATGAGGTGATCGTGGTCAATTTCTGGGCTACGTGGTGCCCGCCCTGTATTGCGGAAATGCCTTCTTTCCAGGAACTATACGAAGATTATGGCGATAAAGTTACCTTCCTGTTTATCTCTAATGAGCAGCATGAAGTAGTGGAAAATTTCATGAAGCGGAAACGTTTTGATCTTCCCAGCTACAAGATGCTCAGCCAGGCCCCGGCACCAATGGATGGTCGAACTTTACCAACAACCTATGTTCTCAATAAAAATGGGCAGATAGTGGTGGAGAAAGTTGGATCAGCCGACTGGAATAGTGATAAATTCCGAAAAACTCTTGATAATCTTTTAGCGGAATAGGCTATAGTTTTTTAAAGAAAGATTTCAAAAATTGAGGATGATAGAGAGAGAACATGATTTTTAAATTTTCAGAATTAGAAGTTTCCTCGTCTAGAAAATGGAAGATATCGCTGATCTCGTTTTTCGTGTAAAGCTTTGTGAAAATCGATTCTCCAAGATCATTTCTTTTTGCTAGAACATCTAAAAAGATGCCGTCATACTTTCTGAATTTTTTATTGATCAGATTTTTACCGGGTTGGTAGCCGCTTTTAATATTTTCAATAAGCTTCTGAATGTTTCGTTCGGTATTTTTAAAGGAATATCCAGATGAAGGTTTTACCCATCCTCCGGCAGTTCCAATTTTCGTGAGGTAATCATTATTTTCCTTTTCAAATGGATAATCGGTCATCGGGATCACCCCAGTTTCGGTTTCCAGGACTTTCCAACTTTTTATTTTCAGAATATCCCGAAAGTATTTGTCCAATAACTCATCATAAGCTTCTTTTCCAGCCAGGTCCGGCGTAAAAAAAGTAAATTCTACCAGCGCCTTTTTTTCTGAAAATGGCAAAACGTAAGTAAAACAGGCTTTATTTTGATAGCCTATTCGGTAATCCATCATCGTAAAAACTTCAGGATCAAAAATGGCTTTTTCAGTTTCGATGACCAGACCTTTGAAATGCTGATAAATAACGGTAGATTTTTCTGAAGTTTTATAAGCCTCATTGATGCGGCTGTCAAAAAAATGGGTTGCCGTGTAATTTTTCTCTTTTCCGATAGCCGTCCGCGTGACCAGGTCAATCTTTTCGATTTCATCCTGAATAAAAAAAACATCTGGCGATTGCCCTAATGTTTCTTTCAGTTTTTCATAAAAATCGATCGAGCGAACCATCTTGTAGCGATAAGGTCCTAAATCGAAACGTTCTCTTATATCAGCAGTGATGAATTCGGTATAATTCCATTTTTTGAAGGCAAGGTCATCCCACTTCGCACCACCATTTTCCCAGTAGCACCAGGTCTTGTCATTTTCAGTCTTTTGGGAAGGTTCTACAACAGCAATCTTTTTGCCCTTAAAGAAGACATCCTGTGAAATTTCAGCTGCCAACTGAAGCCCGGCCAGACCACCACCTACAATCACATAGTAATAATCTGGCGTAAGCATAATTCCTTATTATTTTCTGAAATATTTGAATGGAACGAATAACATCCCGAAACATTCGCCATCGTCTTTGCCCAAATGTTTATGATGCATTTTATGGGCTCGGCGTATACCTTTAGCGTAACGACCATTTGCGTTTCTAAAGATCTTAAATCGCTGATGAATGAATATATCATGAACGGAAAAATAGGTGATTCCGTATGCGAGAATGCCTAAACCGATAGGAAGTCCAAACCAGAAGTCGGCATATTTCCAGCTTAAAAAGCAACCAATACTCACGAGGGCATAAAAAACGAAGAATAGGTCATTGCGTTCCCACCAGCTGCTATGATCTTTTTTATGATGATCTTTATGCAATTTCCATAAAAATCCGTGCATAATATATTTATGGGTAAACCAGGCCATTCCTTCCATGGCGCAAAACGTTCCCAGAAATACAATTATCCATAAAACCACATTCATTTTTCTGAGTTTTTAAATTAAGTTTAAACGGTATGAAAGATACGATTTTGCGAGCAATCCGGCCTTTTCGTAATTGGGTACACGCACTCTTCTTTTCCTTATTTCTAATGAAGGAACTTTTTTGAGTTTGTGCAACAATCGGCGGTAATAAATGTAGGCGGTGTAAACACCAAATTTGGCTTCTACCGGCAGTTCTGCAATTCCTTTAAGTCCTAGATGGAAATCATTTTCGATTTCCTCGATGATATTGCTTTTATTTACTTCATCTAATTGGGCAAGGTCAACATTTGGGAAATAACTTCTGCTTAAATCTTCATAATCTGCTTTTAGATCGCGCAGAAAATTTACTTTTTGAAAAGCAGAGCCCAGGCTCATTGCAGATTGTTTAAGACGTTGGTATTTTTGATTGTCACCTTTCACAAAAACCTTTAAACACATTAGTCCTACTACATCGGCACTTCCGTAAATATATTTCTGATATTCCTCAACACTCAGGTATTCTGTCTTCGAAAGATCCAAACGCATACTTTCCATAAAAGATTCGTATAAATCTGCATCAATATTATATTTATGAACAGTTTCCTGGAAAGAGTTCAGAATAGGATTCAGGCTAATTTTATTAGCGATCGCGGTATGCAAATCTTCCTCAAAATCGTTAAAAAGCGTTTCTTTATCGTAATTGTGAAATGTGTCCACGATCTCATCAGCAAACCGCACAAATCCGTAAATATTATAAATATCCTGCCTGATGGTAGGCGCCAGCATTTTAGTGGCCAGCGAGAAGGAGGTACTATAAGAATTTGTAACAGTCTGGCTACAGCTTCTCGAGACCTGGTCAAAAATAGCTTTCATATCAATTTTTTTCATTTTTTTCAATAAGTCCGGCGGCCAGCTTCCCTGATATTAAAGAAGGAGGTACTCCGGGACCAGGCACGGTTAACTGCCCGGTAAAATATAGTTGGTCAACTTTTTTGCTTTTTATTTTTGGTCGTAAAAATGCAGTCTGGAAAAGCGTGTTGGCCATTCCATATGCATTGCCTTTATAAGAATTATAAGCTTCCTTAAAATCATTCACACAAAAGGATTTCCTAAAAATAACATTATTTTCGACTTTTTGTCTGGTAAGCTTCTCAAAACGCTTAATGATAAGCTTAAAATAATATTCGCGCAGTTCTTCGGTATCTTCTAAGTCTGTAGCCAGCGGAATTAGAAATATTCCCGCTTCTTTTCCTTCTGGAGCACAGCTATCATCGGTCATTGATGGAAAGCTGGCGTAAAATAATGGATTTTCAGGCCATTTTGGGTGGTCATAAATATCTTTGGCATGTTCCTTAAAATCGCTATCGAAAAACAACGTGTGATGGGATACATTTTTAAGTTTTTTATCGAAACCTACATAGAAGAGGAGGGAAGAGGGCGCGAAGGTTTTTTTATCCCAATATTCGGTAGAATACTGCCTGAATTTCTTCGGAAGCAATTCTTCGGAATGATGATAATCAGCTCCACTAAGAACAATATCTGCAGCATATTCTTTTCCGCCTACAATTATGCCTTTAGCTTTTTTTCCTTCGGTTATGATCTCATTCACCGGCGAATTTAATTGGAATTTTACTCCAAGAGATTCCGCCAGTTCCTGAATTCCACGAATAACGGAATACATTCCGCCTTTTGGATGCCAGGTGCCCATCCCAAAATCGGCATAATTCATAAAGCTGTAAAAAGCCGGTGTATCTGAAGGTTTGGCACCTAGAAATAAAACCGGGAATTCTAAAATTTGCCGTAGTTTATCATTTCTGAAATCTTTACCGACATCTGAACTGATATTGGTAAAAAACCTGCCTAATCTCGTAACCGTTGCTGGGGTGACCAGTTCTAAAGGAGAAATTCCGGGACGATAAACCAAGTCTTTTATAGCGATATCGTAATTATCTTTTGCCTTCTTGATAAATTCTTCCAGCTTTGCTGCACTGCCGGTCTCCACTTTTTCAAAATTTGCGTAGATGTTTTCCAATCCGGCTGGAATGATGACCGAATCGTCTTCCCCAAAATAAACCTGGTATGCAGGATCTAATTTTTCGAGCTGGTAATAGTCAGATGGTTTTTTTCCGAAGTCAGCGAAGAACCTCTCAAAGACATCAGGCATCCAGTACCATGTGGGACCGATGTCAAAGGTGAAACCATCTTGCTTCAATTGCCTGGCACGGCCTCCAACACTGTCGTTTTTTTCGAAAATTGTTACTTCATAACCGGCCTTTGCCAGATAGCAACTCGCTGCAAGCGCTGAAAAACCTGAACCGATTATGTGAATAGTTTTGGGCATGCTTGGCTATATAGTATTAATGAAATCGTCTATGTTAGAATGCACCGTAATGTTTTCGGGCACAGTAACATTCTCCAGGTCTTTAGTTCTGCTACCTAATAAGGTAAGCGGATATTTCTTGTCCCTGCATATCGTTTCCTGAAATTCCTCAATAAAATTGGTCACATTCGTATTTACTGGGGAGATCGTTAAATAACTTACGAAGGAAACATGATCGTGGATTTTTAAAATATAATCCATATTGTTCAGCGGTAGGCTGGATCCAAGATACATGGAATTCTTTCCGTTCGCTAGAAGCAAGTAATTGAGGTAAAGAATTCCAATATCATGAATCTCGTTTTCGGGCAAAAAAAGGACATATAAGGTTTCCTGTTCAATATGTTCCTGAAGTTTTAATTCGCTGATTTTTAAATAGATCTTTTGTTTGATCAGCTCAACGATATAATGTTCATGAATAGGCTTAATCGTATCGGTCTGCCACAGCATACCAATTTCACCAAGTAGTGGCAGGAACACACCATGGAAAATATCCCGAAAATCTCTGGTTTCACTCAGTTTTCTAAAAGTTTCATGAAAAAGCTTTTCATCAAAATTGAGCATGGATATTTTAAAAGCATTCATCGCGCGATTTTCTTCGCTGGAACTGGCAGTAATTCTTTTCACAAGGCTGATAATTTCAGAATCGGTCATTTTCGAAATTCTGGAAATTTTATAGCCATGTTCATTCAAAAAAGCAATGTTCAGTAATTTCTGAAGACTTTTTCCATCATAGGTCCTGATATTAGTTTCGGTACGGTCAGGATTGAGAATATTATAACGCTTTTCCCATATTCTAATAGTGTGCGCTTTGATTCCGCTAAGGTGTTCTAAATCTTTTATGCTGAAACTTTGCTTTATATGTTCCATAGTTTGGATTACTGATTAAACAAATCTAAATATTAAAAAAGAGATTAGTATTCAGACCATGTTAAATTGTTTAATCTTTTAGTTAAAAAATTAAACGGATTGTATTTGGTTTCATTTTCAGAAATTTTAATCCATCAGAAAATTGTAACTTTTGTTTCTTTAAATTGAAGATATGACTTTTAAAAAACTCTCCTGCGTTTTATTACTGTTTTTGGGCATTCATTTGGTTAGTCGGGCTCAAAGCGCCTATCCTGGTATTGCTGAAATAGACAAGCAGGAACTTAAAAGGGATCTTTTTACGCTAGCTTCAGATGATATGCGAGGAAGACGTGCCGGAACCTTAGATGAACTGCGTGCAGCGGTCTGGATGGCCCAGCGAGCAAGAGAAGTTGGATTGGAGCCGGCCGGAGAGGATGGAACATTTTTCCAATTTTTTGATTTATATAGAAAACAGGTAAGTGAGCTGAGTAGTTTCAAATTAAACGATCAAAACCTGAAATTATGGAAAGATGTCTGGGAAACCAGTCCTGTAGATACACAATTCAAAGGCACTGTTACCTGGCTAAAATCCATAGAGGACACGACAAATATTCAAAAAAGCGCGATTTTGGCTACAGATCTGAAAGCGCCTTCCAAACTTCCGGCCGAGGGAATGAGTTTATGGGTATACAGGTATGCACTTTCAGCGATCCGGGAGCAGTCTGATCTACTGAAAAAACAACAACCACAAGCTATAATATTGGTCGCCGATTCCACTGCAAGTTCCAAAATCAGCTTTTTTGGACATTCAATGGAAGAAGGAAAATATCAGATTGATCCATACGAGGATTTGAAAGGCAATGATACTATTCCGGTTTTCTTGGTCAGCCAGAAATACAGAGATATGCTGATGAATTCTTCAGCAACCATTTCAGCAAAGGTCAAAGTGAATTCCTATACTTATCCCTCGGCGAATGTGGTAGCGAAAGCTCCTGGCCGTGATCCTGAATTAAAAGAAGAGTTTGTGCTTTTCAGTGGGCATCATGACCATGACGGTGTGGGTGAGCCAATTGAAGGCGATTCCATATGGAATGGAGCAGATGACAATGCCAGTGTAAGCGTAGCGATTCTTGCCGCGGGGAAAGCCTGGGTGAAGCATCCCGGAAAGCGAAGTGCTTTGATCGTCTGGCATGGGGCAGAGGAACGCGGACTTTGGGGTTCACGCTATTTCAGCAAACATCCTACGGTTGCAAAAGAGAAAATTATTGCCGTATTAAATGGCGATATGATTGGTAGAAATGAGAAAGGAAAGGCAGCCTTGTTGGGCTCTATCCCACCACATAAAAATTCGACAGAATTAGTTGATATGGCTATGAAAGCGAATGATGAATTGACTAAATTTGAAGTAGACACTTCATGGGATGCGGAAGATCATCCCGAATTCTGGTACTTCCGAAGCGATCATTTACCTTATGCTCAAACCGATATTCCTTCGATCTTTTTTACCACCTTATTGCATCCCGACTATCATACACCGAAAGATGAGGCAGACCGTATCGATCTAGATAAGCTAACCGAAATGACCAAATGGATGTATGCTACTGGCTGGAAAGTGTCAGAAACTAATAAAAGACCGGCATTGGATAAAACAGAATAGTATGAAATTATTTGAAGCTTAAGGTTTTCAGCGCATCATGACTAATCCTGATGGCTTCTATGGGGGTATGATTAAATGTTTGATCTTGTTCCACTAAATAATACTCCATGCCTGAAAGGTCTTTTTTAGCCACGATCCTGGCAAAATCTATGGTTCCTTCCCCAACTGGAGCGAATCTTCCCTGATCATCCATGTCCTTTACATGCCACATTTTAAATCGTCCCGGATATTTCTCAAAATAGTTGACCGGATCTTTTCCGGCTTTCGTAACCCAATAAAGATCCATTTGGAAATTGACATTTTCAGGATCACAATTTTCCAGTAAATATTCAATTGGTATTACGCCATCAGCATCCTCCTTATACTCAAAATCATGATTGTGATAAAGCAATTTTAAACCTGCTGCGCTGCATTTTTCTCCCAGCGTATTCAACGTTTCGGCCAATTTTTCTACGCCACCTTTCATGCCCATAGTATGAGTTTCTGGATCATAAGTGAAAGTTCCCATCGGCGGCACGGGAATTACCAGATATTTAAAGCCAACTTTTTTGAGATCAGCAATAATGCTATCGGCATTTTCAAAAGTTATTCCTCCCTGGTGCGAGCTGATAGGAATCAGTTTCTTTTCATCAAGATACATCTTAAAATCTTCAGGAGTCATTCCGTAGAATTTACCATTCTTATAACCTGCGTCCTCCACAAATTCATAACCGATGCTGGCCACGGTATCGAGTGTGGCTTTGGGATTTTCAGCCATTTGATCTCGAACAGTATAAAGGGCGAGTCCGCCGAATTGCTCCTGAGCGAAAGTATTTAAAGAAAGGATGAAAATTGCCAGAAGAAGCAAGCGGGACAAAATGGAATATTTCATGGAATTATAATTTGAATAATTCTAAGGTAGTAAATATTTGATTTTCGGGGAAAGAAAAAAATCTTGATTAGCCTGGAATACTTTTCCATTGGAGTAACACAATGTAATTACTCAGATTTTAAATATTCTTGAGAAATTCAGAAGCATTTTAATATTTGAATTTTACATATTTATAAAAGAAAAAATTATGAAGAATATGTATTCTAAAACTCAATCTTGTCCAACGTTTCCGCTTTAATTGGCTTTCTTAAAACCTGCTTTACCAGTGGATGCAAAGCTACTTCTTCGATATCGCTTTCATCTAAAGAAAAGGTGATCACGAAAGCATCAATTTTAAAGTTGAGGTTTTCCGCTTCGAGCTTATCAAGAAATTCCTTTCCAGACATGCGTGGCATATTGAGATCAACAAAAACCAGGAGATGATTTATAGAATCGTTTAGCGAAATAATCTTTTCAAGGGCCTGATCTGCATGGTAGTATTTATCAATAGTATTATCTGGAAAGTAATCGCGCAAGATCAAATTTTGTATAGAATTGATAATTGGCTCATCATCGATCAAAAAAATTCTATCAAATTTCATAGCTGAGTAGGGGTTTGTTGAATAACAAAATTAAAAGCTATTCTGAGAAGCAGGGCCTATTTGTAAATTACTTAACAGATTATTGGCCAAGGAAAAAAGTTCTTTTCTATCTCAGGCTTTTGATTAATATACCACTAAAATGGTATATTTTTTTTGTTCGCTACCTGCTATATTTGGCTGTATGAATTTAATAATGAAAGATCTAGCCAAAAAAGACAAAGAATTCAGGGAAGATTACACGGCCACCAAAGCAAGTATCGTTTTAATTGGAATGGTCATCATCGCAATAGCTTCTGTACTTATTACTTCTATAATTATCTTTTTTTAGAAAGTTTCAAATTTTCATTCAGAAAAGGCTTCTGGAAATTCGGGTCTCTCCCTGAAATTTTCAAACTATTGTTAAGAAAAACTCCTAAAAAAGATAAATTAATCATTCAACTCGAATTTTGTCCTCAAACACGAACCTGCGAAAGCACCACCAAATTAAAGTTAGCTTGACGTATTTCTATAGCTGATTACTATTTCTGCTTTTATATCAAACCTCTTTTTCAATTCGAACTTTTACAGACTTGCTAATTGGTGTATTACTCCGCTCTGCAAAGTGATTATAAGGAACTAATGGATTTGTCTCCGGAAAGTATGCGGCTATATTACCAGCGGGAATATTGTAAGGAAGCACTTTGAATTTGTAGGCGATTCTTTTTTTGCCATCGTAAGTGCTGGTCAAATTAACAATCTCATACTTCTTTAAATCACGTTTTGCCATATCCTTTTCATTCATGAATATCACACGGCGTTCATTATACACTCCGCGATATCTGTCATCCAGCCCGTAAATAGTTGTGTTGAACTGGTCGTGACTTCTAATGGTCATCAACATCAATTCATCTTGCTCTAGCTTGTGGTCTGGAAGTTTGTTGATCGTGATCTGCGCTTTTCCGTTAGGCAACATACTAAAATCTCTATGTCGCGCATTGTTTGGAAGGTAATACCCAAAACCTTTAGACCTGTCGCTGGTCTTTTCAAACCCTTTAGCTACGAGATCAATTTTCTCGCGAATAAGTTCGTAATCTTCCCCCATCGCTTTCCAGTCTACCGGATGATTTCCTTGGAAAAAAGTGTGTGCTAGATTTCCGATGATTTCAGGCTCGCTCATAATATTGCTGGAAGCAGGTTTTAAAACACCTTTAGATTGCCTGATACGTCCCATACTACTTTCCATAGTCAGGAAACGAAGATTTCCATTTTTTTCATCTTTTTCAGACCTTCCGAATGTAGGTAAGATCAACGCTTTTTTACCCGTTACTAAGTGCGAACGGTTTAACTTGGTACTAATTTGCACCGTCAATTTACAGTTATTGAGCGCCTGCGCGGTATAATCTGTATCTGAAGCGGCCATTAAGAAGTTTCCTCCTAACGCGAAAAATACGCTTGCCTTGCCATCATGCATCGCTTCCATAGATTCTACCACGTCAATCCCTTTCTTAGTAGGCGGATCAAAATTCATGTGTTTTTTGATGCGTTCATTCAAATCTTCATCTACAAAATGCATGATTCCCACACTTCGATCGCCCTGCACATTACTATGTCCGCGAACGGGACAGGTGCCTGCATTTTCTTTTCCAATGGCTCCTTTCAGAAGCAATAAATTCACATATTCCCGTATGGTTTCTACGCCGTTTTTATGCTGGGTAAGTCCCATTGCCCAGCAAACAATGATTTTAGACTTCTTGGCCAGTATCTCTACGGCTTCATTAATTTTTTCATTGGAAACTCCTGTTGAATCGAGTAGTTCCTCTTCATCAAAAGACTTCAGATCATTTATTAATTCTGAATATCCCTGAGTATATTCTTTTAAAAATTCATGGTCAAAAACAGTTTCATCTAACGCATCTTTTTCCGCAAGACGTTTAAGTATCAACTTCACTAAAGGAATATCCTGATTGATATTTACCGCCAGGTGCAAGTCGGCAATATCTTCCCCGCCACCAATCAATCCCTTTACATTTTTAGGATTTTTGAAATTGACCAGTCCGGTTTCCTCAAGCGGATTGATGGCAATAATATAACCTCCGTTTTCCTTGCATTTTTCGAGTGCCGACATCATCCTGGGATGATTGGTACCCGGATTTTGACCTGCAATAATGACTACCTCGGCTTCATAAAAATCTTCCAACTTGGTGCTACCTTTTCCAATTCCAAGCGTTTCGCTTAGGGCAACCCCGCTAGACTCATGGCACATATTGCTGCAATCTGGCATGTTGTTGGTTCCGTAGGCGCGAACAAACATTCCATATAAAAAAGCAGCCTCGTTGCTGGAGCGGCCAGATGTATAAAAGATCGCTTCGTTTGGAGAATCTAAACTGCGCAATTCTTCGGAAATTAATTCGAATGCATCCTGCCAGGATATAGCTTCATAATACTTGCTATCCTCACGTAATACCAGCGGTTCTATAAGTCTTCCGAATTTATTAAGCTGAAAATCGCTTAATTCTGAAAGTTGTTCAACTGAATATTTCTGAAAAAAGGCGGCGTCAATATGGTTGTGAGTGGCTTCATCTGCCAGGGCTTTTGCTCCATTTTCACAATATTCTCCAATTTTTGAAGGATGTTCCGGATCTGGCCAGGCACAGCTGGGACAATCAAATCCATCCTGCTGATTAATGGTGAATAGACCTCGCATAGAATCCACAACACCCATTTCTTTGAAGGTATGTTTTATGGTTTCTTTAATTGCCAGTTTCCCTGCGGCATGAGTAACAGGGTTTTTAAATTCGAGATCTTGGAAATTTACTGGTCCTCGGTGATTAACGTTTCTATCGATTTTCTTTTCCATCTAGCGCGCAAGAGATTTAGGGTTAGGATAATTATCAGATTCATCTTCACCGCGGTCCTCCAGGCAGGTGAAATCTTTTTCGAGTAAAAGGTCGATGGTTTTACCATTGGAAGTAGTGACAGAATGAGAAAATCCGACTCTGTTGTTATTGTCCCAATTATCTAATTGTGATTCTGAAATTTCCAAGGAGATTTTATTGTTGACAAAATGAATATCCAATTGCTCTGTGTTAGCAACTCTTACTTCATAAACAAAATCCTGGATTGAGAAGTTGGTTCTCTCTTCAATAAATTTTTCTCTGCATAAATGTTCAACTTCATTTTTCGTGAGCCTAAATCTCACCGAATTTCCACGGATTCTTATCTTCATTATGCTTTTATTATTTGATACAAACTATGAAAAACACTTAAAGTTACGGTTTAGGATTTAAATTAGGATTAAGAATGGCCCAGGAAATGACCGATTTTACAGGATTTTAACCTTAGTCTAAAGTTTTTAAAAGAAGGTGGAATGTTGTTTTATATGAGGAGCTAAAGTTTTATTTGGATGAATGATATAGCTATTAGAAAAATTCAGAAGATGATTTCCAATAGACAATAGCCTAAATTTGTGCATTGGGAATTACTTATTTTCGAATTTCGAAATTGAAATAAAAAGTGGTAGAAAAAGAAGAAATCGAAGTTTTTATTCTAGCCGGCGGCAAAAGCAAAAGAATGGGAACAGATAAAGGTCTGGTCAATTTTAAAGGTATCCCCATGATCTTACATATTCTAAAGATCTTAAATAAGCTGAATTTGAAAACGAGTATTATCAGTAATAATCAGGAATATCTGAAATTTGGAAAACCCTTATTTCAGGATTTAATACCGGATAAAGGTCCCTTAGGCGGACTATTTACTGCCCTTGATTATGCCCAATCACCTTTAGTTTTGTTATTGGCCTGTGATATGCCTTCAATTAATGAAGAAGGAATAAAAAGTCTAATGGAATTATCCGAACCTGGAAAAGTAACCGTGGCTACAGATTCTAAGCAAATTTCTCCTCTATTTGCGTGCTACCCAGTATCATTAAAAGATGAGGTGAAGGAGACAATTTTGGCAGATGAATTAAAAATGCAAGATTTCGTTTTGAAGCAATCTTATAAACTACTGGATTTGAGTGCTCTTTCAAATACAAGTGTTTTAATGAATTTAAATACCCAAGAGGAATTGAAAGCCGCTGAAGAATACAGAAGTCAGAAAGGAATATAGAATGAAAATAATTGGGAGATAGATGACATTACAAACTTACTGAATTGGACGATACTGACTTTTAGACTTCGTATCGTTTCACTGTTCAATTAATTATTTCCTTCAAACCCTAGCCAGTTTTTTCAGCTGAATTGTTTAGGTTTTAATCCTTTTTCGGCTCGTTCAGAAATTTCGGAAATTCGCTTTATTCTTGTTTCCGGGCGTTTGGCAGAACTTACCCAATACAATAATAACTTTTTACTGGATTTACTTAGTTTTTCAAAATAGTCTAAAGCACTTCTCTTGCTTGTCAATGCCTCTTTTAAATCATTTGGTATAATCAATTGTTCTATGTCGTCTAATATCGTCCAGGAGCCGTTTTGCTTGGCTATTTCAATACATTGCAAACCTGATTTTGTCATCAGTCCTTTTTCGGTAAGATCGATAACTTTCTCTTTATTGACCTTTGACCAGGTACTTTTAGGTTTTCTAATGGAGAAATATTGGCGATAGCTGTATTCGTCAATAGTCTTTCTTTTACTATCTATCCATCCAAAGCAAAGTGCTTCTTCAACAGCCTCACTCCAACTGATAGAATCCTTTTTTGAATTTTTCTTATGAAAAAGGAGCCATACAGATTGCCTGGATTTTTGATTTTTCACTAACCAGTTTCGCCAGTCTGTCCGGCTTTTTGGATAATATATTTCTTCGTTTTTACTTAACAACGGTAGCTTCTAATTCTATCGTTAAGGTAGCAAAAAGGGCTTTCACTTCCAGCAAAGTAGTTGCCTGTTCTATGCCATATTTCTTTAGAAATGGTACATAAACATCCATACAGGTAGTGAAGAAATCTTGGGTAGAGGTAGTGTAGACATTTAATCTTACAATATTCTTGCATTCATAATTTGATGCTTCGACAAGGGTTTCCAAATTTTGAATCGTTTGTACTAATTGTGAGCGCATATCCTCATCGCTGGGAACACCATTTTCACCTATTGCAACCTGTCCCGAACAGTAAAGTGTTCCTTCGTTGTTCTTTACTTCAACCGCTTGTGCGGAATTTGTCTGCTCTCCCCACTTCCAGGGATTGATTATTCTTTTTTCCATTTTAAATTAGATATTCTGTTAAACTGGAAGTAAAATTAAAATGGAAGGGTGACAACCCTATGTCAGGGGTTAAAATGAAATTAATGAAATTTGTCAAAATATTCTTGTAGGGTCATTTTGTGTGGTTCAAAATGTTCGGAAAGTACTTGCAATTTTTTGATTCTGTCTAAGCGAAAAAAACGAAACTCGTCTCTTAATTGGCAATAGGCAACCAATAACCAGTTTTCCGTACTTAGTAAAGCGAATGGTTCGATGATACGGGTAGTCAATTCATCTTCCGCATTCACGTAGTCTATTTTGGTTAAATAAAAATTAGTCAATGCAAATTGTAGATCAGATAAATTATTGCTATTTCTTTCGCGGTTAAGATTTTGATCGAATCGTGTTCTATCCGAGAGCAGATTAACTTTGTCTTTCTGGCTGTATTTTAAAACGGCTTTGATCTTGTCGATTGCTTCAGAATAATCATTTATAAAAGAAGTATCCTTGTTTTTAAGGACCAATTGTTCGGCAATTATTAAGGCATTAGCCTGGGCTTCAGTGAACATAACAGGCGGAATTTTATATCCTTCCATTAAACTATAGCCTTTGCCTTCTTCGGTAACAATAGGTACTCCTGCCTGTTCCAATGCTCGAATATCTCGATAAATAGTTCTAATACTTACCGAAAATTTGTTCGCTAATTCCGAAGCTGTTACAAGCCTTTTTGTTTGCAAATGGGTAAGAATGGCTGTAAGTCGTGAAATTCTTTTTGTCTCATTTTCTTTCATGTGTAATCTCACGGTTTTTTTAAAAATGGGTTATAGAGCTCTGGATTGGAAACAGCAGCAGCATTCTACTGGAAAAGTTAGATTGAAAATTCGATCCACCAGTGAAAATAGTATAATAAAAACCTGATTCTGAAACTCCAAAAGTAAAATCAAAGTTTAAAATAAATTTTGACAAATTTTGAGATAGACTATTAACATACATGCTTTCTATTCTTCTAATTCATCATAATTAATGATTTCATTCGCTCCATCATACCAGGCATTGAGGCACTGAAGCTCTTCCAAATTATTCAACACTTCGATTTTTTCAGTTTGAGGATTTGCACTCCAGGCAGCTTTAATACTTCGGTTAAATATTTTTTTATTTTCAGTGGTTTCAACCAGGGCGATGATATTTCCTGCGTTTTGGCTCTTTAAATCAAAATCACAATATCCAATTGTAACTTTCTCGGAATTTTTCGAATTAATCATCAGGGTATCTAAGATCGTATAAAATCTTTTTTCATTTGGAACGGAATTGATCAGGGAATAAACGATCAGATCCTTATTAGCATTTTTTAAATTTAGCAGGCTATATTCTTTACCGATTTCCTGATTGATATAAAAAGTGGTGTCAGATAATTTTTCAAAATCTTTCAGAGATGTTACTTTTTTATGATCCGAAAACTGTCTGCCTATTAAAAAATCTTGAGGAGTTTCAGCACAAGAGTTGAAGAGAATAACTATTGATGAAAGGAATAATAATTTCATTTTATAAAGATATTAGTTGCTAAAAATCCAATGCTATGTTCCCGATTTTTGCCAGTAGGCGGAGTAGGGACGCAGATTTGTCGGCCGAGCATTGTTGTTAGTTAAGTTAATTTTTTCTTTTGAATATGAGGCTTATTGGCGGTGAACAGTGTTGTTGATAATAGCTGTGACTTGATATCAAGTTGTTTTTTACACTCATGTAAGTGTTTTGCTATAGGAATACTATCATTGATTTATACAGAAAAATAGCAGAAAATGATTCTGCTAATCCTTAGGCATCAGTTGAAAGTTACTTTCGTAATTAAGCCGAAAGTTGGACTTTCATTTTTGAAAAAAATCAAAATATTTCCTCTTTTCCATGTAGCTAGGTAAATTTTTCTCATAAAATGAATTTAATCCGAATTTTGAAAACAATTGTTGCCAACTCATCATTCCGGTAAGCTAACGATGGGATAAAAGTGCAGTTTAGAAATTAAAAAACATTTACTATGCAGAAACTGCAGATTTTTAATTTTAAAAAATCTAAATATTATAAGTGTAGAATAAGAATTTGAAAAGTGCCCGAGGCGGGAGTCGAACCCGCACGCCCTAATGGACACATGGCCCTCAACCATGCCTGTCTACCAGTTCCAGCACCCGGGCGAATTTTAATAGGGTCTTATAAGAAAAATCCCTGAAGAAAAAGTGATCTGGCTGGGGCTCGAACCCAGGACCCTCTCCTTAAAAGGGAGATGCTCTACCAACTGAGCTACCAGATCGTTGAACATTAATATGTAAG
>CAXPUM010000005.1:0-2871 GCA_964220295.1 Flavobacteriaceae bacterium | reverse complement strand
GAAATTGTGCTGCAAAACCCATTTCCTTTACACTATGGTGGATCTTATGAAACTGCCAAAGCCATGGTCGTTTATGCAATTGCCGGTGAACGTTCCATTGTACAAAATCGGCAATAAGAAACATGATTAATAATTGGCTCCAGGCTGGCAAGGAGTCGACCTGAATAGCCACGATATTCTTCATTCCGAATAAGCCCAGAAAATCATTGAACAGCTCTACTCCTACATTGCTTAAGGCATTGTAACCTATTAATGAAAACAGGAAGAAATTGAAAAAAATATAGAACGTATCCAACCAGAAACCTTTGCGAAAAAGCGGCTGATCTTTTCTCCACGGATTAAGTATTTCGACAAGCCAGACCATGAGTGAAAGTCCAATAAGCCAGTAGAAATAACTGGTCCATGTTGGATTTACAATCTCGCTAATCAGGTAATTGAAATATCCTGAAAAGGACTCTTTTATGATCTGTAAATATTTATCCATCTAATAGTCCAAAATTACATATATAGGTTGGGGCAGGCAGTAACTTTTGTTACAATCACAATTTAAAAATATCTGAAATTCTCTTAAAGCGAAAACGTATGAGTGTTAGAGTGCGTTAATCTCTTTTGTCAACGCAATGATAAAGGCTAAATTCATAAAAAATCAAAGCTATGAGTAAATTTAAATTTGAACAGAAATTCGGACTCGGCGGTGTGGCCATCGGGAACGGATTTGAAGTATTAAGCGATGAACAGGCTGAAAAAACCCTCGAAGCGGCCTGGAATGCAGGAGTTAGATATTTCGATACCTCACCATGGTACGGCCTTGGACTAAGTGAAAAGCGTTTTGGCAATTTTCTGAAAAATAAGAACAGGGACGAATATATTCTTACCACTAAGGTTGGGCGTGTTTTGAGTCCTACGGAAAATGTTCCGGAAACCATGTGGAACGAACCGCTGAAGAATGACTATAAATACGACTATTCTGCCGAAGCGATCCAGAAATCTATTCAGGATAGTTATGACAGAATGGGAATTGACCGGTTTGATTATGTATTTATCCATGATCTTTCGCCAGATCATAACGATGAATACGAAGAAGGAACAACCTGGGAAGACCATTTTGAAGTGGCCAAAAGAGGTGCGATGCCGGTGCTTCAACAAATGAAGGAAGACGGAAAGATTAAGGGATGGGGCCTTGGCGTAAATACCATTGAACCAATTTTGAGAACTCTGAATACCGAGTTTGAACCAGATCTTTTTCTTTCGGCCATATCTTATAGTCTGATAGATCATAAAAAAGCGCTGGACGAACTAATACCAGCTATTGAAGAACATGGTTGCGGACTTATTGCCGCGGCTCCTTTTAACGCCGGGTTATTATCTGGAAAAGACCGTTACAATTACGGTGGAGAAATGCCAGATGAAAAAGTTGATAAACTGAATAAAACTAAGAAGATTGCTGAAAAATATCATGTAGACCTCAGCAAAGCTTCTATTCAATTTTCATACGCTCCCGATGCAGTAAGTTGCGTGCTTGCCGGAGCCAGCAAACCAGAACAGGTTGAAGAAAACATCAAATCTTTTGAGTATGAAATCCCTTCAGAATTCTGGAAAGAACTAAAAGCTGAAGGTGTGATCGATGAACGCGCTGCCGTTCCAAGTTAGTCGAATGTAACATATGTTACCGGGATTGAGAAATCCTGTCTTTATATTGCCGCTGTGATCTTCAAAAATTTCATAGCGGCATTTTTAGTTATAACTTACCTTCTTAGTTATTCTTTAACTGAATTGAATCTTCCTGTAATTTTATCGGCAGATGTCGTGCAGGTAATGAATCCGCATTGTAAAAAATACCAGCTTAAAATAGCTAATGACGATCATGCTGAAATTCAGCAATTATCGCATCATCAATTTCAGGATCAAATCTGCCACAGTTCTTTTCTAATACCGGAACTTAAGGTTCTTTTGGTTAATAGAAAGATCGAGAAGCAGTCAATTGTCCACCTGGATAAAGTATACAAATATTCTAAATTACCGCAACCACCTCCTCCTCGTTTGTAAATGATAGAACGATCAATTTTTTATCAATTTCAAACTTAATTCATGGAAAAATCTATTGCGGTGCACCGTGGGAGTGTACGCATTTTGCGCATATTCATTAGCGGAATATTCCTGGTGGCCGGTTTTAATCACTTATTACAAACTCAAAAAGTCATCGCTCATCTTGAAAGAGCAAATTTTAAAGGATTTGCTTACTTCTTTGGTGAACCTAAAACACTTATCATAATATCTGGAGCAGTGATGCTGAGTGCCGGGCTAGCTCTTCTTATAGGTATTTATACTCGATATGCGGCGATCATCCTGGCGCTGGTCCTACTTCCAATCACTTTGGCCATACAGGTAGGTCAAATTGAAACTATTGGACCTTTATTCAAAAATATCGCGATCATGGGCGGATTGCTTTTTTTTATCATAAATAAGAACCAAAACATATTAAACTTCAAATCATGAAAAATTATATCAAAATTATCAGCATCCTGGCAATTGCCATTTTTGGAATAAGCCAGATGAATGCACAATCAATTTCTTCGGAAAAAAACAATTATGTAGTACTAACAAAGAAAGTCCCTCAGCTTAAACCAATCCTGCTAACTGCTAAAGATTTAAAAACGGAAGACGGCGAGAATTTTGGGGAATTCGAGATCATTGTCTGCGGAAAAACGGTTAAAGAACTAACCGATTCAGAAGATATGAAATCGTTTTTAAAAGAGGCTGAAAATCTAGGTGTAAAAATAAACGCCTGCGGATTTTCACTGAAAAAATTTGATGTGGACGTATCTAAATTACCCGAAGGAATTCGTGTTGTTAAAAATGGGATCTTATATG
>CAXPUM010000004.1:0-29405 GCA_964220295.1 Flavobacteriaceae bacterium | reverse complement strand
GCTTTTGAGTCGTGGCTCATCATTTTGCTGGTGGTGTCTATAATTCCAACTATTATCAACGAAATTAAGTTCAGCGGGACCAGTTACTCCCTCGCACGAAGCTGGACACAGGAACGACGAGAACTGGATTACCTGCGCTACGCCGGCGCGAGCGATGTGACCGCGAAGGAAGTGAAGTTATTCGGACTTTCAAATTACCTCGCGAATCGCTTTAAAAACCTTTCAGATACTTATTATTTACAAAGCAAAAAGCTGGCAAAACAACGTGCCGGCTGGGGCTCTTTTTTCAATATTGTAGGGACCGGTGCTTATTACGGAGCTTATGTTTGGATCGTTTTTCAAACTGTTGCCGGGATTTTCAGTCTGGGTGACCTCGCATTTCTTTCCGGATCCTTTAACAGGCTGCGTTCTAAATTGCAGGGTTTCTTCACCCGCTTTACGCAAATTACCGAAAGTGCCTTATACCTGCAGGATTATTTCGAGTTTCTCGATATGTCTTTTGCTGAAAGAAACCAAAGTGAAAAACTGCCATTGCCGAAGAAGATCGAAAAGGGTTTTCATTTTAAAAATGTTGGTTTCAAATATCCAAAATCTGAAAAATGGGTTGTCCGCAACATTGATTTTGAATTGAAAGCAGGCGAAAAACTGGCTTTTGTAGGTGAAAATGGAGCTGGTAAAACGACCTTGATCAAATTGCTTTTACAATTCTACGAGCCAACAGAAGGTGAGATTTTGCTGGATGGTATCCCTATCAAACAATATGACCAGGCAGCATATCAGCAGTATTTCGGAGTTATTTTTCAGGATTTTGTAAAATTTGAATTAACACTTCGTGAAAATATAGCGATGGGAGAAATCGCTGAAATTGAAAATGACCATCGTCTTAACCAGGCCGCACAAAAAAGCCTGGCGCAGGAAGTAGTTTCAGAAATGCCGCATGGCTACAATCAGCAATTGGGAAAACGATTTAAAAATGGAAAGGATCTTTCCGGCGGGCAGTGGCAAAAGATCGCGATCGCCCGGGCTTATATGAAAGATGCTGAGGTCTTAATACTCGACGAGCCCACATCAGCACTAGATGCTCGCGCAGAAACCGAAGCTTTCCAGCGTTTTATTCAGCTTACCGAAGGGAAAACAGCCGTCATAATCTCGCACCGTTTCAGCACTGTTCGTATCGCTGATCGCATCATGGTTCTAAAAGACGGCGCTGTTCTAGAAATAGGAACTCACGACGAACTTATGGAAAATGACAAATTGTATGCAGAGCTGTTCAATTTGCAGGCCGCGGGTTATCAATAACTCATGATTTTGTAATTTGCTTTTAAAACTACTCTTTTGGACATTGAGCATATTAGATTAATTCTGGATTTCGGACTGGTTGTACTGATCTGGATGGTGCAGCTGGTAGTTTACCCGGGACTTTGTCATTATAAAAAGACAGACCTTGGCGTCTGGCATAAAATCTATACCAATCGAATCGCGGTTATCGTTGGCCCGATCATGATCGCTCAGCTTGGAATTGCTATCTGGCAGTTCTGGAATGTAAAGAATCTGTATACTTCCGGTAGCTTGGCGATCATCCTGCTAATTTGGATTCTTACCTTTCTCGTATTTGTACCGCTTCATAATTCTATTGATCCCGAAAAGTCATGCGAGGAGATCACGTCTGCTCTGGTAATTAAAAACTGGTGGCGTACGGGGTTATGGACCTGCCTTTTTCTTTGGTCAGTTTTTAACAGCTTCTGAAATAATCCTTAATTTGACAGTATTTAATATACTCTAGTAGTTGATTTTTAATTGACTATTTTTAAGATGCTTACCATAATCATAATATTCCGATGAAAAACAGATTTTCCCTATTCCTGCTTTTGCTATTTTTCCAGTTCACTTTTTCCCAGGAAGTAACTTTGAAACTCTGGCCGGAAGCCATTCCAAATAGTCAGCCTTCAAACGAAAAGGAAATTCAGGATGAAGGAAATATTTTATGGATCAGGAAGGTGCAGCAACCAGAAATGGAAGTTTACCTGCCGGTTCCACAAGCTGCTACCGGGCAGGCAGTGCTCATTTGTCCCGGCGGAGGTTATGAAGGCCTGGCATTTGACTGGGAGGGAAGGCAGATTGCTAAATGGCTTAACACGAAAGGCATTGCTGGGATGGTTCTGAAATATCGTTTACCGAATTCCGCTTCTGTCAAAATTAGCTATGAAGCGCCCTTGCAGGATGCGAAACGCGCTATGAGGCTTATTCGGTCAAACGCCGAAAAATGGAAACTGGATAAAAATAAAATTGGCGTAATGGGATTTTCAGCCGGTGGGCATTTGGCATCAACGCTCGGAACTCATTTTGAAATGCAGAGTGATCTATCAAAAGATACCATCAATTCTTTGAATGCGCGGCCAGATTTTATGATCCTGATCTATCCTGTGATCACTATGGAGAAAGATTTAACACACATGGGCTCTCGAAACTCGCTGTTAGGCAATAGTCCATCGGAAGAACTGGTTGCTCAATTTTCTAATGAACTCCTGGTCAGCGAAAAAACGCCGCCTACTTTTATTTTGGCCACTGCAGATGATGACATCGTTCCAGTTGAAAATAGTATCCATTTTTATGAAGCCCTGGCAGAAAAAAATATCTCTGCAGAAATGCATATTTACCCCAAAGGGGGACATGGTTATGCTTTTGGTCTCAACCAGTATTATTTAGAAAAGTGGAACAATTTGTTAAGTGACTGGCTTAAAAACCGCTGATTTTCATGAAACATTTTGGCGTGTATGCTGAAAATGAAGCACAGGTTCGGGAGTTTTTAAAAAAGGTAAAAACCAATCAGTTTATTCCTGATATCGGTAATTTTGAAGGCTTAGCGGTTTTGGAATATTCCGAAGATATCCTTCAGGCTTATATAGCTGAAGATCATAAACACGGAAGTTCGATCCTGGTCCAAAATGAATCGCGATCGTTGAAGACTTTCTCAAGCGGTGAAAAACGAAAACTGCTGCTTCATCATTTACTCAAAAAACAACCCGAAGTGCTGATCCTTGATGAGCCTTTCGGCTGTCTGGATCAGGAATCGGTAAAATCGCTTCAAAATATTCTCAAAAATCATCAACAGGAGATCACTTATATTCAGCTTTTCAGAAGAAAAACTGATTTACTGGCATCCATCAACTGGATTTTAGAAACGGGAACAAAAAACCGATTGATAGCCCGCGAAAAGTTCTTCGATAAGAATTTCAAAATAGTAGCGCGTTCAGCAAAAATTCCGGATCCAATTTCCACATTTGAAAATGTTTCCGAAAGCCTGATCAAAATGCGAAATGTCTCCGTGAGTTATGAGGACCAAAAGATCTTGCAAAACATCAACTGGGAAGTAAGGCAAAATGAGTTCTGGAAACTGTCCGGTCCTAACGGATCAGGGAAAACAACCATTCTGAGCATGATCTATGGCGATAATCCCAAAGCTTTTGGGACCGAGCTTTATATTTTCGGAAATCGAAAGGGTACTGGTGAAACGGTTTGGGAGATTAAAGAAAAAATAGGTTACTTTTCTCCTTCCTTAACTGAAATGTTCCAAAAGCGGAATTCTGTCTTGGAAATGGTTATTTCTGGCTTTTATGATAGTATCGGTTTGTACCTTCAGGCTTCAAAAAGAGAAGAATTCATCGCCAGGGAATGGTTAAAAGTTATTGGTTTGGCAGCTAAAGAAAAAGCGATTTTTCTCGAACTTTCCCATACCGATAAGCGACTGGTGTTAATTGCCCGGGCGATGATCAAACATCCGCCGCTGCTCATTCTCGATGAACCTTCCACCGGTCTTGATGACAAAGGAGCCCGTAAGTTAACTGCGCTCATTAATCAGATCGCTGCTGAAAGCCGTACTGCTATTATTTATGTATCCCACCGAAGTGAGCCGGGATTGAATCCTGATTTATTCTTTGAATTGGAAATGACCGAAAACGGGTCTATCGGAAAAATTTTATAAACTTTTGAGAAAACTGTAAATAACTAGCATTGATCGTGTTAAGCATTGCGTACAATCAAAAATTACAGTAAATTTAGCTGAAGAACTTGCCCCTTTTGTGAATGTTCATTTGGATATTCAAGCTTTCAACAACCATTTAAAAAATCAGCCAGTCATGGAAACACGAACCTCACGATGGTCCAAAAAGGAATTGCAGGTCTACATTTTACTGTTATGCGCGAATGCCGATACCGTACAATCTGAAGAAGAATTAGCTTTAATAAGGTCTAAGACCGATGCCGATTGTTTTGAAAAAATCTATTCTGAATTCCAAAATGATTCGGAAGATGAGAGTTTTAATAAAATAGAACGAAGTATTGCGGTTCACCAATATTCCTTTAAGGAATTGTCCCAGCTCAAGCAGGAAATGAAAGAAGTATTCTTTTCAGACCATAAGTTCATGATGATGGAATATAACCTCGAGCGTATCTTAAATAATATGCTTTATTAAACCCATCCCAATCTGAACTTCATGACAAAATTCGATAAAACCAGGCCGAAAAAGATCGTCGCGGCACATACCGAAGAACTGGTTGATCATTATTGGGGAAGCATCAATTATGTTTTTAGTCTTATAAAAGCTTCCGAATTAAAAGCCGGACTAATCCTTTCATTTTATGGTATTCTTCTGAATTTTATTTTTCAGCATATGTCCATCGCTTTTGATGCTAATACCAACGCTATCTTCCTGATGTTTTCTGCCGGCTGGTTTATGTGCACCGGTCTTTCCATTTACTTCAGTATTCGTTGTTTTATGCCCCGGATCGAGTCTAAATATGATCGCAATATGTTCTTCTTTGGGGATATTGTGAGCAAATTTGGAGATGTAAAACAGTTTTCGAAAACTTTTTATGAAACAAGCCTGGATGAAGAAGAACTATTTGACCAATTGGGTCAGCAAATATTCATCATATCAAAAATTGCATCCTATAAATTCAGAAATGTAAATCGTTCTCTCACTTTTTTAGCTATTGGCCTCATGTTGCTGCTTGTTGCCGTGGTAAGTTTCATGATTATTGGCAGCTGAATCTCGTTGCACGTAGAACATCTTCAGTATTCCGCGATTCTTGACTTCAATTTTACCTCGATAATCGCACTCGTAGAAATCATCAATCATTTTGCAGGTACTTTGTGAAATATTGATCTTTCCCGGTTCAGAAGCTGTTTGCAATCTGGCTGCAATATTCACAGTATCTCCCCAAATATCATAGGCGAATTTTTTGGAACCGACCACTCCGGCAACCACGGGACCGGTGTGAATGCCAATCCTGATCTCGAGAGAAGCATCTGGTAGAGACTGATCCTGCCTTGTTTTATTCACAAAATCAATAATCTCAAAGGATGCCTGGATAGTTCTTTTAGTATGAGTTTCATCTGGAAAAGGAAGGCCGCCGGCGATCATGTAGCAATCTCCAAGCGTTTTGATCTTTTCCAGGTTATACTTTTCAACTATCCTATCAAATTCTGAAAAATAATGATCCAGATTCATCAATAATTTTTCCGGATCCATGTGTTCCGCATATCTTGAAAAGTCCTTGAAATCGGCAAATAGCACTGTTACCTGTTCGAACTTTTTGGCTTTCACACGACCATTTTCCTTTAATTCCATAGCTGTTTCTTCCGGGAGAATATTGCGTAGTAAATTATCAGAACGGTTTCTTTCTTTTTCAATAATCGAACTGGTCTTTTTGATGAAACGATTTCTTCGGAAGAGCATCACTGCCAAGAAGGCGATCACCAGCATAATTCCAATAACGATAAAATTGACCAGTTTCTGGTTTTTGCGTTCCTCATTCAGAAGATCTACTTCTACCTGTTTCTGTGCCACTTCATAATCAGCCCTTAGATTGGCAATTTCCTGAGTACTGCTGAGGTTTCGCACGCGGTCGCGGTAGGTGATATAATCTTTGTAAAACTGAAAAGCTCGGGGCACATCACCTGAATTTTCATAAAGCTGAGAAACTTTCAGGCTGGCTTCACTGATCTCGTCCTGAAGGCCGTAAGTTTTCGCCAATTCCAGACTCTGGAGAGCAAAATCCATGGCGATGGTATCTTTGCCATTTTCGAGGTAGATATCAGACATATATCGTAAGTACACACAAACCGGGTAGAAATCTCCGGTTTTTTCCAGGATCTGAACTGCCTTATGCATGTTCGCTTCGGCTTTTTCATTCTCGCCCATCGCTGCGTACACGAGTCCTACATTTCCAAGATTGTATCCTACTCCAGTCTCATAATTGATATCCCTGAAAATCTTGCCTGATCTTTCAAAATAAAAGAGAGCAGAATCCAGCTTTTTTCGGTTGAAATATTCATCACCTAAATTGAGCAGGGCAGATCCTAAAGATTCCAGATCATTCAAATCTTCCAGTTCTTTTATGGCTTCATGATAATATTCTACGGAACGATCATGGCTGTCCATCAAGGAATAGATATCAGCAATTCCAATATTTACAATGGCTTTCTCGCGTTCGAGGTCATATTTATCAGCAATAGATGCCGCCTCGAAATTTTCTTTTAGCGCTTCGCTGAGATCACCCTGAAGCCTGAAAGCATTTCCTTTTTGGAGGTGACCGGAAAAAAGATAAGTTACAGAATCCAGTTTCCCGCTGAGTTTAATCAACTCGTCTGCATACCGAATTTTCTTTTCTATCTCCAATTGTTCTTCAGCCATTCTTTTGAGCAAAACAAGTTTTTCCGAAGAATTGAGTTTTCCTTTGGTATATACTTTTTCCAGGCTGTCTGCGACTGCCTGGTTCTGCGCCTGGATTTTTGGAGAAACAATTGTAAAAGCGCAAATAAGTAGGAGTAATAATCGCTTCATGCGCTTAGAATTTTTAGATGAATCAGTTTTTGATCATGATCTTCGGATCAATATTGAAGTTCCCATTTCTTCTTTCGCCGTTATTGAAAACTTTAAAAGAGATCATGTACTTGGTTTCAGCACCATCTGGCCGATCTTCTACGGTACCAACCACCACGCCTGGATTTTGTCGAGTGTCTTTCAGCGTATTTTGCCCGAAAACATTGGTTCCGCCCTGGTAATTAATAGCCGAAATCTTGACCTCATCGGCTGGTGAGCTGCTAGAAACTCCCTGCCATACCACAATATCGCCAGATTTCACCGTGATCGTAAACTCTTCATTACTTACCTCCTCAGCCTGTCCGAATGAACTCATTTCGTCAATATTTGAACTGTTAATAGCTGAAGTATCGACCGTTAGCGTTATCAGGTGGGTTTCTGGAACAATTGCAATACTAGAGGTCAGTGAAAAGATCAGGAGGCAGAGAGCGGGAATTCGAAAATTGATTTTCATGACTGTCGATTTTTAGTTGGTTTGGATTAGAATTGTGTATGAAAGACTGACTTTCAGAGTATTAAGTTACTTCTTTTTTTGTTATGCCCTATCTGCTTGTGAGATATTACTTTCTGAAAATCAAATGTTTAAGTTTAATTAGAGTCGTTTGTTGCAATTTGGCGATCATAGATTATCAATCACAGTATTCTGAATTGACTTTTTTGAGAATGTGAATAAAAATGCATAAAAGAAGAATGCTCAATTTTTCAGGAAAAGCTGGCATTCCGTAATTTAGCCATCATTTAAAATCGCAGGAAATTGTCAGCTAAAAAACCTCAGAAGGTCACGCCTTTAATGAAGCAGTACAACAGTATCAAGCAAAAGTATCCAGATGCTTTGCTGCTGTTTCGCGTTGGTGATTTTTATGAAACCTTCGGGGAAGATGCCGTAAAAGCCGCAAGGATACTGAATATAGTCCTCACCAACCGAAATAATGGCGGTGAGCGTACCGAGCTGGCTGGATTTCCCCATCATTCTTTAAACACTTATTTGCCAAAACTGGTTAAGGCCGGACAGCGGGTTGCAATTTGCGATCAACTGGAAGACCCTAAGATGACGAAAAAGATCGTGAAAAGGGGCGTTACCGAGCTTGTAACGCCAGGAGTGGCCCTAAACGACGATATTCTTCAGAGTAAATCTAATAATTTTCTTTGCTCGGTACATTTTGCCAAAAAGCAACTGGGAATCGCTTTTCTGGATGTTTCCACGGGTGAATACCTTTGTGCCCAGGGAAACGTGGAGTATATCGATAAACTGCTTCAGAATTTCAGCCCGAGTGAGATCCTGGTTCAGAAGAAATTCAAAAAGGATTTTAAAGAACACTTCGGGAAGGACCTTCATTGTTTTTACCTGGATGACTGGGTTTTTAAAAGCGATTATGCCACAGAGACTTTAAATGAGCATTTCCAGACAAAATCTCTGAAAGGTTTTGGGATCGATCATCTGGAAAACGGTATTATCGCGGCTGGGGCAGTTTTGTATTACCTGGCTGAAACCCGTCATCACCGGCTTCAGCATATTACCTCGATCAATAGAATTCCAGAAGAGGAGTATGTCTGGATGGATCGTTTTACAATCAGGAATTTAGAATTATATCAAAGTACCGCGGCTAATGCGGTTACTCTGCTGGACGTGATCGATAAGACCATTTCTCCTATGGGCGGAAGGTTACTGAAACGATGGCTAGCACTTCCGCTAAAAAATGCGGATGCGATCGAACAGCGCCATGAAGTAGTGGAATATTTGCTGAAACATCCCGAAGAGTTGGGAGATATGCAAGACCAGATTCGCGAGATTAGTGACCTGGAACGGTTAATTTCGAAAGTAGCTACCGGGAAGATTAGTCCGCGTGAGGTCAATCAGTTAAAAAATTCCCTGAACGCCATTGAGCCAATCAAGCAAAGAGCCATGAACTCTGATAACGAAGCTCTGAAAATCCTCGGTGATAATCTTCATTCCTGCGAAATGCTTCGGAAGAAGATTGCTGAAAGTATCAGCGAAGAGGCTCCGGTAAATGTTCAGAAGGGAAATGTGATTGCGAAAGGTTTTTCCGAAGAACTTGACGACCTGAGAAATATTGCGTTCTCAGGAAAAGATTATTTAGACGGAATGATCCAGCGAGAAACTGAAACTACTGGAATCAGCTCCCTGAAAATTGGGAATAACAACGTCTACGGATATTATATTGAGGTTCGCAACACGCATAAAGACAAGGTTCCCCAGGAATGGACGCGCAAGCAAACACTAGTAAATGCTGAAAGGTATATTACGGAAGAGTTGAAAGAATACGAATCTAAAATTCTTGGAGCTGAAGAGAAAATATTGCAGCTGGAGCAAGAGCTGTTTGGAAAGCTGGTAAACTGGATGCAAGATTATATTGATCCTGTTCAGCGTAATGCCAGACTTATCGCCAGGCTGGACTGCTTGTGCTCGTTTGCGCAGCATGCCCAGGCAGAAGATTACTGCAGGCCCGTGATTACTGCCGACCATTTTTTAAATATTGAAGAGGGTCGCCACCCGGTTATTGAAAAACAATTACCAGCGGGTGAAGTATATGTTACGAACAGTGTATACCTTGATCGCGACGAACAGCAAATCGTAATGATCACCGGGCCAAACATGAGTGGTAAGTCGGCAATTCTGAGACAAACAGCCTTGATCGTTTTAATGGCCCAAATGGGCAGTTTTGTACCTGCTCAGACTGCGGAAATTGGGATAGTGGATAAGATCTTTACGAGAGTAGGGGCGAGTGATAATATCTCGATGGGAGAGTCTACCTTTATGGTGGAAATGAACGAGACCGCCAGCATTTTGAATAATATTTCAGATCGCAGCCTGGTGCTGTTGGATGAGATTGGCCGTGGGACGAGTACCTATGACGGGATCTCTATCGCGTGGGCGATCAGTGAATACCTGCACGAACATCCTGCGAAAGCAAAAACGCTATTTGCCACCCACTATCACGAGTTAAACGAGATGTGTGAAACTTTTGATAGGATCAAAAATTATAATGTTTCGGTAAAAGAGTTAAAGGATAAAGTATTATTTCTTCGGAAACTGGTGCCGGGAGGCAGTGAGCATAGTTTTGGAATTCATGTAGCGAAGATGGCTGGGATGCCGCAAATGGTTATTCAGCGGGCCAATAAGATCCTGAAAAGGCTGGAAGCTTCCCATTCTATGGAAGATTCTGGAGAAATCTTGAAAAAATCGGCTGAAGAAGAAATGCAATTGAGCTTTTTTAACCTGGACGATCCTTTGTTGGAAGATCTGAAACAAGAATTGCTCGGTATTGATATTGATACACTTACGCCTGTAGAAGCTTTGATGAAACTGAACGAGATCAAGCGAATGCTAGGCAACAAGGATAAAAAAGGCTGATGGCGGAGAGATTATTTTCAAAAAAATCTTTGCTATTATTAGATTTGTTTTAAATTTGCATCCGCAACAGAAGTAAGGCTTCACGGAAGTTGCGACGTTCTTATAAAATCGCGAAAATAGCTCAGTTGGTAGAGAGCAACCTTGCCAAGGTTGAGGTCGCGGGTTCGAATCCCGTTTTTCGCTCAAACATATTTAAAATGAACCCCGGTTTATCGGGGTTTTGTTTTTCGCTCGGATGGTGGAATTGGTAGACACGTTGGACTTAAAATCCAATGACCAGAAACGGTCGTGCGGGTTCAAGTCCCGCTCCGAGTACTGAAAGCCTCTGTAATCGCAGGGGCTTTTTTGTTTTAAGGATTTTCCTTATTATAATTTATAGATTTCTTTGTTGTGCCATTCCAAAGATTTTTTAGATGGGAAATGGGAATAATTTTCAGGTAAAATTATCTTTCTTCCTTCAAATTGAGATAGAGAATAGGTAGTGGAGTTTTCTTCGATTGCAGAGGAAACCCTTACGATATAATCTTGATATATCGTTATTAATCCTCTATCAAACGCCATATGTAAATTGGGGGATAACGCTATCCCATTTGTTATATGATCATTAAAAGATTGGCTAATTGGATGTATATGGCATGCATCAATCATTTGAATATTATATGGAGTATTAACTTTCATCCCCGAAATACAACAAGAATTTTTATATAATTCTGGGATTCTCCTTTTAAATTCTGAACCGCGAATAAATAATTCCTCTTCAAATTGTTCTTCCGTGAGAATATTTTTGAGATTTAAAATTGAGGTTTGATAATTAGGATTATTTACAATTTCGTATTGAATCTTTTCTTCGGCATTTTGGTAGTTGTCGATAAAATCATAAGATGAAAAATGAAAGTACTCTCTTAATATCTCCTCCTCAATTATTCTAGAACTTTGAGAGTCGTTAAGCAAACCAAATAAATTTTGATCGATTTCGGTATGTGCGATATAATTCACTAATTCCTGAAACTCTTCTTGAGCTTGTTAACTGTAAATGTCTCTCAGGTTTTTCTACTAAATACCAGAAAGGTTCAGATCTCATATGAAAAAATGGTAAATAGAAATTTTCCTGATGTTCACTTATCACTAGTTTTTTCCATAGATCTTTAATTGTTATTAGTAAATCAGAGGATATGAATATCTTATTACTGGATATTTTGCCTTGTTTAATTAATTTTAGAATAGATAGAATTAATATGGGTTTGTGAGGTGCCTTACCTAGATTTCGAGAATTACCTCGCCGAAGAGTTAATAATTGCTTTAGATATTTTGAAATAAGTTTATCCCTCACTTATAATTGACAATTAATTCATAATCGCAAAGCGATTATAGGGAGAAGTTTATAATTGCCATTACAATTTTAAGTTTCCTAAGATTTTTTTCCAATTAAAATGAATATTTCATTCTAAAAATTTAAGCCAAGAAATTTTAAAAGGCTTTTTGATCACCTATTTCATTTTCCCAACACTTGAAATCCCGTTCTAAACTAGCTTTAAAATTCTAATAAGCTTTACTACACCAGAAATTTGGAATATGCCAACCACCAATTGGGCGTGCATTTTCTGGAATCACCTACACATTGCGGTTTCCTGGTAGAAGAGATGGCAAGGCGGGAATATCCTAATGGAATTCTCATCGAAAAAACGACTGGAACGATGATCTAATTATGTCATTGATATTAAGTAAGATCATAGTTGTACTTGGTTCTTGTCTAAGAAATTTACTTTCGGTTCAAATTAAATACCTTTCAAAAATTCACCTATAACAATGAGTAAAAGCTAAAATTTTACGACTAAAGGCAGCATCAAATTTAAAAGATGCTGATTATTTTGTTCCAGTTCTAATTTGATTATAAGCCATATCGTATTTAGCCATTAAATCTTTCTGTAAAAATTCACCAGGAGTAAAATCAATAAGACGAGCATTAGTGATAAAATTTTCAGGCTTACTTCTAGAAATATCAAGGTTTACATCATAATACATTCTTTCAGTTAATCTGGTATTCACTCTATACCAATTACCATATCTTCCCGTCGCTAAAATAGTTTCCTCGTCAGTAGATTTTACCACCACAACCCTTTCAGATATTCTCCTGAAATTATTATCACTTATTTCGTCCGTATCTTGATTTGCTGTGTTATTAGTACTTGAACAGCTAATAATAAATAAAGACAGTACAGTTAGGATTAAAAATTTTTTCATAATAATAGAGTTTAAATTTTAAAACAAATACCAATAACTATTCCAAGATTTTGAGCAATTTGATTGCGGCTCTCTTTGTTGCTCAAGTCTTCACCTTGTATAAAATACTTACTCATAAAGTGTATAACGGTAATGTATAAAAAGCGTGTTTTGAAATAATTTTAAAGCTCTCTATGTTTTATTCTCCTTTCGCAGATGAATATCATTCTAATAAACCTTGTGCGGAATATGACATTAGGATTTAACAAATGATAATTGATTAACCCTTTCGGATTTATCTAAGGGCTATTTCAAAGAAATCCTGGCTATGATAAATGCTAAAGCTTTAAACTAATTGCTGAAATAACATCTCACACGTTGTGGAAATAGGGTAGAATAAAAAGGGCGGAAGTTTTAATTACCAGTTTTTTATTTCATTCAATTTGGCTTAAATTTAGTCATTGCTCTTAATGCTATGGAAGAAATAGAAGAAGTCTTAAAAAACCATAATATCCGTCCTACAGCCGCCAGGCTTTTGATGTATCGTTTCTTAAAAAATCAGGAGATCGCCATGGCTTTGAATGATATCGAATCAGATTTTCATCATTCTGAAAGAACAACATTATATAGAACCATAAAAACTTTCGAGAAACACGGTCTTGTTCATCAAATTGATGATGGTACAGGGGTGATGAAATATGCCTTAGATGAGAATCCTTCACAAAACCGGGACCTGCATTTGCACTTTCATTGCAATACTTGTAATGAAACGGTTTGTTTGACCGATCATAAAATTCCTCACATCAGTCTACCTGCGGGTTTTCAGGCAGAGGAAATGAAATTAGTTCTCAAAGGCATTTGTGATAAATGCACTTAGATTGCAAATAATGCGGCCTATTTTCGCAGTATAAAAATTAGATAATGGCTTGTTGCGAAAATAGAAGACAGGATAGTGGGCACGATCATGGAACGGGGATCTTTGGAGAGAAAACCGAACTGATCTTTGCAATCCTGAGTGGTGTTTTTCTTGTTTCAGGATATCTTCTCGATGTTTTTACCGAAACTACTCATCTTGTTGTAATAGGAATTTATATGATATCCTATTTCTTCGGTGGATATTATACATTGAAGGAAGCGATTCATGAGATTTCCCATGGTCGATTCGAAATTGATTTTTTAATGCTGGTAGCTGCCATTGGCGCTGCTTTTTTAGATAAATGGGCAGAAGGAGCTCTATTGCTCTTTCTATTTAG
Organism: Flavobacteriaceae bacterium; assembly: GCA_964220295.1. Taxonomy (GTDB): domain Bacteria; phylum Bacteroidota; class Bacteroidia; order Flavobacteriales; family Flavobacteriaceae; genus Christiangramia. The sequence goes on along the minus strand of CAXPUM010000004.1, from coordinate 15,675 downwards.
TCTGGGTCATTCTTTAGAGCATATGGCAATGAATAAGGCCAGGAAATCTATAGAATCGCTTACAAAATTATCTCCAAAAGTAGCTCTTAAAAAGATGAATGACCAGTTCAAAGAGGTTTCCATCGAAGAACTGGAAGTCGGGGATGTGATTCAGATCAAACCTAATTCGGCTGTTAGTGCAGATGGCGTAGTGGTAAAAGGTAAATCCAGCCTGAATCAGGCGCCGATAACTGGTGAGAGTATTCCAGTTGATAAAGAACCGGTAGCTAATCCCGATGCTGAATTTTCAGATAAAGATGATATCAATGAAAAAAACCGCGTTTTTGCCGGGACAATCAATGGGGATAATGCACTGGAAGTTAAGGTAATCCGAAAAGCAAGTGACTCGACCCTGCAACGATTGGTCACAATGGTGCAGGAAGCACAGGAGAAAAAATCACCAACACAGCTGCTCGCCGATAAATTTGAAAAATATTATGTGCCGGCAGTCCTGATCCTGATTGTACTTTTAAATTTTGCCTTTTTGGTGATCGATGAAACCTGGCAGGATAGTTTTTATCGTTCCATGGCGGCACTAGTGGCAGCAAGCCCATGTGCTCTTGCGATCTCAACACCTTCAGCAGTCTTAAGCGGAATTGCCCGTGCTGGAAAGGGTGGAGTTTTGATAAAGGGAGGGAAACCTTTGGAAGATCTTGGAACCCTCCGCGCGATAGCTTTTGATAAAACGGGAACGCTTACTGCCGGCAAGCCAAAATTGACCGATTTTGTGTTGCTGAACAATTCTTCGGAAGAAGATGCTCTGAGACAGGTAATAGCCTTGGAAAATACCAGTAATCACCCGCTGGCAAAAGCGATTGTTAGGGATGGCACACAAAAACTGAAACAGGATAAGTCTTTCCCTTCCGTTAACGATTCTGAAGCGATACAGGGAAAAGGAATTTCCGGTTCTTTAGAGGGTAAAAAGGTGGAAATAGGTAACCTCGAGCTTTTCGAAAATGAAGTGGATGACAAGCTTAAAAATCGGGTTAAGGAATTAGAAAAAGAAGGGAAGACCGTCATGCTGGCAAAAAGCGATTCTGAATTCCTTGCAATCATAGCCCTGATGGATGTACCACGAAAAATGGCCAAGAAAACACTTTCAAATCTGCAAAAGGTTGGTATTAGGAAAATGATCATGCTAACCGGAGATAACCAGGAAGTGGCAAATGCCGTGGCTAAGGAAATTGGACTGACTGATGCTTATGGTAGTTTGCTTCCGCAGGAAAAGGTAGAAAAGATCAAAGAATTAAAAGCGAAGGAATCTAAAATTGCCATGGTAGGAGATGGGGTAAACGATGCTCCAGCGATGGCAAATAGCACTGTTGGGATCGCCATGGGGGCGGCCGGAAGTGATGTTGCCCTGGAAACGGCTGATATAGCGCTGATGGCAGATAAATTGGAAATCTTACCTTTTGCGATCGCATTAAGCAGAAAATCAAGACAAATCATAAAGCAAAATCTCTGGATCAGTTTAGGTGTTGTTGCCTTGTTGTTACCCGCGACGATTTTCGGACTGGCTAATATTGGTATTGCTGTGGTGTTTCATGAAGGTTCAACTATCGTTGTCGTACTGAATGCGTTAAGGCTTTTAGGATTTAATTATACTTCGAAATAAAATTTAGGAATTATTCCGATAAAATTTTTAAATTTGGAAATATTCCTAAATTAAAATCATGGGCACACCCGGAAGTATCGAAATCAAACATTTCAAAGAAATTCGCGAAGAGCACAATTACACACAGGCTGAGTTTGCCGCGTTACTTGGAATTAAAAATTCAACCGCTGATATTGAACGCGGGAAAACGAAGCTTTCTGGAAAGGTTGTGGCCGAATTGTTGCGACAGTTCGGGATAAATCCGCTGTGGCTGTTTGGAGATAGTGGCCAGAAATTTCTAAAGATTTCAAAAGGAGATGTAAGCCCGAAGGTGGTTACCGTAGATAATTCCGATAATGAGAATATCGTCCTGGTCAACCAGAAGGCTGCAGCCGGTTATCCTCATAATATTGGAGATGTGGAATGGTATCATCAACTGCCTGCTTTCGATTTTCCGCTTCCGGAATTTAGAAACGCGACCTATCGTGGTTTTCAGATAGAAGGGGATAGTATGTTGCCAGATTATCGTCCGGGAGAATGGGTTATGGGAAAAGCTATTGCGAGTATCGATGAAGCCAGTAACAACAGGGTACACGTAATTGTGATGTATGACTCTGTACTGGTTAAGAAACTTCAGAAAATGCCCGATCCCTCAAAGGTGATGCTCATTTCCTTAAACGAGGAATATTTGCCTTTAGAAGTTTCGGTTAGTGAAATTCAGGAGATCTGGCAGGTGAATAGTAAACTAACGTTCAATTTAGATAATCCATCCAATAGCGGACTTTTTCAGGAGCTTCAAAGATCTATGGAAGATTTGAAAAAGGAATTGAAGACCTTTAAAAAGGCATAAAAAAACCCTTTTCTGATCGCGTGAAAAGGGTTTCCTTGTTGGTTAGTCTATTGCCTGTTGGCAAATTTCATTATTTATTCTAGTAATCGTCGTTACCGCTAACTTCATCAGCAGCGTCATTTACTGCATCACCAGTCTCATTTGCTGCTTTCTTTACGGCATCACCAGTTTCATTGGCTGCGTTTTCTACAGCGTCGCCAACATCATTACCGGCGTCTTCAATATCATCTGCCACGTCATCAGCATCGTCGTTCATATCATCCATGTCATCCATATCGTCAGACATTTCAGTGTCATCAGAATTAGTATCATTGGTGTCTCTACAGGAAGTAAAGAAAACTCCCATAGTCATCACCATTGCTATCATTAAAATTGGTTTTTTCATTGTATTAGTTTTTTGGTATTGTTGAACAAATGTAGCAGGCAATTTGAACTATTCGATTAAAGCCTTGCTAAACTTTTCCTAAAAAAGACTAAATGTTAGTTGTCATCGCCGATTTTATCAATGCGCTTGTCAATTTCCTTATTTACTTCCTTATCTACCTCTTTAGCAGTACGTTCCAAAATACCTTCACGATCCTTCATAACGGTATCTGGTGCTTTCTCTACTTCAACTTCACGAATTACAGTTTTCGTTTCTTCTTGCTGAGGTTCGGCATCTCTACAGGATGTGAGACCTAAACCTAAAAAGATACTGAATAAGATCCTTAAAAAACTTCGTTTCATGGTTTTAAGTTTAATAATTGGAAAATCGAAATTAAGATTAAAAATGATTAGCCGATTAATTTTTAAACTTTTTTAGCTAAAAATGTTAAAAAACAATGAATTATTTCGTAAGATATTGTTGAAAAAGTCTGGTAGCTCCCGTGTTGCTATTGATGAAATGACCTGAAATCATTCCTGTTTTTCTTCGGAAATTTTCATTAGAAACCAGTTTTTCGGCGATTTCTGAAAATTCCTCTTTTGAATCTACTGTATAAAGTCCCGCTAATTTCTGAAGTTTAATGGCTTCCGGGAATTTCTGAATATTTTTTCCAGTTATGATCGGGATTCCAAAAGTGGCAGGTTCCAGGATATTATGCAAGCCTGTATTTCCGGCGGCACCTCCAACATAAGCTATATTCGCATAACTATATGCTTTTCCCAAAAAACCGATAGTATCCATTATAAACACTTCCACATCCTGAATTGGCAAATCTTCCTTTCCAGTATATGTAGAAACCTTTTTCCGAATGCGCGTTCTTAAGTTATGGATCTGATCCCTTTTGATTTCATGGGGAGCGATTAAAAATTTTATTCCTGATGATTCATTAATAAAATCAAGGTATAATTCTTCATCTTCAGGCCAGGAACTGCCGAATACAATGAGAAGTTTATCTTGCTTAAACCTTTCAATAAAATCAATTTTGTTATCGATTTCCAATTGGGCTGCTACACGGTCAAACCGATTATCACCTGCAACCGTCACATTATCAAAACCCATTTTTTTCAACAATTCTGCTGAATTCTGATCCTGCACAAAAAAATGTTCGAAGGCCTTTAGGGACTGCCGCATCCATCTTCCGTAGCTTTTAAAAAATAGCTGATCCTCACGAAATACACCCGAAACCAAAAAAGTACGGATGTTATGTTTTTTCAACTCCGTTAAAAAATTTGGCCAAAAATCATACTTGATAAAAATGGCCATTTCTGGATTGATCATTTTGATAAACCTTCTGGCGTTATTTTTTGTGTCCAGTGGGAGGTAGGTGAAAATATCCACCAAAGGGTGTGATCGTTTATTTTCAAAACCTGAAGGTGAAAAAAAGCTTACAATGATCTGGTGATTTGGATAATCGTCTTTCAGAATCTTCAAAACGGGAACACCCATTTCAAATTCTCCCAGTGACGCTGCATGTATCCAGATTCTTTTGCTATTTCTTTCTATTTGAGATTCTAAATTTTCAAATAGATTTTTACGGCCATTGGTAAATTTTTTCAGTTTGCCACTAAAAAATCCTGCGGTTTTTAAAACCACTCCGCTTAAATTGATGAAAGAATTGTAAACCCTATGCATTTGCTGCTTTTACAATTGCTAAAATAAGGCCTTTCCGAAGAAATGCATTGGCGGCCGGGCCTATATTTCCTATTTTTGTATTCCCAAAAAATTGGTAGATGAAAAAAATTCAGATGGTAGACCTTAAAGGTCAGTATGAGGGAATAAAGGATGAAGTGAATTCTTCGATGCAGGAAATTTTGGAGACCACGGCTTTTATAAACGGTCCACAGGTTCATGCATTTCAAAATGAATTAGAGGATTATTTAGGTGTAAAGCATGTTATTCCATGCGCGAACGGTACCGATGCTTTACAGATCGCCATGATGGGGTTGGGTCTAAAACCAGGGGATGAGGTCATCACTGCCGATTTTACATTTGCAGCAACCGTAGAGGTGATTGCACTTCTTCAGCTTACTCCCGTTTTGGTTGATGTAGATCCAGAAACATTTAACATCGATACTGAAGCGATAAAAAAGGCGATTACTCCGAAGACCAAGGCGATCGTTCCAGTTCATTTATTTGGGCAAACGGCTGCCATGGATGAGATAATGGCTATCGCCAAAGAACATGATCTATATGTTATTGAAGATAATGCACAGGCAATAGGCGCTAATTATCATTCTGCAAATGGAGAATTGAAAAAAGCCGGTGCGATTGGCGATGTGGCCGCTACTTCGTTTTTCCCTTCGAAGAATTTAGGCTGTTATGGAGATGGAGGAGCAATTTTTACCAATAATGATGATCTGGCACATACCATCCGCGGAATTGTAAATCACGGGATGTACGAAAGATATCATCATGATGTAGTTGGAGTGAATTCCAGGCTGGATAGTTTCCAGGCAGGAGTTTTACGGGCAAAATTACCGAATCTTGATCGCTATAACGCGAAAAGACAACAGGCAGCGAATAAGTATTCTGAAGCGCTGAAAGATGTGAAGGGACTGGAAACTCCGGTTTTGGCTGGTGAGCAGGATACTCATGTCTATCACCAATATACTTTGAAGATCAAAGACGGAAAACGTGATGCTCTCGCGAAACATCTGCATGAAAAGGAAATTCCTTTCGGAATTTACTATCCAATTCCATTGCATAAACAGAAAGCTTATTTAGATGCGCGATATGACGAGGCAGATTTCCCAGTGACTAACCAATTGGTTAAAGAAGTGATTTCTTTGCCGATGCATACCGAGTTGGACGATGAGCAAATTGAATACATTTCAGAAACAATAATTAATTTTCTTAATCGCTAGTAAAAAGCGTTTTGCTGTGCAAAGCAGTAATACCCAGCGATGAAAATTGTTTTATGAATTATTCGCCAATTCCGCTATTTTACAATTTTAGATGGTAGCATAAGAAAAGGAAATCTAAGATGCATATTTAGTTCTTTTATAACTGGCTCCCGGAAAAATTCCCAGTGTTTATGTTTAAATTTTACCATGGAAAGGAGGTTAACATGGTTTTGTTTGACATGTTCCGCAATAGCACGGGATATTTCTAGATCCGTAGGTAGATAATCCACAACTGTTTCACTTACTTTAAAAATTTTCTTCAATTGATTGAGATTCTTTCTGTTTTTATCGGAAAGTTCCATATCATTTCCGGAATGGATGAATCTAATCTTGGAATTATATTCCTGCTGAATGGTTTTTAGCAAATTAAATTCTGAATCAGTATGCGTTATTTCAAAATCGGTTGCAAAATCAATGGTTTTAGGTTTCTGAAAATCAATTTCCCTGGGGATGATAAGTATGGGAGTTTCAGTAATATTTTTAATTACGGCAATACTGTTGCTTCCAAATAACCTTTCCGCAAAACCTGATTTTCCTTTGGTTCCCATTACGATTAAATCAACTTTTTTTTGTTCTAATTGTTCACGAAGGGCCTTAATCAATGGTTGATCAGTAATTACAGAAATGAACTTATGCTTTGCTGTAGCAGAATCCCGTTTAATTGCATGTAACAATTCCTTACCATTTTGTAGTGCATTTTCTTTAACGGAAAGATTATTTTTTCTTTCCATATCATTTATCAGCAAATAGTTGGAAGTTTTCAATTCACTATGGAAGGAATGCAAAAGAGAAAAATGGCAATTTTCGAATTGAAACAAATGGGAGGCGTAGTGAGCAGCACAATAGGCGTTTTTTGAATAATCAGTGCAGCAAATGATATTTTTCATGGCGAATAGTATTGATGAATTTAATTTCCATGATAAAAGTATTCACTGAGCAGGAAGAAGAATATGACAAAGATCAGTGAAATAAAAATTCCAGTGAAAACTCAACATATTTTGAGTATCACTGGAATAATGAGATTCAGCCGGAATTGTTGAACTTACAAAAGTAATCTGCTGAAAATATGTCGCTTAAAGTAACCCGGAACTTACTTCTACACTTCGATCAATTTTCTTCACCAGTCCCTGTAAGACTTTTCCAGGACCAACTTCCGTAAAACTGGTAGCTCCATCTTTGATCATATTCTGAACAGATTGAGTCCATTTCACTGGCGCGGTTAATTGAAAGATCAGGTTTTTCTTGATCTCGGCCGGTGAGCTAACGGCAAAAGTGGATACATTCTGATAAACCGGGCATACCGGATTTCTAAATTCAGTATTTTCAATCGCGGCTGCTAAATCTTTTCTGGCTGGTTCCATTAATGGTGAATGAAATGCTCCGCCAACAGGAAGGATCATCGCTCTCTTGGCACCTCTTTCCTTTAAATTTTCACAGGCTTTTTCTACCGCTGATACTTCGCCTGAAATCACCAATTGTCCAGGGCAATTATAATTTGCAGCTACCACGATTCCATCAGTTTCTGCACATACAGCTTCCACAATTTCATCTTCAAGACCCAAAACAGCTGCCATGGTAGATGGTTCCAGTTCACAGGCATGTTGCATGGCCTGAGCTCTTTGGGAAACCAATTTCAATCCTTCTTCAAAATTCAAGGTTCCATTGGCGACAAGGGCGGAAAACTCACCTAAAGAATGCCCGGCAACCATATCTGGTTTGAAATTGTCACCCATTACTTTACTCATTATGACCGAATGTAGAAATATAGCGGGTTGCGTAACCTTCGTTTGTTTCAGGTCTTCAGCAGATCCTTCAAACATTACATCAGTAATAGAAAAACCAAGTATGTCGTTTGCCTGGTTGAATAAATCCTTAGCTTCAGGGGACTGTTCAAAGAGATCAGATCCCATTCCTGAAAACTGGGCGCCCTGGCCCGGAAATATATATGCTTTCATATCATTATTTTAATAATTCAAAATTAGGCAATAAAAAAAAGACCTCATAACAAAAGAGCTGTTACGAGGTCTTCTCCGACAAATACAGTCTTTTAGACGTTCAATTTTCCTTTTTCACCAATATCTTGATTATTACCACTTACAGCGGCCATTCCCATTTTAAATAGGGTAACCATTTTATTGTCTTTATTATCCCAGTAATAAGATTCTTTAGGATTTACCTTTATCGCGGTGATAGAAGGATCATCTTCTCCATCAAACCACGCATTATCGGCTTTAGAATATAATTCTTTAATAACTTCTCGATTGGTTTCTATGAATGCTTCCCCATATACACTTAAGAATTCCATTTCTTTGGTTCCGCTATACAAGAGTTGAACTTTACTGTCTTTTTCAATATTCTTATTGTGCTCGCTGCTGTTTTTACTTAGGAACCAGATCGCGCCATGATCGTCTACCTGTTTAGTGGACATTGGGATAGCGTTTAACGGCTTTTCATCCATTTTAGTAACCAGCATACAGAAATCAATATCTTCTGCTAATTCTTTAATTTTTTCTCTCGCTTTCGCGTCATATAAATTTTTAGTGCTCATAATCAATTTTTTGTGGTATGAAGATAATTTAGCACATGCTGATTTTGCGCTAATGAACTCCTAAAAAAAAAATTTCGGCTGTTAAGAATTGTGAAATCAACTGTATTTTTTGATAATTGCGACCACGCGGGAAAGATAACCGGCACCAAAAAGATTGAGATGTGCCAGAAGATAGTATAATTGCCACAGTGGAATTCGGTCCTGCCAGCCTGTTTGCATAGGGTAAATTTCATTATAGGTATGGAATAATTCTTCGGAAAAACCTCCAAAAAGGTGCATGATACCGATGTCCATTTCGCGAGGCGCGTAAGCCGTTGCTGGGTCGATCAAGCAAGGATTTCCTTCCGAATTAACCAGGTAATTTCCACCCCATAGATCGCCATGAATTAAGGCAGATGGCTCATCTGGAATAAGCTTCCGGACATTTTCAAAAAATGACGGGTTGATTTCGAGATTGAAACCACGCTCCTTCGCCATTTTTATTTGCGGTTTCAGGCGCATATCTATGTAAAAATCGGCTGCAGAATTCCTGCTTTCGTTATACTGCGGAAGACTTCCTATATAATTATCGATTACAAAGCCAAAATCTGGCTGCGTACATTGATGCAATTGCGCCAGCTGTTCGCCAAAATCTGACCAAAAATTTTTGCTTTTAGTTCCCGTTTCCCGGTATTCCAGAATCAAATAGCTCTGATCATCAATTTCACCGGTAAAAAGGGGAGAAGGCACATCAATTACATTAGGAGCTTTCAGAGAATCAAGACCCTTTTTTTCAGCATTGAACATTCCCGGAAACTTTTCCGAAGAATTTAGTTTGATGACATAGCGTTCTTCACCGTCTAATAAAAAAACATCATTTATATCGCCACCACTTAAAGCTTTATGATTTCTTACCGTAAAACCATGCAGATCGCCAATTCGCTGAAAAATGGAATTATTTTCGGTCATAGGTTAGATAGGTAAAAGAGTAGTCATGCTTCTCATCCTTATCATGAAACTGGTCATTTTTTAATTCCCATTCGGTTTTATCAAATTCAGGGAAAAAAGCATCTGCTTCAAATTCACCATGAACTCTAGTGAGTTCGATTCTATCTGCATGCTCCAGTCCCATTTTGTAGATTTCGCCACCGCCAATTATAAAAGCCTGTTCATCCAGTTTGGCAACTTTGATCGCCTCTTCCATAGAATGAACCACTATCACCCCATCGGGATTGTAATCTTCTTTGCGCGTGATCACTACATGAGTTCGATCTGGTAGCAGCTTCGGAAAAGACTCGAATGTTTTACGGCCCATTATAATGTGGTGACCAGATGTGAGCCTTTTAAATCGCTTGAAATCATCTGGCAGGTGCCATACCAGATCGTTGTCTTTTCCAAGTGCATTATTTTCTGCAGCGGCGGCAATTATTGTAAGCATGAATTAACTGTTTAAAGGGCGGTCTGGATTTTCAGGTTCAATTCTAATGGAAGATTCATTGCGTTCATTCTGTCTACGATTGTCAGGCATGGGATGATCCTTTTCTACTTTCTCCTGTAATCTTGCGATCTTCTCTTTCTGTTTTTTCACCAATTTGTCAACCTGCTTGGTTTCCCATTCCTTTCCCATAAAACTATTCACAATAAAAACATTGAAGAAGTGAACAAGAAAAATCAAAGTCCATAGAAGCACCGCCCAAACAAACCAATTATATCCCAGCGGTTTAAAATCTTCCTGATAGCCAATGACCACGTTCAGAATAATGAGGAAAACGGCACCGATTAAATAAATAACGAAATGTCGAAACAGGTTTTTCTTTTGTCGGGTTCTGCTCCGGGCATATTCATAAAGCTCTTTCTGCTCGTAATCTATTTTCGATTCGTTTTTCTTTTTGGAAAACATATTAAAGGTTACATTAGTATACTTTCAAATTTACTGTTTATCTAAAGAACCCTCCAAAAGCTTATGGATAATTTAAGAAAAGGCTTTCCTGTACTAGAACAATACACCTATTTAAATACTGCTGCCTCGGGCCTGCTTCCTGAAAAGGTCTGGGAATACCGGCAGGATCATGACCTGGATTTTCTAATCAAGGCCAGTATCATGAAAGAAAAGCAAGGAGAAATCTTAACCGGAGTTCGGGAGGCCGTGGGCGATTTCTTCGGGTGCCAGCCGAATCGGGTGGCGTTGGTTCCAAATTTCAGCTATGGTTTTAATAGTGTTTTGGAAAGTATAACTGAAGACAAGCCTAAGAAAGCCCTATTGCTTAAAAATGATTATCCTTCTATTAACTGGCCTGTGGAAAGCAGGAATTTCAATGTGATTTATGCTGAAATCAACAAAGACTTAGAGCAGAATATCCGCCAGAAACTAGAAGATGAAAAGCCTGCATTTTTTGCATTCAGTATGGTGCAATACATCAACGGAATCAAGCTTAGCCAGTCTTTCTTGAAAAAACTAAAAATAGATTTCCCAGAGACCATCTTTATTGCCGATGGTACGCAATATTTGGGAACGGAAGCTTTCAATTTTGATGAATTAGGATTGGATGTAGTAATTAGCAGCTGTTACAAATGGCTGAATGCTGGTTACGGAAATGGTTTTATGCTGTTCAATGAAAGTGTGCAGGGTAAATTGGCACCTAAGCATCTAGGTTTTGGATCGTTACAGGGAAAATACAAAGCACACGAGGGGAATTTCATCGGGAAATTCGAGCCGGGACATCAGGACACCTTAAATTATGGGAGCCTGAAAATTGCGTTGGATCTAATCAAGAAAATTGGTATCGATGCCATTAAGGAACAGGTTGATAAACTAAAGCACATCGCTAACCAGCGTTTTGCAAAAGCTGGACTGATAGAAAACTGGATTGCTGAAAGAGAGGATATCTCTCCATTATTCAATATAAAAGGGGATGATAAATTGTTCCAGGAACTGCGAGGTAAAGACATCATCACTTCTCAACGGGGAGATGGAATTCGGGTAAGCATGCATTATTTTAATACTGAAAAAGAGCTGAACCAACTTTTTAAAGCACTGAAAATCTGATTTTCAATTCTCGGAAGAACAAAAATTTTCTTAGTAAAACGTTTGCGTATTTTATCCTTAACCGAAATTAGGTTAAAATTTTCCGTCATTCGTAAAAATGACTCTAAGCATTTGATTTTTATTGCTTTGTGAGGAATTATTGATTTTATTTGAACCGGTAAAAATAACAAAACTTAGCGTCATGTCAATTACAAAACAGTATTTAAAATCCAAGCCGGAATGCAAGATCACTTTCACCTTTCCATCTACCGAAGCAGATAAAGTGGCGGTAGCAGGAGACTTTAATGATTGGGAACCAGCTGAATTAAAGAAGTATAAGAACGGAACTTTCAAAACACAGTTGAATCTTCCAGTAGATAAAGAATATCAGTTTAAATATTTGGTAGATGGAGAGTGGACCAATGATGCCGAGGCAGACGGCTACAAGTGGAACGATTTCGCCTATTCAGATAACAGCGTGGTAGTTGTTTAATAACCAATACTAACTGAAAATGGTCAAAGTTGCTTAATCGGTGACTTTGACCCCTTTCCAAAATGCCACGTAGTTTTCGATTGGTTTAGCGGCATAACTGGTATTTGGATAATACCAGGCAGCATTTTCATTGGTTTGTCCCTTTACTTCAATGTGGTAGTAAGAAGCTTTTCCCTTCCAGGGACATCTTGACTCTTTATTACTCTTTACAAAAAATTCATCCCGAATGTCTTCCATAGGGAAATAATGATTGTTTTCGACAATACGGGTTTGTTTACTTTCGGCGATGACCCTACCGTTCCAAACGGCTTTCATATATTGGTTTTAAGGATTATGGTCTTCTAAAGATATAATTTTTATAGCAATTATTTGCGTCGTGGAAGTCGGTTTCTATGGTAAGCCCGGCTCCTTCAGCTAACCACTGAACAATCGTATCATCATATTTCTGTGAAATCTCGGTGTGGATACTTTCCCACTGGTCAAATTTCACCTCCATTTGTAGGGACTTAATGTTAACGGTTTGAGCTACTTCACTTACCAGGAAACTTTTTGCAGTACCTGTTTCTGGATTATAGGTTTCCCAATGTCGAAATTTTTCCAGGTCGAAATTGGCATCCAGTTCCCTGTTCATTCTTTCTAATAAGTTTTTATTGAAAGCTGCGGTGATCCCCGTTTTGTCATTGTATGCATTCAGGATAATCTCCGGATCTTTTTTCTGATCAAAACCCATAAAAAGCAAATCGTCTTCGCTCATCGCATTCTTGATATTCGAAAGGAAATCTACCGCTTCTTTATGGGATAGGTTGCCAATATTACTCCCAAGAACAAGAATGACCTTTTTACGAGTATTATATTCTGAAAGTTTTTCCAGGGTTTTAAAATAGGTTCCCTGTTGGGGTTTTACTTCAACTTCAGGAATTTCATTTTTTAAAGCTTCTTCCAGTTCATCGAGCACATGCTGGCTGATATCAATAGGGAGGTAGCTAAAATTTACTTCTTTATCGATTAATTCCTTCAGGAGAATTTTCGTTTTTTTTCCATCGCCAGCACCCAGTTCGATAAGGTCAAAACCTTCCTTATGGTCAAAGAAATCGGCAATTTCCGAAGCATTTGCTTTTAAAATATCAAACTCACAGGAGGTAAGGTAGTATTCTGGCATATCCATAATCTTCTGAAAAAGTTTGTCGCCCTTTTGATCATAGATATATTTTGAATACAGAAATTTTGGATAGCTGCTAAGTCCCTTATAGGTGTCTTCAGCAAAAGCCGACTCGAATATCGTTTCAGTTTCGTTCTTCATATTTCAAATTATTGAGCAAGCCTTAAGCCTGTAAATTGCCACCTCAAATGGGGATGGAAAAAGTTTCTGTAGGTATAACGTTCGTGGTTTTTGGAGGTGCCGACTGAAGAGCCACGTAAAACCTTTTGGTTCACCATAAATTTACCATTGTATTCTCCCAGAGCGCCGGGAGCTTTTTTATAATTTGGGTAGGGTACATACGAACTTTCTGTCCATTCCCAGCGTTTGCCCCAGTCAAAATACTTTTGGGCTATTTCCCATTCCTGTTCTGTTGGTAGTCGCATTTCTTTCCATTGTGCGTAAGCGAATGCTTCATAATAAGAAAGGTGTGTGACAGGCGCATCTGGTATTAGAGGGATTAGTCCATTTAAGGTATACTGATGCCATTGATCATTTATTTTATGCCAGTACAAGGGGCTTTTAATGGTATTATGGTCAATCCAGTCCCAGCCTTCAGCATGCCATAATAAAACGTCTTCATAACCGCCAGCTTCTATAAAATCTATGTATTCTGAATTGGTAACGAGTTTATTGGAAATTTTATAATCGTTCAAATATACCTTATGAACGCCCATTTCATTATCATAGCTGAAATCATCAGATTTGTGACCGATTTCGTAAACGTCTTCCGGTATTTCTATCCATTGCTGCTCAAAATCTTCGATGGGGTTTTCCTGAAATTGCTCATTGTATTTTGGAAAAAGCGGATTGTTTCCCAGGATGTATTTAATATCTGTATATAACAATTCCTGGTGTTGTTTCTCGTGGTGACAGCCTATTTCCATTACTGCCAATGCTTCTTCACTGAGATTTTTAAACTCCAATAATTTGAGAATTTCATCGGTTACATATTTCCTGAAGTCATAGATCCATTCAACAGTAGGTCGGGAAAGGTTTCCACGGTTCGTGCGAATTACCTTTTCGCCTACACTTTCATAGTAACTATTGAAAACATACGCGGTATTTTCATCAAATAACTGGTGATCTTCCGCATATTTTTTTAGAATGAATTCTTCAAAAAACCAGGTAGTATGTCCCAAATGCCATTTTGGAGGCGAGACGTTTTCTACCGGCTGAACTACATAGTCTTCTGTTTTCAGAAATGAACAAATAAGTTCAGAATCGGTTCTGGTTTCCTTAAAAAGTTGAATGATTTCCTTTTGAGTAAGCATAAAAAAAGAGTGATACGTTTAGGTATCACTCAAATTTACAATTTTAATCAGCCCTCCTTCCTAACAACTCGTTAAGGTGGAGTTAAATAAGATTCAAATTAAAAGGTAAGGGGAATCGTATATTTTATGGAAGTTGGTTTTCCTCCTTTTTTACCGGGTTGCATGGTCGGTGCAGCTTCCAGCGTTCTTTTGGCTTCAGCATTTAGTTTTGGATTTTTTCCTTCAACCGAATTTACCACGGTTTTTCCTTCCTCGTTTACCTCCATTTTTATGACCACTTTACCCTGGATCCATTCTCCTTTCTCATTTTTCTGATACTTGAAGTTTTCTTTTACATGTTTCATCAGCATTTTGTTAAAACATGCATCCTTATCACCACTATTTTCACATCCAGGCCAGACAGGTGCTGACTCTTTAATGGTAACGGTATTTCCTTCAACCTGTACATCATCCTGGGCATACATGCTGAAGCCAGCGATCATCAAGAAAGCAATCATTAATTTTTTCATCTTAAATTAGAATTTATAGGAGACCTGAAAATTTCTTGAGTCTGGTTCTCCTTGAAGCGTTCCAGGCTTCATTTTTGGAATTTTCATGATCATTTCTTTCGCGGCCTGGTTTACTTTAGGTTTCGGGCCTTCAACAGAATTTACAACAACCTTTCCGTTTTCGTCAATATTGAAATCAATTTTTACTTTTCCGCGTACATATTCCCCCGCGTCATTCTTCGGATATTCATAATTAGCCCGAACGTGTTCGGCTAATTTCTTATTGAAACATTTTTTTACATTGTCGCTGCCTTCACATCCTGGCCAAACCGGAGAGGTTTGTTGAGCAGTTGCCATACTCATTCCGCCAATCAGTAAACATGCAATAACTAGTAATTTCTTCATAATACTTTGAAAATTTTAAAAAATTAGAGATTATACCGCAACTTTAGCCTTAATGCCTGGGTGCGGGTCGTAATTCTCTAATTTAAAGTCTTCAAACGTAAAATCAAAAATATCTGTAATTTCCTTATTGAGTTTCATAGTTGGGAGCGGCCTAGGATCTCGGGATAATTGCAATTTCACTTGCTCCATATGGTTGCTATAAATGTGAACATCTCCAAAAGTATGGACGAAATCACCGGCTTCATAACCACAAACCTGGGCCATCATCATGGTAAGCAGCGCATAAGATGCGATATTGAAAGGCACGCCTAGAAATACATCGGCGCTTCGCTGGTAAAGTTGGCAGGAAAGTTTGTTGTCGGCTACATAAAACTGAAAAAAGGCATGGCAGGGAGGAAGCGCAGCTTTCCCATTTGCCACATTTTCTGAAAAAGATTTAGAAGTATCTGGTAAAA
>CAXPUM010000003.1:0-29385 GCA_964220295.1 Flavobacteriaceae bacterium | reverse complement strand
TAAAGGGAGCACATACTTTTACGATCAAAGGAGCTGAAATTTATATTAATAATTCTGGAAATGCTGGAATGGCTACTGCCGGTAGTGGCGATGTACTTTCAGGAGTTATAACCTCTTTAATTGGGCAAAAATATGATCCCCTGGCCGCTGCTATTCTTGGAGTTTATCTTCATGGAGTTTCTGGAGATATAACCGCGTCAGAACATGGTTATGAAGGAGTAGTTTCTGGAGAAATGGCGAAAAATATGGGAAAAGCTTTCATATTTTTATTTCAGAAAGAAGTGAAGGGTTCTAAGGAAACACAGAAATAATTAAATTATTAATAACTAATAAGGTTATTATTTGGAATCTTTTATTTGAAACTGGATTTTTGCAGTGATATTTAAAAAATGATTCAAATGTCAGAAAATGTTTATCACTATATCAGTTCAGCTGTTTTAGATCTTGAAGTTATTCACGATATACTCAAGAATCGAAAAAAACTGGCTTTAAGTGAAGAAGCACATTTGAACATTGAAAAATCCAGGGAATATCTGGATAATAAAATTAAACAAAGCAACGCTCCGGTTTACGGAATCAATACTGGCTTTGGAGCACTTTGTAACGTAAAAATATCTTCTGAAAAACTTACGGAGCTTCAGGAAAACCTGGTTCGATCTCATGCGTGCGGTACTGGTGACCTGGTTTCTGAAGAAGTTATAAGATTGATGTTACTACTAAAAATTCAATCTTTGAGCTATGGAAATTCGGGAGTTGCCCTTACAACGGTTGAAAGACTCATCGATTTCTATAACGCAGATATCTTACCGGTAATTTACGAACAGGGTTCTTTAGGCGCCTCTGGAGATTTAGCACCTTTGGCTCACTTAGCCTTACCACTTATAGGTGATGGACAAGCATATTTTCAGAATGAGATTTTGTCTGGAAAGGAAATACTGGAAAAAATGGGCTGGCAACCACTAAAACTGCAAAGTAAAGAAGGTTTGGCTCTTTTAAACGGAACTCAGTTTATGAGTGCTCATGCAGTTTTTGCCTTATTAAAATCTTATAAATTATCCTACCTGGCTGACCTTATTGGATCTATTTCTGTAGATGCTTTTGACTGTAACCTTTCTCCTTTTGATGAATTGGTTCACCTTGTGCGCCCTCATAGGGGACAGATCAAAACTGCAGAGCGATTCAGAAATTTTTTGAAGGATAGCGAAATTGCTCAATCTGAAAAGGCGAATGTTCAGGATCCTTATTCTTTCAGGTGTATTCCACAGGTCCATGGAGCTTCCAAAGACACGCTTTCTTTTGTTCGCAAAACCATAAAAACTGAAATTAATTCTGTTACCGATAATCCTAATATTTTCATTGAAGAAGATAAGATCATTTCGGGAGGCAATTTTCATGGTCAACCTTTGGCACTTGCAATGGATTATTTAGCGATCGCTTTATCTGAACTGGCAAATATTTCTGAAAGGAGGGTTTATCAGTTGGTATCTGGACTTCGAGGATTGCCAGCATTTTTAGTAGAAAATCCCGGATTGAACAGCGGTTTCATGATTCCGCAATATACCGCTGCGAGTATAGTGAGTCAGAATAAACAATTATCTACACCCTCTTCGGTAGATTCTATTGTTTCCTCCAATGGGCAGGAAGATCATGTAAGTATGGGTGCGAATAGTGCTACGAAACTTTTGAAAGTTGTTGAAAATCTTAATTCTGTTCTGGCAATTGAATTAATGAATGCTTCTCAGGCCATTCATTTTAGAGAGCCGGCTAATACTTCTGAAATTCTTCAGAATATATTAGAGCAATACAGAAAAGAGGTGCCGGTTTTAATTGAAGATGTCACATTAGCTCCATATATTCAAAAATCGAAGCAATTTCTGGAAGATTTTGAAATTGAGGATTTCCTGGATTAAATCTTATCTTTTATCCATTCCATAGCCGTAGAAAGATCCTCAAACACTTCAAATGAATTAGGGCATTTGTAAAATTTCTTTTCTAAGGTTTCTGCGTTTTTCCTAGTCATCTCATTATCGCTTACAACTGCGATCGCCTTCAAATTTTCAACATTGGCAGATTCTCTATAAACCATCGGGTCAACAGCATATGAGTTTAGTCTATAAGAGATATAGCCGTAATCCTGGCCCTGGAAGATTTCTTGACCTATTTCGAGAAGTTTACGATTGCTTTCAACTCCAAAAAGTACTCCTTCATTTAGTTTTGCAATCAAAATATTATCATGAACGGAAACGGTTCCGAACTCAAGGTCAAACTCTTTAATTATCATTTTTTGTGTAGGGCTTAGACCTGTAAAAGTAAATAATCTTTAGGATAAACAAAAAAAGCCGCTGACGAATCAGCGGCTTGAATTCATAATAATTCCTAATCAGTTAACTTTCAGTTTCTTCGACCGATTTTTCAATGTTAATGATCAGTTCGTTTTTATCTTCATCCAGATCCATTTCGATCTTATCACCTTCTTTTAGATTTGAAGTAATGATCTCTTCTGCCAATGCATCTTCAATATATTTCTGAATTGCACGGTTTAATGGTCTGGCTCCATATTGCTTATCGAAACCTTTTTCCGCAATAAAGTCTTTTGCTTTATCTGTGAGTGTCAGGTGATAACCAAGTCCGTTGATTCGGTCATAAAGCTTAGCTAGTTCGATATCAATGATCTTATGAATATCTTCCCTTTCTAGTGCATTAAAAATTACCACATCATCGATCCTGTTTAGAAATTCCGGAGCGAAAGCTTTTTTAAGCGCATTTTCGATCACACTTCTCGTATTTTCATCTACCTGAGACTTCTGAGCAGAAGTTCCGAAACCAACACCCTGGCCAAAATCTTTCAGTTTACGTGCTCCAATATTCGAAGTCATGATGATAATAGTGTTTCTGAAGTCAATTTTTCTGCCTAAACTATCAGTTAAATAACCATCATCAAGTACCTGAAGTAACATGTTGAATACGTCTGGGTGTGCTTTTTCAACCTCGTCCAATAGCACTACAGCGTAAGGTTTTCTGCGAACTTTTTCGGTCAATTGACCACCTTCTTCATAGCCAACATATCCCGGAGGTGCACCTATCAATCTGGATACAGCGAATTTTTCCATGTATTCACTCATATCAATTCTGATCAATGCATCGGTATTGTCAAAAAGCTCTTTAGCTAAAACTTTTGCTAACTGTGTTTTTCCAACTCCAGTCTGACCAAGGAAAATAAATGATCCAATCGGTTTATTAGGATCTTTAAGTCCTGCACGGTTACGTTGAATAGCTTTTACAACTTTTCCAACGGCTTCGTCCTGACCGATTACTTTTCCTTTGATTTTCTTCGGAAGTTCCACCAGTTTATTGCTTTCTGTCTGGGCAATCCTGTTCACGGGAATTCCGGTCATCATGGAAACCACATCGGCAACGCTGTCTTCCGAAACGGTTTCCTTATGCTTCTTAGATTCTTCTTCCCATTTTTCTTGGGCAACGCTTAATTCCTTTTCCAAATTCTTTTCATCATCCCGAAGTTTTGCAGCTTCTTCATATTTCTGCTTCTTAACCACGGAATTTTTGTTTTCGCGAACTTCTTCAAGTTTGCGTTCCAGATCTAGAATTTGTTTCGGAACATCTATATTAGTTATATGAACGCGTGATCCAGCTTCATCTAAAGCATCAATTGCTTTATCCGGAAGGAACCGATCTGTCATATACCTGTTGGTTAATTTTACACATGCATCAATAGCTTCCTGCGTATAAACCACATTATGATGTTCTTCGTATTTATTTTTGATGTTATTCAGAATTTCTATTGTCTCTTCAACAGTTGTTGGCTCCACAATTACTTTCTGAAATCTTCTTTCTAATGCACCATCTTTTTCAATATACTGGCGATACTCATCTAGTGTTGTGGCCCCGATACATTGAATTTCTCCTCTCGCAAGAGCAGGCTTGAACATATTACTCGCATCGAGACTTCCCGTTGCACCTCCAGCGCCAACTATGGTATGAATCTCATCAATAAAAAGAATGATATTGTCATTCTTTTCCAATTCATTCATGACCGCCTTCATTCGCTCTTCAAACTGTCCGCGATATTTAGTTCCCGCCACCAAGCTTGCCAGATCCAGAGTGACTACGCGCTTGTCGAAAAGAATTCTAGAAACTTTTCGTTTTACGATTCTTAGAGCAAGACCTTCGGCAATAGCAGATTTACCAACTCCTGGTTCTCCTATTAGAAGCGGATTGTTCTTTTTTCTACGGCTTAGAATCTGTGAAACTCTTTCAATTTCCTTTTCGCGACCGACTACTGGATCCAGTTTATCTGCTTCGGCAAGTGCGGTTAGGTCCCTACCAAAATTGTCTAGAACCGGAGTTTTAGATTTCTTATTGGTTTTACCGGTGCCGCTGCTGCCGCTGCTGAAAGGATTTTCCCTGGTAGTATCATCACCGCTGTCATCATCTGAAAAAGATTCGGCAGTTGGACTATCAGAAAAATCGTCTTCATCGCTGGCGATCATATATTTAAACTGATCTTTGACGCCATCGTAATCGATCTTCAGTTTATTCAATAGCTTGGTCGTAGGGTCATTTTCGTTTCTCAAAATACATAGCAATAGGTGAGCGGTATTTATTGAAGAACTCTGAAATAATTTGGCTTCCAGAAATGTTGTCTTCAGGGCACGTTCTGCCTGCCTGGTAAGGTGCAGATTTCGTTTCTCGTTACTAACGGTTACTGTATTGGGATTAGCGGGGCTTAAGATCTCAACTTTTCTTCTCAAATGGCTTAAATCTACTTCTAGCGCATTCAGGATGTCGATAGCTTTTCCGTCACCATCACGCAACAAACCAAGCATAAGATGTTCGGTCCCGATAAAGTCGTGACCAAGTCTTAATGCTTCCTCTTTACTGTAAGCAATTACATCTTTTACTCTTGGTGAAAAATTATCATCCATTTTATCTTCCTTTCTCTAAAAATTTACACTTCAACAGGGACAAAAACTGTACCTAACGAAGAGTTAGTAGCTAATTGACAAAATTACTTTCATTATTCAAAGGTTAAAGTAACGAACTTATTAACCATAGGAAGGTAAATTTTTGTTAATAAAAACGATGATAACTCCTGCTCTGAACCCAATTAAACAGGGAGAAAATATGTAAATTGCCCTCTTGACAAGTTATAAGATAAATTAAACTCAAAAATATGGCTGAAGGAGATAAGCTTATTCCTATCAACATTGAAGATGAAATGAAATCTGCCTACATCGATTATTCGATGTCGGTCATTGTGTCACGTGCGTTGCCAGATGTTCGTGACGGTTTAAAACCAGTACATCGCCGTGTTCTTTACGGGATGTATGAACTGGGAGTTCTTTCGAATAGAGCCTATAAAAAATCTGCGAGAATCGTGGGAGAGGTGCTGGGTAAATATCACCCTCATGGCGATTCATCGGTTTACGATACAATGGTTCGTATGGCCCAGGAATGGAGCATGCGTTATATGTTGGTAGACGGGCAGGGTAACTTTGGATCTGTAGATGGTGACAGTCCGGCGGCAATGCGTTATACTGAAGCCAGAATGAGAAAGATCAGTGAGGATATGCTTGCTGATATTGATAAAGAAACGGTTGATACTCAGCTGAATTTTGACGATTCATTAAGTGAGCCGGTGGTAATGCCAACGAGGGTACCTAACCTACTGGTAAACGGGGCGAGTGGTATTGCAGTTGGTATGGCTACCAATATGCCACCACATAACTTAACCGAAGTTATTGATGGGACAATTGCTTATATCGACAATCATGATATTGAAATTGATGAGTTAATACAGCACATCAAAGCTCCAGATTTCCCTACTGGTGGAATCATCTATGGATATGACGGAGTAAAAGAAGCCTTCAAAACGGGACGTGGTCGTATCGTAATGCGAGCCAAATCTCACATGGAAGAGATTAACGGTCGTGAATTTATTGTGGTGACTGAAATTCCTTACCAGGTGAATAAAGCCGATATGATCAAAAAAACGGCTGATCTGGTAAATGAAAAGAAAATTGAAGGAATCAGTTTAATACGAGACGAATCTGATAGAAACGGAATGCGTATCGTTTATCAATTAAAGAGAGACGCGATTCCAAATATCGTTTTAAATACACTTTTTAAACATACGGCGCTTCAATCTTCCTTCAGCGTAAATAATATTGCTCTGGTAAATGGTCGTCCTGAGATGCTCAATCTTAAGGATCTTATTTATCATTTTGTAGAGCACCGCCATGATGTGGTGGTTCGAAGAACCAAATATGAATTAAAGAAAGCTGAAGACCGTGCTCATATTCTGGAAGGTTTAATTATTGCTTCAGATAATATAGATGAAGTGATCGCGCTGATCCGTGCGTCTTCCAATGCAGAAGAAGCTCGCGAAAAGTTGATGGAGCGATTTGAACTAACCGAAGTTCAGGCTCGAGCAATCGTAGAAATGCGATTAAGACAACTAACTGGGCTGGAGCAGGATAAGCTGAGAGCTGAATATGAAGAAATTCTGAAAACCATAGAGGACCTGAAAGATATTCTTGCCAGAAAAGAGCGCAGAATGCAGGTCATTAAGGATGAGTTAATCGAAGTTAGAGAGAAATACGGTGACGAGAGAAGGTCTCAAATCGAGTATTCTGGAGGTGATCTAAGTATCGAAGATATGATCCCGGATGAGAAAGTGGTTATAACAATTTCTCATGCAGGTTACATTAAGAGAACTTCTTTAACTGAATATAAAACTCAAAATAGAGGAGGAGTTGGCCAAAAAGGCTCTACTACTAGAAATGAAGATTTCCTTGAATATCTTTTTGTTGGTACGAATCACCAGTACATGTTATTCTTTACGCAGAATGGTAAATGTTTCTGGATGCGTGTTTATGAAATTCCCGAAGGAAGTAAAGCTTCAAAAGGACGGGCAATTCAGAACCTGATCAATATTGATCCGGAAGACCGCGTCAAAGCATTTATTTGTACCCAAGACCTCAAAGATGAGGATTACGTCAACAATCATTTCGTGATCATGGCCACGAAAAAAGGTCAGGTGAAGAAAACAAGATTAGAACGTTATTCGCGTCCCAGAACAAATGGTATCAATGCGATCACCATTAAAGAAGATGATGAATTGCTGGAAGCAAAATTGACTACTGGTAATAGCCAGGTGATGCTAGCAGTGAGAAGTGGTAAGGCCATCAGGTTTGAAGAAAGTAAAACCAGGCCGATGGGTAGAAATGCTTCTGGGGTTCGAGGAATTACCTTAGCCAGCGATGATGATGAAGTAGTAGGAATGATTGCTGTGAACGATTTTGAATCTGATATTCTGGTAGTATCAGAAAATGGATATGGTAAGCGTTCCAGCTTAGACGACTATAGAATCACCAATCGTGGTGGAAAAGGTGTGAAAACCATCTCTGTTACTGAAAAGACCGGACAACTTGTCGCTATTAAAAACGTTTCAGACCAGGACGACTTGATGATTATTAATAAATCAGGAATCGCCATAAGAATGGCTGTGGAAGATTTGCGGGTGATGGGTCGTGCTACTCAAGGAGTTAGATTGATTAATCTTAAAGGGAATGACGCCATTGCAGCCGTAGCAAAAGTGCTACATGATGAAGACGATGTGGAAGCGATGGAAGAAGCTGAAAAGCCTGTGGGCAATGAAGAACCAGCGAATGGCACGCAAATTGCTGATGATAGTGAGGAATAAAAAACTAAAACCAAATAAACAATGAAAACTAGTATGTTAACAGCGGCATTGTCATTCCTTAC
Organism: Flavobacteriaceae bacterium; assembly: GCA_964220295.1. Lineage (GTDB taxonomy): Bacteria > Bacteroidota > Bacteroidia > Flavobacteriales > Flavobacteriaceae > Christiangramia. Next base: position 21,600 of record CAXPUM010000003.1, on the reverse strand, counting down.
TTTGGCAGCTGTCGCACAAAAAGATCAGGTTAAGAACGCTGAAGACGCAATTGATGATGGCAATTTTGCTGAAGCTCAGGCTCAGTTAAAAGTTGCTGAACCTAACCTGAGTGAATTGAATGATAAGTGGCAGGAAAATTTTTATTTGTATAAAGGTCAGGCCTATTACCAGGGAGGAAATGCAACTAGTGCAGAAGATCTTCAAACCGCAGCCCTAGCATTCGAAAAAGCTGCGCAAATGGGTAATAGCGATGCTCAGGAAACTCTTGAACAGCTAAAACAAAACATGATTCAAGGAGCAATTGATGATCAGAACGCTCAGAAATATGAATCAGCTGCTGAAAAGCTAATTACAAGTTATGAGATTAGTAAGCAGGATACCGTTTACTTATACTATGCGGCTAATAATTATGTACAGGCTGAAGACTATGATAAAGCTGTGAAATATCTTGAACAGTTGAACGAACTTGGTTATGATGGTTCAGCTACAGTTTATACTGCTGTAAATACTGAAACTGGAGAAACTGAGAATTTCAATAGTAAAGAGCAGAGAGATTTAATGACTAAATCTGGGACCTATAAAGAACCAGGAATGGAAAAGCAACCTTCTAAGAAGGGTGAAATTGCTTCTCTAATTGCTAGAATTTATATCAACCAGAAGCAATATGATAAGGCTATTGAGTCTATCGACGCTGCGAAAGCTTCAAATCCAGACGATGTTTCTCTTGTGATGTCTGAAGCTAATATGTACTATCAGATGGGCGAGAAAGAAAAAGCTGTTTCTATTCTAGAGTCAGCTGGTGAGATGGATCCTAATAATCCTCAAACTTTCAACAACATCGGGTTAATGTATGCTGAATTAGATAAGCATGAAAAAGCTATTGAGAACTATGAAAAAGCCCTTTCAATTGACGATAGTTACAATGATGCAAGAATTAACCTGATTGCCTCACTTCTAAATGGGGAAAGAGGTATCATTGATGAAATGAACAGTCTTGGTATGAGTAAAGCTGATACTAAAAGATATGATGAGCTGAATGCTGAAAGACAGGAATTGTATAAAAGAACCGTTCCTTATTTAGAGGAAGCGCTTAAAAACGATCCAAACGATCAGGCAGTGATTAAGACAGCTATGAATATTTATTCAAACCTTGGCAACGAGGAAAAAGTTGAAGAAATGAAATCAATGCTTAATCAATAAGATAAAGTATTAGAATAATTAAAAAAGCCGCTGAATTATCAGCGGCTTTTTTTTGAGAAAAATTAAGACTTAGATCACTTTTTTAATCACCCGAAGTTGGTGTGTATGCTTTCTTAATTCAGTATTAAATATTCCGGAATGATCAATTCGATCTATGCGGACTTTCCCATCAACATGAATGATGTAGTTATCCTTCATAATTAGTCCAACATGTTTGATCACCCCTTCATTATCATCAAAAAAAGCCAGGTCACCTGGTTCACTTTCTTCAATAAAACTTAGTGGCTCACCCTGTTTTGCCTGTTCCGCAGCTAATCTATTCAACTTGTAGCCATTCAGTTTATAAACCATTTGAACAAAACCACTGCAATCAATGCCGAAAGGCGTCCGGCCACCCCAGCAATGAGGAGCATTCAGATACATCATGGCAGTTTCTATAAGATGTTCCTTTGGTTTTCCGGAGTTTATGGAAATGCCTTCAAAATTATGACCAACTTCTTCTACGAAATTGAGTGAAGATCCCATCGGGATGGTCATTAAGAGACCATTTTCATCAGTAATATATTCGATTAAATCAGATGAGAGACAAAGGTTTTTTTCGCATAAAACCTCATAATCTGTTTCTGAAAATTTTAAATGCTGATTCTTATCAATCCAACCTTCAAAACCATCAAAAGCGAGCCTGATTTTGCTCCACCCGACTCGCTCATCTATTATTTTAAAATGTTCACCATACAGGACTTGCGAAACCATTTCACTTTCGTGGGAATTCGCTGCCCGGATTGGTACAATACTTAAGTGACAAATTCCGTATTGCATCAATAAAATTTCTTAGGCAATATTACGAATTTCTTTGAATAATCATGGATGATGCTCCACCGCCACCATTACAGATAGCTGCTGCACCAATTTTTCCATTATTCTGCTCCAGCACATTCATTAAAGTGATGAGAATACGAACACCACTACAACCAAGAGGATGTCCTAAAGAAACGGCACCACCGTTTACATTCGTATTTTTATCTGAAAGTCCGAGGATTTTCATATTTGCTAATCCCACCACAGAAAATGCTTCATTAAATTCAAAGAAATCAACATCATTCTGAGCGATTCCAGCTTTAGCTAATGCCTTTGGTAAAGCTTTCGCCGGAGCCGTAGTGAACCACTTAGGTTCCTGGGCTGCATCAGCAAAACTTAAGATTGTAGCCAGAGGTTTTAACCCAAGCTCTTCTGCTTTTTCTTTACTCATTAATACCACTGCGCCAGCGCCATCATTAATGGTTGAAGCATTTGCAGCGGTTACCGTTCCATCTTTAGAGAAAGCAGCTCTCAACTGTGGGATCTTATCTAACTTAATATTTTTGAATTCTTCATCCTCTTTTACAATTAAAGGGTCACCCTTACGCTGTGGAACTTCAACAGGAACAACTTCATTATCAAACTTTCCTTCTTTCCATGCTTTTGCTGAACGCTCATAAGATTGTATTGCGAAATTATCCTGGTCTTCCCTTGAGAAATCATATTCTTTAGCACAAAGATCAGCACAAACACCCATTGCATTATGATCATAAGCATCTACCAGACCATCTTTCTGCATACCATCTTCCAACGTGGCAGGTCCAAATTTCTTTCCATTTCTCATATGAACATAATGCGGAATCTGACTCATGTTTTCCATACCTCCAGCAACTACGATATTCGCATCACCAAGCATAATTGCCTGAGCGCCTTGCATAACTGCTTTCAACCCACTGGAACAAACCTTATTAACGGTGGTACACGGTACCGTGTCTGGAATTCCCGCTCCAAGAGATGCTTGTCTGGCCGGAGCCTGTCCAACACCTGCCTGTACAACATTACCCATCAATACTTCCTCTACCATTTCCGGTTTAAGATTGATCTTTTCAAGCGCTCCTTTAATTGCTATAGAACCTAGTTTCGTTGCCGATATACTTGAAAGGCTACCAAGAAAACTTCCAATTGGAGTCCTGGCGGCACTTACAATTACTACTTCATTATTCATTATGTATGTTTTGATTTGGTAAAATTCGTTCCTTGCGAAGTTAGTCAATTTATAAGGAATTAAATAACCTGCGGCTATTCATACCTATTTTTACTACATTTGAACATACCTGAAAATCTATGAGCGATTTTATAAATAAACTGTACAAGAATCAGGCTTTATTTTATAAAATTTTCCTGTTTGTACTTACTTCCATTCTGATAGTTTATCTATTGCCGAAAGGTGGAAAATTCAAGTATGATATTCCTAAAGGAAAGCCATGGCAATATGAAAATTTATATGCGCCATTTGATTTCGCTATTCTGAAAACCGATGATGAAGTTGCTGCCGAAAAACAGGCGATTCGCAATTCTCACATTCCATATTATAATTTTAATGAAGATATTCCTGCGAGGGTTCAGGAAGAATCATTGCAGGAAGTGCACAATGTCTTTAGTGATACGGTACTTAGTGTTTACGAAAATATCATCGATAATTTTATTGATAAGACGACTGATAAAATTTATGAATTTGGTCTGCTTCAGGAAAGTGACCGTCTTGAGCCAGATCAGCTAATTTATCTTCTAAAAGGAAATGAGGCTACTGAAGTCGCCTACAAAAAGATTTTAAAGCAAAGCGAAATCAGGTCATTCCTTAGTAAAGAAATTGAAAATGCCGGATTTCAGTCTTTTAAAACCGAGCTGCTTGAAGTCTTTTTTAATTCAGTTGAACCTAATGTCACTTTCAACAGCGAACTAACTCAGAAAGAATTAGAAAGTAAGCTGAACAATATTTCCTATACTCGCGGGATTATCGAACAGGGTAGCCGGATCATTGCGAAAGGCGAAGTAGTTGAAGGGAATAAATATAATATTCTGCAATCCCTCAAAGCCGAATACGAGTCGCAGGTATGGAGCCAGTCCAATTACAACTGGATTATCTTCGGCTATAGTATTTTGGTATGTCTCGCGTTGCTCATGCTGCTGCTGTTTATGAAAAAATACCGCATCAGTATCTATGAAAATAACGTCAAGGTTACGTTCATTTTCTTCAATATCATCTTTATGGTGATGCTGACGAAACTGGTCGTAAACATCAATATTGATTACGTATACATCGTTCCGCTCTGTATTCTTCCGCTTACTCTAAAAGCCTTTTTTGATGCACGTTTGGGACTTTTTACCCACGTGATTACTGTTTTATTGCTGGGCTTTATTGTGCCGAATAGTTATGAGTACATGTTTTTGCAGATCATTGCGGGGATAGTGACCATTCTTACGGTCAGCGAATTGTATAAAAGAGCCAACCTTTTTATTTCAGTTGGGCAAATTACAATCGTTTATATCATATCATATTTCGCTTTTATCATTATTCAGGAAGGTGATATTGAGAATCTAAACCCGGAAGTGTTTTTAACTTTTCTATTGGGTGGACTGGCCACGTTGTTTGTTCAGCCATTGATCTATGTTTACGAAAAGATCTTCGGTCTTGTTAGCGATATGTCTTTATTGGAATTATCTGATACCAATTCAAAATTATTGAAAGAACTGGCTGAAAAAGCTCCCGGAACGTTTCACCATAGTTTAAATGTGGCGAACCTTGCTGAAGCCGCCGCGAATGAAATCCATGCAAATTCGATGCTTGCTAGGGTAGGAGCATTGTATCATGATATCGGTAAAATGATCAATCCTACATATTTTACCGAAAATCAAACCACATCAGTCAATTCTCATGATGAGCTTTCTCCAAAGGAAAGTGCACAGATCATTATCGACCATGTGATCAAAGGAATCGAGATTGCCAAGAAAAATAATTTACCAGATCGCGTGATCGATTTTATACGAACGCATCACGGAACCAGTACGGTGTATTACTTCTATAAAAAAGAAAAAGAGAATAATGAGAATGCCTCCCCAGAGGACTTTCGATATCCGGGGCCAATTCCATTTAGTAAGGAAACGGCGATTCTCATGATGTGTGATAGTGTAGAGGCGGCAAGTAAAAGTTTAAAGGAACCTACTTCTGTTTTAATCGATAATTTTGTTGAAAAGATCATTGATAAACAAATGGATGAAGGTCAGTTCCTTAATTCCAATATTACTTTCAAGGAAATTCAGATCGTAAAAAAAATTCTCAAGCGAAAGCTCAAGAATATTTATCATTTACGTATTGAATACCCGGAGTGATCAATGAACTCCTTTGATCTCGTGAGTTTTATCATTAAATGTAAAACTTTCACCAGCTTTTTTACCTTTCATTTCCTGGTAGATAGGAGCTTCCGTAGAAATTGCATAAACACTAGCACCTTCTTCTAGAACAATTTTTCCAACTGGTACTGAGATGAAATAATAGTTTTCAGAAGTTTCTACGATGCTTCCAAAATCGATCGTTTCACTGTAATGATTCTGATCGATTCGGCTAAGCTTTTCCTTCATCTGTCTGGAATTATCCAGATATTCTGCATACTTTTCAAAATCATTTAAAAGCTGTCCCTTTGTGTCATCTTCATCATAATCGGTATGCGCATCATTATTTTCCATGGATTCTTTGATCTCATCCATTTCATTTTGATATTTTTTGATTTGCTTATTTACCGTATCAAGACACTTAATAAATAGTTCTTCCTTATTTGTGATCATTTTTCTGAGTTTTGTAAAGTAAAATTAGAGAAGCTTTTTCTGCTTATCGAACAATTAGGAAATATTTAATAAGCCTTAATAAGCTCATAAACTAATAATTATAATATATAAGTTTATATGCTTATTTTTAGTATATTCGAAATATGAAAGCAGTAATTTCCGCCGATCTGATTAATTCAACTACTTATTCTAAAGGCTTATTAAACAAAGTTCTGGATAGGTTGAAAAAAGAATTTGATCAAATTTCAGCTCATGAAGATGCTGTTTTTGATTTGTATCGCGGCGATAGTTTTCAGGGTGTTTTGTCCCATCCCGAAAAATCTTTTAAAGTTTTGCTTCAGCTGAAAACGGCGATAAATAGCATTCATTCTGAAAAAGACAAAAGCCGGAATGCATTTGGTATCACGTCCGATTTCCGTGCGGCAATTGGTATTGGCACTATCGACTTAGAGCGAAAAACTGTTTCTGAATCAAATGGAGAAGCATTTCAGTTTTCGGGAAGAACTTTAGATGAAATGAAAAACGGGCCTCATAAATTGCTGCTGAAGTCTCCAAATGAGAATATTAATGAGGAATTTGCAACCTCGTTTCTTTTGTTCGATCAATTGGCCGATCGCTGGAGCACAGCTTCCGCAGAAGTAATTTATTATGCGCTACAGAATTTAAAAGAAAAAGAAATTGCCGAAAGGCTTGGAATAAGTCAGTCTGCAGTAAATCAACGAAAAAAAGCATCAGGCTGGGAAGCCATCGAAGTTTTGCTGAATCGTTTTGAAAGTGTAATTTCAGAAAAATTCCCGGATGGAAAATAGCCTGCTGATTTTTTTACAGCTTTTATTAGCTCATATAGTAACTGATTTCGTCATTCAGCCAACTTCCTGGGTTTTGGATAAACGGGAGAAAAAGGCTCGCTCCATTTATTTATATTTTCATAGCCTTATTGCAGGTCTTTTAACCTGGATATTTTTACTCGATTTTTCGCTATGGTATATTGCGATTTTCGTGATGATCACACACTTCTTTATAGATCTATGGAAGCTGAATTTTAATCGGGACAATCTTAAAATTTTTCTTTTAGATCAATTTTTCCATTTGTTGATGTTAACGATTGCCTGGTTGTTTCTGACTCAGAATTTTCATCAGGTTGGTGATTTTTTCAGCAGCACTTTGACCTCTCCGAAATACCTGGCTGTGATCATTGGCTATTTGCTTATCATTTTTCCCGCTGGTTTTTTAATTGGTAAGGCTACTGAAAGGTGGCAGGATGAAGTGCAGGATGATCTGAGAAAGAATAGTTTACAGGCTGCGGGACGCTATATCGGTATTTTTGAAAGAATTCTGGTGCTCACGTTTATTCTAACATCCAATCTTTCCGCCATTGGATTTCTGATCGCAGCCAAATCAATTCTTCGTTTTAGCGATAAGTCTGAGACTGCGGCGAGAAAGCAAACCGAATACGTGCTCATTGGCACCTTGATGAGCTTTTCCATTACAATCCTGATAGGGTTATTAGTGCGCTACATCATGTTCCAGTAGCTGGATATTTGATTGTAGTCGTTCCTTAACGATGTTCATCATTCGCTTGTTAAGTGCCGAAGAGTTCCTGATATAGGTCTCATATTCTACAATCGTAAACTGCCCAATGATCATCCCTTTTAGACTGTTTCGGAATTTGATATCTTTCTGAATGGCATTTTCGATATACTTCAGCCTTCTATCAATATTCAGTTCGTAAAACGCATTCTTGTACTTGGTAACATAATTTCGAAAAGCGGCGAGCAATAAAGCATCCTGTAATTTCGCAACCGGACGCAAAGTTTCGTTTTGAAACCGCTCGTCTTCCGTCATATTTTCTGTTACTCTTGCTGATGGAATCTCAGGTCTGAGTTCCAGTAAATTTAAATCTCTTAGATTCATGGCAAGTAAGGTTTCTTAAATATACACAATCTTACAGGGGAGCACAATTCCTCCTCTGCATAATTGTAAACCTGTTATAAACAATTGCCCGAGTTAAATCTGTCTTAAGTGTACCGCCAGATAGCTGGTCTCTTTCTATCTTTAAGATAAACGCTAATTGTAGAAGAAGAATTATGATTGAATCAATAAATCCATATACCCTCGAGGTAATCGATGAATTTAAAGAGCTCACCAAATCACAAATCGATGAAACTTTAGAAAGAGCTGATGCCCGATTTAAAAAATGGCGAAAAGTTTCTTTTGCTGATCGTTCAAAATTGATGATGAAGGCTGCGGAAGAATTAAAGAATAATAAAGAAGAATATGCCAGGGATATTAGCCTGGAAATGGGGAAGCCAATTACCCAGGCAATTTCTGAAATTGAAAAATGCGCCTGGGTTTGTGAATATTACGCCGAAAATGCCGAAAAACAGCTGTCTTTGAAAAATATTAAGACCGATGCGCATAAAAGTTATGTGAGTTACGAACCAATAGGTGTGGTATTAGCAGTAATGCCATGGAATTATCCATTCTGGCAAGTCTTTAGGTTTGCTGCTCCGGCTTTGATGGCTGGAAATATCGGTGTTTTGAAACACGCTAGCAGTGTCATGAAATCGGCTAATAATATTCAGAAAGTTTTTGAAAGAGCAGGTTTTCCAGATGGCTGTTTTCAGAATATGGTTTTGAGTAGTTCAAAAATTGAAGATATCATTCGCGATAAGCGTATTAAAGCGGTAACACTCACCGGTAGTAAGCCTGCCGGTGGAGCAGTGGCATCGGTCGCTGGGGAAGAAATTAAAAAATCGGTCTTAGAACTGGGAGGTAGTAATGCTTTGGTGGTATTTAAAGATGCCAATATCGACGAAACGGTACAAACCTGTGTACAGGCAAGATTTCAGAATACAGGGCAGAGTTGCATTGCCGGTAAACGACTGATCATCCATGAATCAATTTCCGAAGAATTTACCCAGAAATTTTTGAAAGAAGTGCGAGAACTAAAGAGTGGAGATCCCTTAGATGAAGACACTTTTATCGGGACGCTTGCTAGGGTTGATCTTGCGGAAGATCTTGAAAAACAGGTAAACGAATCAGTAAAACAAGGAGCGAAGATCCTGCTCGGTGGAAAACGCAGCAATGCTTATATGGAACCAACTGTTCTCGGCAATGTTACACCAGAAATGCCAGTTTTTAAAGAGGAAACATTTGGTCCTGCGATAGGAATTACGACTTTCAAAAAAGACCAGGATGCTATAGATTTGGTTAATATGAGCAATTTTGGCCTGGGTGTTTCAATTTTCACTGAAGACCTGGAGTTTGCTGAAAAGATTGCACCTGAATTTGAAGATGGAGCAGTCTTCGTAAACGAACTGGTAAAAAGTGATCCAAGGCTACCATTTGGTGGAACTAAGATTTCAGGTTATGGGAGAGAGCTTTCGGAAGATGGGATCAAAGAATTTGTAAACAAGAAAACAGTATATTTTAATAAATACTGAAAACACTATTAGATGAAATTCGGAAAAGTAGCTGATCCAGGCAGTGTAGATTTTACACTGCCTTCAACACATCCGCAAACCAAGGATGTTTTAGGGAAACTAAAATCAAAACAATTTGAAGATGTTCGAATTGGCTGTGCCAAATGGAATAGGACCGATTTAAAGAACTTCTATCCTAGGGGTACGAAAGACGAATTGGAATATTATAGTTCCCAGTTCAATAGCATTGAATTAAATGCGTCTTTCTACCGAATGTTTCCGGAGGAGCAATTTGAAAAATGGGCAGATAAGGCAGAAGATGATTTTAAATTTTTTCCGAAGGTGCCCAGGATTATCAGTCATATTAAACGTTTGAATGATTCAAATGAAATAACTGATGATTTTATCAAAAATGTTCTGCCTCTAAAAGATAAAATGGGGATGGTATTTTTGCAATTACGCGATGACTTTGGTCCTAAAAATATGGATCGAGTTCAGAACTTTTTTGAACATTGGCCTAAAGAAGTTCCGCTTTCCGCAGAATTTAGACATGAAGACTGGTATAAAGACGAAGCAGCGGCAAATGACTTGAATGATCTTATGATTCAAAACGATATTACCCATATAATTACCGATTCCGCCGGAAGAAGAGATCTACTTCATATGAGGCTGACGACGGGATCTACTTTTATAAGGTATAATGGGGCAAATCATCCTTCAGATTATACGCGTCTGGATGATTGGTTGGATCGCTTAGAAGAATGGTATGAGTTGGGATTGAAAAATGTATATTTTTTCATTCACCAGAACGTGGAAGAATCTTCCCCATTACTCTCTGCCTACTTTATTGAAAAATTCAATAAACGATTCGGAACCGAAATTAAAATTCCAAAAACACTAGAAAAATGAAAGAACAAAATATAGCATTAACGGTAGATTCGGTAGTATTCTGTAATCAGGATAACCAATTTAAAGTATTACTGGTTCAGCGCAAAAATGATCCGTATCAGGACCAATGGGCATTGCCAGGGGGATTTGTTGAAGAAGGCGAGGACCTGGAAACTGCTGCGAGAAGAGAGCTTAAAGAAGAAACAGGAATCGAAGTTCCGCACATGGAACAAATCAAGGCTTTTGGTAAACCAGGCAGAGACCCGCGTGGACATACCGTTTCTATTTCATTTTTAAGCCGAATTTACTGCGAAGAAGACCTGAAACCTGCAGATGACGCGAAAGATGCCAGATGGTTCAATATTGAAAAGGTGATTGATATGAAACTGGCGTTTGATCATGATGAGATCATAAATGTAGCGCAGCAATATTTATAATTCTATTTTTCTGAATTCTTAGTTTCAATCGTATTTTTTGCCAAACGAACCGGAAATTCTTTTTCACCTCCGTATAATTTAATTTCCTGAATATCTGCAGGCATATAAAATCCGTGTTCCTCAAGTGCTTCTTTTACTGCCCTCACCACATTACCTTTCGTAATTAATGCCTGCATTCTGAAGTCGGTTGTATCTACCCAGAAAAACACTTTTAAATTTACGGTACTGGTTGCTAATTCATCTTCGATCACAAAATTTTCGTGCTCCTCATCTTCAATAACCATTGGATCTTTTCTTAAAGCTTCCATGACCACTTTTTTAGCTCCATCTATATTGTCTTCATAAGCGATTCCTATAATGAAGCTCCACCTGTAGAATCCATCTTCGGTGTAATTGGTTGCAGGTTTGGTAAGTACATCACTATTTGGGATATAAACATCTTTCCCATCAAAGGTTTTCAGTTTGGTATAACGAAATTCAAGAGCTTTCACTTTTCCGAAATTTTCACCAATTTCTACGGTATCATTTACATCGAAAGGTCTATTAAAAGCTAAAATGATTCCGGCAATAAAATTCTCACCAATATCTTTAAATGCGAATCCAAGTACTACAGCACTGGCGCCTGCCGCAGTTAAAATTCCGGTAGCGATTCCACCAAGTCCTGCTGCTCTTAATGCGAGCATGATAGAGGTGATAATGATTAGGAAACGAATAGCTTTACCTAAAAATTTACTCATTAAAGGATCTTCGGTACGCGCGGAGATGCGATTTCGAAAAAACCGTCCGAGCCAAATTCCTAGTAAAACGCCTAAAATGATGATCAGTAAACCAAGTCCGATTCCCGGTAATTGATCTATGAAATTCTGATAAAAGTCGTTGAATGATTCCTGAATGGTTCTATCAGTAGTAGTGTCCTGCATGAAGTGGTTTTCTCAAATTTAATTAAATTGAAAAGTTTCGTGTACTAAGAAAATGTTAGTTTTCAGAATTACAGGTCATCGACATTGCTTTAACTTCTGCTTTTATCGATTTTTATTATGAAGAAATTTTAATCAGAAAAATAAATCTGACTATTTTTAAAAATAAAAATATGAGATTTCATACACGAAAATGGATCAAACCTCAGGATCTAAATCCTAACGGAACGCTCTTTGGAGGAAGACTTTTGGAATGGATAGATGAAGAATGTGCGCTATATAGCATTGTACAGCTTGAAAATCCTAAGACGGTAACAAAATATATGAGCGAGATCGATTTTAAAAGCTCTGCTCATCAGGGTGATATTGTTGAAATTGGTATCGAAGTAGTGAAATTTGGTAAAGCTTCGCTAACGCTTAAATGCGAAGTGCGAAATAAGATGACTCGAGAAACCATTATCACAATTGATAAAATCGTAATGGTTGGGTTGGATAAAGAGGGTAAACCAAAAGCTCACGGGAAAACACAAGTTGAGTTCGTAAAAGATCGACTTACCGATTAACCCTTTTTCTGTTGTTCTTCCTGTTCATCCTCAATTTGCTGTTTAGCAGTTTTAATCTGTTCCTCGGTTGCAGGATCTGGTTTTTGCTTTTCCCCTAATTCCGGTTGCAGATACAATTTTCCATAAAACGGGAAGTGGTCAGAACCAACATCTTCGCCTGAATGGATTTCCTTCACGCGCCATTCTTCACTTACGAAGATCTGGTCAAGTGACCAGCGCATAATGAAACTGGTGGCATCAAAAGTATTATACAAGCTTCTTCCCACGCGTACATCCAGAAGTTCGCCAAGATTTTTAAATAGCGTGGTAGTTTGAGACCAGGCAACATCATTGAAATCTCCAATAACAATTACCGGCATATCTGAATCTTTCACTTCAAAAGCGACCTTCATAAGCTCTGCATCACGATCGCTGGAAGACGGATTCTCCTGAGGCATAGGAGGTGTAGGATGAACGGCATGCAATCGAAACCGTTTACCGTTTTTTAATTCGACTACTGTGTGAATGGAAGGAATACTATCATCAACAATAAATCGTTTTTCAGGATTGATCAGTTTCAGTTTAGAAAACATCAACATTCCGTAGGTGTTATCAATCGGGACATTTACACGGTAGGGATAATCGCTTTTTAGTTTCGATTCAATTTCATTAAGCCATATACCATCGGTTTCGGTAAAAACAACCACATCCGGCTGCACGTTTTCTACTTCGGAAATCACCTTGGCATATTCTTTATTTTTTTGAAGTACATTCGAGGTCATTAATGTAAAACCCGCATTCTCTTCCACATTGGGCGAAGGTTCTCCTACTTCGTAGGGAACTAAAGGCGTATAAGGAACAATTTTGATAAACTGAAAAATAAAGCAGGCGAGAAGCACAGTTATAAAAAGATAATCCCTCCAGGATCTCATTTCAAACCTTAAAAAATAAGCGGCTAAAGCAGCAAGTGTTAAAAGAGTTAGTTGGATATGCGGATAATCGAACATCCTGATCCACCAAAAGTCAGCTGCTATCAGCGGAATTAGCGTCAGGATTACTGCAATTATTCCGAAGACCTGCAAAAAGGTTTTTAATTTCATCTGATTCAATTTTTGGTTGGTTGGTGATTTAGTAAATCCCGGATATCATCTCCTGATGGGGATTCAAAAATCTGAAGATCAAAGTAAGGAATTGCAGCGATTAAATGGTCAAAAATGTCGGCAGATATGTACTCGAAGTTTTCCCAACGTTTATCCTTGCTAAAACACAGGATTTCTAATGGAATTCCCTGTGCTGTTGGGGCCTGATGGCGGACGATGATATACATTTCCTTATGAATGGCTGAATGTTCATGCAGGTAAGAATCGGCATATTTTCTAAACACTCCCAAGTTTGTCTGGTTTCGACCGTTTATCAGTAAACTTTTATCTACCTCGTTCTTTCGGTTGTATTTATTGATTTCTTCCTGCCTGTGTTTCAAATATGGCGCAATGAGGCTAATTTTCTGAAGACGATTCAGATCTTCATCTGTTAGAAATTTGACGGTATTCTGTTTAATATAGATCGAACGTCTTATTCGTCTACCAGGTGATTCCTGCATTCCGCGCCAGTTCTGAAAGGAATCAGAAATGAGGCTATAAGTAGGGATCGTGGTAAACGTATTGTCCCAGTTCTGAACACGAACAGTCGCCAGGTTGATCTCGGTAACCGTACCGTCAGCACCATAAGTTTCAAAAGTAATCCAGTCACCAATTCTAACAATATCGTTAACTGAAACCTGTATGGATGCGACCAGCCCGAGAATAGTATCCTTAAAAATCAATAATATTACCGCGGAAGCCGCACCTAAGGAAATAGCAAATCCAAGAACGCTGCGATCAAATAATTCGGCAAAAATGAACATGAGACCGATCACCCATAGGAAAATGATGATGATCTGGCTGAAGCTTTCTATTGGTTTATCATTGAAACCTTCTTTGGTTTTTAGGTAATCCCGACTTGTTCTGATCAAACTTCGACAAATCCATATTGCCAGGATGATCAGATAAATATTCAGCACTTTTTCAAAAAACACTAATGCCTTCGGAAAATCTCCAAAGATCATCGGGTAAAGCCAGAAAACCAGTAATAATGGAATGATTCTACCTATATATCTTGGGAAATTACTTTTGATCAGGAAATCATCAAAAGTAGTTTTGGTTTTGTTGGTAAAGGCTTTAAAAGTCTCTATAACCACATTTTTGATCAACCAGTTCACTCCGTACAGAAGGATGGTGATTACAACGAGGTTGATGAGAAGATTAAGGTACTGAGCCAGTACCGGATTCATCCCGTAGTCATTAAAAAGTTCTTCAAAAAAGCAAATGAGATTTTTAGCCCAATCTGAATTCATACCTTAAAGATATTTCTTTTCCACGAAAAAAGGTCCGAAAGGAATTAAAGAACAAGCCATGATAATCCCGGTAGTTTTGGTGCTCCAGTTCATTGGTTTGATCAATAAAACGCATCCAAAAATATAAGCTATGAATAAAACCCCATGAGCCATTCCTACATGGCGCACCATTTCTGGCATATCGTATATATATTTTAAAGGCATGGCCACACCAAGTAATAATAAAAATGAAAGGCCTTCCAGTATGCTAATCCATTTAAAAACGGTTAGTTGCTGATTGATGTTCATCACTTTAGTTTTGGGTTACAAAGATACTTTATCTAATTCAGAATCCATTTAGAGATTTTCAAATAGATATCATATTTAGATGAAGCCAGACTTGATCAATTTTCTTATTTTGCATGGTTGAAACTTGAACTTATGAAAAATAAAAAAGTACTGGTTACCGGAGGTCTCGGTTTTATTGGCTCACATACAGTTGTTGCTTTGCAGGAACAGGGAGTCGAAGTCGTAATCATCGATAACCTGTCTAATTCTTCTATTGATGTTCTTGGAGGTATCACTCAGATCACGGGTAAAACTCCGGAATTTGAACAAATAGACCTTCGTGATAAAAGCGCTGTACAGAATTTCTTCGATAAATATCCAGATATAGATAGTGTAATTCACTTTGCAGCCTCCAAAGCGGTAGGTGAGAGTGTGGAAAAACCACTGCTGTATTATGAAAATAATATTTCCAGCCTGGTTTATCTTTTACAGGAACTGAGCAAAAAAGAGAGCCCGAAATTCATTTTTAGCTCTTCCTGCACGGTTTACGGCCAGGCAGATAAATTGCCAATTACTGAAGATGCACCGGTAAAAAAAGCCGAATCACCTTATGGTAATACCAAGCAGATAGGAGAGGAGATCATCGCAGATAATTGTAAGGTAAATAGCAAATTTAAAGCTATATCATTACGATATTTCAATCCGATAGGCGCACACCCTTCTGCTGAAATTGGTGAGTTGCCAATAGGAACTCCACAGAATCTTGTGCCGTTCATTACGCAAACTGCCATAGGAAAAAGGGAGAAGCTTTCGGTTTTTGGAGATGATTATCCAACCAGTGACGGAACTGCGGTTAGAGATTACATTCACGTGATGGATTTGGCGGAAGCTCATGTCAAAGCCTTAAGCCGACTCATGGAAGGAAAAGAATCTAAAAATTACGAAGTATTTAATTTAGGGACCGGAAAAGGTAACTCGGTGCTGGAAGTGATCAAATCTTTTGAAAGCAGTACTGGTGAAAAGCTGGCTTACGAAATTACTGATCGTCGTGAAGGAGACATCACAGCGGCTTATGCTGATACTGATAAAGCAAATAATGAATTAGGATGGAAAGCTGATAGAAACTTGGATGATGCGCTGAAAAGTGCCTGGAAATGGCAAAAGGTCGTGCATGAACGGGAAGAAGCTGAAAAATAACTATTAAAAAAGCCTGCAATTTTGCAGGCTTTTTATTTTATCTATTTTGTTCCATTAACCAAGAATGCGTGAATGACACCGGGAATCCATCCCAGCGCTGTTAGTAGCACACTGATTAAGAAAGTCACACCTAAACCGTGTTTCATAAATACGGCGAGAGGTGGTAAAAGGATGTTTAAAATAATTGTCAGTATAGACATAGCAATTGATTTGTTTGGTTATTATTAATTAAGCTTGAAATTTTCTGTATTTCGCGGTCATGAACATGAAGATACCGTAGCATACCAATCCGGCTGCGACAAGGCCCATAAGCCATGCTCCATAAGCCGAATCCTGTAAGAACGCAAAGGCATCAGCAGTTGTTTTAATATCATTGGTGTTTGAATAATAGGCTGCTCTTAAAAAGAAAAACGCCATTATTCCGAAGATTACTGCCCGGGAAATGATTCCCATATAGCCGGTATTTTTAATGACCTTTCTTCTTTTTTCTTCAGTAATAGACTTATACCCGAATTTCTGGAGAAACTTTCCGGAAGTAGCTTTCTTGATCTGGAAAATACAAACTCCAAGTAAGGAAAGGCCAACTACCGCGAAAACAAATACACCAAAGCCTCCTGAAAGAAAGCTGGTTTTGCCTCCACCACCGCTCGAGCTTGATCCTATTAGAGTTTTTACCGCAAATGCAGCGTAACCTAAATAAATCAATCCACTAACGAAGAATCCGATGCGCTTCAGTTTTCCTTTATCGTGACTTCCAATATTTTCCGGATCTTTTATAGACTGATAAAAACGCCAGCCTGCGTAACAAAGAAGACCCAAAGCCATAAGAACGAGAATTGCATTCCCGAAGGGCTGATCTTCTAAATATTTGAATACACCTTTTTGTCCGGAATTTGAGCCGCCCATATTAAAGGCAGCAAGTAATGTAAGAACACCGGTAATTCCATAAACGACACCTTTCGCCACATATCCGGCGCGTGCCATTTTCTTAATTTTGGATTCCATTTGAGTAGTTTTTGGTTGATAGTGCAACCAAGATAAACTGAATGAAACTCAAAACCTTAGCCCTTAGCAAAAGTTTAATGTATTGAAACATTAAAAGTTAAACCATCTTAAAAATAACCAGCGCATAAAGGTAAAATCTGGCAAAACGGAGTAGAGCGAAGATAAGATAGCTTGAAAATGGAAAACGAATCATTCCTGAAGCAACGCTGGTCACTGCGAAGGGAATAGGAAGTAAAGCACCTACTATAATTAAGAATCCACCCCATTTACGAGTGTTTTTAATATGTTTGGCAAGTTTTACCTCAATTAGATTTTTAATGTAAGAAATATGGAGAATAGCCACCCCGATCCCGTAAGAAAAAACTCCGCCCAGGTAAGACATGGCTGCAAGAAGTGTTAGATATAAAAACGGAGCCGAAGATTTCCCGGCCCAGGCTATAAAAAGTTCCGGCGGCACAAGGCCTAGTAAAGATTCAGATAAAAGAAAAACACCAAGAACCTTCGGTGGACTGTAGGTTTCTGTAATATGCTTCAGCATATCCTGAATGTTCAGGACATAATGGTCTACTGCCCAAAGAATTCCTATAAAGAGAGCAAGTGGGAGAACAGCCTTTTTCAGGCTGTCCCAGATAAACTTGTAAAATCCTGTATAGTTATAATATTGGTGTAATAACCGGATTCGCGACTTCTTCTTAGATTTCGCTTTCTCTTTCATTCAATCTTTTTTTCTGCAATTCCGGAAATCTTCAGCTTAGTCACAAAAAGAATACTAGTAATCTTCTCCAGCCTCTTCTTTCATAGCGCGAACATATTCACGCAATTCTTCTTCATTGACCTTATTAGAATGATCTGCCATTAAAGAAAGCATGTATTCCAGGCTTTCCTGCCCGGTGACTTCTTCTGTTTCATCTCTTTCTTCCCCCTCTTCAATAGGTTCATCATCTGGAATAGGAATTTCAAAGCCATCATTTTCTTCGATATGTTCATAGGTAAGTCGAAGAACTTTTGCAAGTAGGGGGATATTTTCTTCCACCACCATCTTACGCAGTTCTTTCAGATCTTCAACAAGTGTATTAATGATGATCCCATTACGCATCAAATCGCGCTGTATTTTATTCAGTAATTTTTGTGCTTTGATATTTTCCAAGATAATAGAATATTTATTAGGTCAGGTAAAATAAATATCAGCTTGCTTTTGCTGAAATTTTCCAGATCACAAAGTTAATTTTTTTGAGTTTGTATAAAAGATTTTACTACAGAATTATCAAGGTTTTAACCTTTAAAATTAACAGAATCTTAGCCCTTTAAATTTCAGCTGCATAGCAAGCTTTAGTAGCTTTAAAGATCAAAAAAATAAATTATGAGTAATGAAAATAAAACCGCGTTGATTACCGGCGGTAGTAAAGGAATTGGTTTTGGTGTCGCCGAAACGCTTTTAAAAATGGGTTATAAAGTGGGAATAACCAGTAGATCGCTCTCATCTGCGGAAGAAGCTGCTAACAAACTTTCTGGACATGGTGAAGTTTTGGCACTGGAAGCAGATGTTCGCGATTATGAAAGTCAGCAGCAAGCCGTTAAAAAATTCATTGATAAATTTGGCCAATTAGATGTGTTAGTAGCAAATGCTGGTGTTGGGAATTTTGGATCGATTGATGAGCTGAGCGTAGATGATTGGAAAGATACAATCGATACCAATTTAACTGGTGTTTTCTATAGTGTTAAGGCTACGGTCGACGCCTTAAAAAAATCTGAAGGTTATATTATTACCATATCTAGTCTTGCCGGAACAAACTTCTTTGCCGGTGGTTCTGCCTACAACGCTTCAAAGTTCGGATTAACCGGATTTTCCCAGGCAATCATGCTGGATCTTAGAGATAAAGGAGTGAAAGTTAGTACTATTATGCCTGGATCTGTTGCTACACACTTTAACGGAAATGAACCAGATGGTAAAGACTTCTGGAAAATTCAGATCGAAGATATTGGGGAATTGGTTGGGGACCTTCTAAAAATGAACCCGAGAACATTACCAAGTAAAATTGAAGTGAGGCCATCCAGACCTTCCAAAAAATAAATTCTAAAAGCCGGTTTTGAACCGGCTTTTTTCTTTCCTAAAAGTCTTAACAAGCTTCAGCTTATTCGGTTAATTTCATGCTAAACCCCTTAAATACTATGGTTTCGGCTACTTCCGACCTTATCTTTGTGAAAAAGAAAAAGAAAAAGAAAAATTATGAGTATTAAAGGAAAAACGATTATCGTAACTGGAGCATCAAGCGGAATTGGAGAAGCCACCGCAATGAAATTGGCGAAAGAAGGTGCGAACGTGATCGTATCAGCAAGAAGAAAAGATCGATTAGAAAAATTGAAAAATAAGATCAACGATCAAGACGGCGGAAAAGCTGTAGTAGTTGAAGCTGATGTTACTAAAAAAGAAGACTGGAAAAATATTGTGGATACTGCTAAGAAAGAATTTAATTCGATTGACGGCTTAATCAACAATGCCGGATTAATGCCATTATCCTATGTTAAGAATTTGCATACTGAGGAATGGGACACAATGGTAGAAGTAAATGTTAAAGGAGTTATGAACGGGGTGGCAGCCGTTCTTCCTAGTATGATGGATCAGAAGAAAGGTCATATTGTAAATGTTGCTTCCAGTGCCGGAAGAAAAATCTATCCAGGAGGTGCCGTTTATTGTGCTACTAAAGCAGCCGTAAGAATGTTTTCTGAAGGTTTGCGAATGGAATTAGCACCAAATTACAATATCAATGTGACCTCAATTGAGCCAGGAGCAGTGGAAACTGAATTGACTGATACGATTACTGATGATGAAATTAAAGAAGGATTTGTTTCAAAACTTCAGGATCTTACACCGCTTCAGGCTGAAGATATTGCAGAGTCTATTTTTTATGCACTGAATCAGCCAGACAGAGCAAATATTAATGATGTATTTATCATGCCTACTCAACAGGAAATGTAAGTAAATCATTCAATCATATAACTAAAAAAGCCCGGACATTCCGGGCTTTTTTAGTTATTACTCTGTTGAATTTAGATCTTTACGATCATTTTCCCTGTGTTTTTCCCGTCGAAAAGATCAATGAATGCCTGTGGGATTTTATCAAAACCTTCCACTATTGTTTCTTCATTTTTCAATTTGCCTTCCTGCAGCCATTGTCCAAGTTGCTTGATGGCACTCTGGTAATCATCAACATGATCACGTACCAGAAATCCCTGCATTAAAGCCGATTTTTTGATCAAAATGCCTTCGGGTCTGGGACCGGTCGGCACTTCTTCCTTATTATAAATAGATATCGCTCCGCAATTGATAATTCTTGCAGCTTTATTGATATTCTGAAGAGTGGCATCCAAGATTTCACCTCCAACATTATCAAAATAAACATCTACGCCATCCGGGCATTTTTCAGAAATCGCCTTCGTCATATTTTCAGTTGTTTTATAATTGATCCCTTGATCAAAACCGAATTCTGAAGTGATCATATCAATTTTTTCATCAGTTCCTGCAATTCCAACAACCTTACATCCTTTAATTTTTCCGATCTGGCCTACAACGCCTCCAACAGCCCCAGCAGCCCCAGAGACTAATAGAGTCTCTCCATTTTCAGGCTTCCCAATCTTTTCTAAGGCTAAGTAAGCGGTCAGTCCGGTTAATCCCAGAATTCCCAGGTAAGCAGTTGCAGGAGCCAGTTTGGTATCTATTTTCCGAAGATTTTCGCCGGTGTGTGTTTGCTCTATTTTCCAATCAAGCATTCCTACAACCATATCTCCTTTATTGAATTTATCGTTTTTAGATTCGGTAACTTCGGCAACCAGCATCGATTCTAGTGGTTCACCAACCTGAAATGGCTCGATATAAGATTCCTCGTCACGCATTCTTCCTCTCAGATACGGATCTACTGAAACATATCGGGTTTTTAATAAAATTTCTCCATTCCGGCACTCTGGAGTCTCCGTTTCTTTAAACTTAAAATTGGAAGATTCCGGTCTTCCTTTTGGCCGACTTTCTAATAAAATTTCCTTGTTCATGATTTTTCTTTTCAATTTACGCTCATACAGAATCTAAAGCAATTAACTAATGCCAAAATCTACTTAAAACTGCATCATTCACTGGCATTCTTACTGCTATCTGGCATAAAAATGATAATTTCATACTTTGATTTTTTAGGCTTGACAATAGACTTTCATAAATACCAAAACGACTTTTCAAAATTCATTCGAAGTACCGACTTTTCAAAAGCCGTTGTGCTTTCTGTCGCCATGGTTCTGCCAATTTTCATTTTTTCTGATTTTGGACTTAACGAATGGGGAATTAGTATAGCAATTGGTTGTTTGCTAAGTTCTCCCAGTGATATTTCGGGAACATTTAAGCATAAAGTGATAGGTATTGCGGCCGCTGCAACTTTGGGGGCAGTTTCTTACACTATCGGAAGATATTGTGAAGGTTCCATGGCCACAACTATCCCGATGCTCGCAATCATGATCTTCGGAATCTCATTTTTATCGGTCTATGGTTTCCGGGCTTCCTTAATAACTTTTGCGGGACTGCTGGCCGTGGTTATCAGTTTTGCCGGAATCAATTCAACGTTACCAGTCTGGCATAAGGGAATATTGATTTTTGCAGGCGGAATTTGGTATATGCTGATGAGTATTTCATGGTACTTCATTAAGCC
>CAXPUM010000002.1:0-10860 GCA_964220295.1 Flavobacteriaceae bacterium | reverse complement strand
CCGTCACTACTTACTTTCAATGAAGTGACCACTCTATTTCATGAATTTGGTCATGCACTACACGGGATGTTGGCTAACACCACCTACCCTAGCCTGTCTGGACCAAATGTTTACTGGGATTTCGTAGAGCTTCCAAGCCAGGTTCTGGAAAACTGGTGTTATGAAAAAGAAGCACTTCAGCTTTTCGCTAAGCATTATAAAACCGGGGAAACCATTGCGCAGGAATATATTGAGAAAATTAAAGAATCTGCCAACTTCCTGGAGGGGATGGCAACGCTGAGACAGCTTAGTTTCGGAATGCTGGATCTGAGCTGGCACGGAATTGACCCAACTAATGTCAACGATGTGAAAGCTCACGAGACAGACGCTTTTGAAGCAACCAAACAATTCCCAGACGTGGAGAGTAACTGTATGAGCACCGCTTTTTCGCATATTTTCCAGGGAGGCTATTCTGCAGGATATTATTCATATAAATGGGCAGAAGTCCTGGATGCTGATGCTTTTGAATATTTTACAGAGAATGGAATCTTCAGCAAAGATATCGCGGGCAAATTTCGTGATAGTATTTTATCCAGAGGTGGAACCGAACATCCTATGGAATTGTATAAACGCTTCCGCGGAAAAGAGCCGAAACCAGATGCTTTATTGAGAAGAGCGGGATTAATCGCGAAATAGTTTCCGAAAAGCTGCTCATAGGCAAATCTTATCTTTTCTATAACTTAGTGTAGTAGGACTTTTGCTATTTTTGATGAGAAGAGTTCCGAAAGTCTATGGCAGCACATACCTTAAATCCCAATAAATGGGTAGATCGATATTCCGACTACCTTTTTAACTATACGATTGTTCGGGTAAACAATCGCGAGGTTGCCAATGACATTATTTCTGAAACTTTTCTTTCAGCCTTAAAATCGGCTAAATATTTCAAAGGAGAAGCCAGCGAGCGAACCTGGCTTATTTCTATTTTAAAAAGAAAAATCATAGATTACTACCGCAGAATCAATTCAAAAAAAGGAAAAGCGGAAGTTCATATTGATTATTCTGATGAAGAAAATCAGGGCGAGTGGCTGGAAGAGCGCGTTGCCGATCTTTCAGACCGTACTGCGGAAGATGATATGGAGAATAATGAACTTGGAATGGCCATTTTAGAATGTCTCGATTCGATCAATGAAAAACATGCTGCGATCTTCAAAAGAAAAACTATAGATGGCGCCGAGACCGAAGTGATTTGTAATGAGTTTGATATCACTCCGTCTAATCTTTGGGTAATTATTCATCGCGCCAGGACTGCACTGGCCGCATGCTTAGAAAAAAACTGGTTTTAATATGAGTTTATTACATAAGTTATTTCATGTTGACTGTAAGGAAGCAAATAATTGCTGCGATAAGGCTCAATATAGAAATGCCAGTTTTGGAGAAAAAATGAAACTACTGGTTCATCTGGCCTATTGCAAAGCCTGCAGAAGATATACCAAACGCAACCGGAAACTAACCAAGCTTGTTGACCGCTCCAATTTAAAACCCTGTTCTGAAGCGCAGAAAAAACACTGGAAAGAAACCATCGAAAAAGAGTACGCTAAGAATAATACTTAAGCATTAAGAAAACGCCGAGATAAAAAATTGGCGCTGCTTCCACCCAAAACGAAGCATAA
The DNA here is from genome assembly GCA_964220295.1 of Flavobacteriaceae bacterium. Classification (GTDB taxonomy): domain Bacteria; phylum Bacteroidota; class Bacteroidia; order Flavobacteriales; family Flavobacteriaceae; genus Christiangramia. The sequence continues at coordinate 9,211 of CAXPUM010000002.1, read as the reverse complement.
TATTTTTTCTGATCCAATCTCGAATTCCAGAGAAAAAATGCACCGAGTAAACAGGTGAATGCTGTAGCTATGAAATAAGCCGAATTAAACTCCTTCTGAAATAGCTCTATAATAAATATGATAAGGAACAAAACCGTTCCAAAAACCTTCGTTTCCCTTAAGCCAATTTGCTGCGGAATAGTTCCCAATTCCTCATGATCAAATTTTAAATCACGAATTTCGAATGGCAGCGTTAAGGCAAGAGCCAGCATCAACCGCTGAATAAAATCAACCAGACTATCCATATCCAGGATCTTATCTGCTTCAATTAAAGGAAGAAGAACCGTACTTCCAGCCCATACTAGAGCGATCACGAATATTTTCATTCCTGATAAACTCCGAAGCGTTTTACCTGAAACCGGTACCGCATAAAGACCGGTCAAAATTCCCAAAACTCCTCCGGCAATCCATGTCCTTAAGGCAAGGTGAAAGGCAAAATAGATCATAGCTATAAAGCAAAAGAGCGAAAACAATTGTATGAGCCGCAGGTTCCTGGTAAGGGTCGCATGATGTAATTGAGCAATCCCGGAAAATTTCACGAAATTATAACCTGTTATTCCCGCAAAAAATATGAAGCCTAAAAAGTTTTTATCCAGAGCAAGATGATGTTCAAAAAAGGTGAGAATTGTGAACGACAGGATCGCAATGGATACGTGAATGCTGCTGTTGATGTACAAATCAAAAACCTTCCGGATCGAATTCATAAAGCTAAGATACTTATTAATTGCAGCACAGATATTTTGGGAATAAAATCTTAACAACTGTCCAGTTTGAATATTGAAATAATTAGCTTGAAATTATGTACTTTCGCAGCGTTAAAAAACACACAACTTTAGCTTAATGAGAACAGACACTTTTGCTCTTCGCCACATCGGCCCTAAAGAAGAAAATCTTCAGGAGATGCTTGATACGATAGGCGTAGACTCGGTAGATCAACTTATTTACGAAACTATCCCAGATGATATTCGCCTGGACAAGCCTCTCAATTTACCGAAGGCAATGAGCGAAAATCAATATGCAGAACATATTAAAAAATTATCTGAAAAGAATAAGGTTTTCAAAACCTATATCGGGCTCGGTTATCACCAGGCGATCTTACCTGCGGTGATCCAGAGAAATATTTTGGAAAATCCGGGATGGTATACCGCCTACACTCCTTACCAGGCAGAAATAGCACAGGGAAGACTGGAGGCTTTATTAAATTTCCAGACCATGATCACTGACCTTACGGGAATGGAAATTGCGAATGCATCCTTGCTGGATGAATCTACCGCAGCGGCTGAAGCGATGGGGATGCTGTTTGCAGTTCGTGATCGGAAGCAGAAAAAAGAGAATTTCAATAAATTTTTCGTTTCCCAGCAAGTGATGCCTCAAACCATTTCCTTAATGGAAACTCGTGCGAATTTCCTCGGAATTGAAATGGTGGTTGGAAATCATGAAGAGTTCGATTTTAGTGAAGGTTATTTCGGAGCATTGGTTCAATATCCCGGAAAATTCGGTGAAGTTTTCAATTATTCCGAATTTGTCTCGAAATGCCAGGAAGCTGGAATTAAAACAGCCTTTGCTGCGGATATTCTGAGTCTCGTAAAATTACAGGCTCCAGGTGAACTTGGCGTAGATGTGGTGGTGGGAACCTCTCAGCGTTTTGGAATACCACTTGGTTATGGTGGTCCACACGCAGCCTTCTTCGGAACCAAGGAAGAATACAAAAGAAACCTTCCGGGTAGAATTATTGGAGTGACCAAAGATGTTGATGGTAACAACGCTTTAAGAATGGCCCTTCAGACCCGTGAGCAACATATAAAAAGAGACAAGGCAACTTCTAACATCTGTACCGCCCAGGTGCTTCTTGCCGTCATGGCAGGGATGTATGCGGTGTATCATGGACCGAAAGGATTGGAATATATTGCCAATACGGTTCATCATACTGCTGCTAGTCTAGAAGAAAGCCTGAAAGACCTCGGATTCGACCAATTGAATTCGGCATATTTCGACACGATTCACGTCAAAGCAAACGCGGAAAAATTACGTGCCATTGCTGAGAAAAATGAAATCAACTTTTTCTATCCTGATGCAGAAAGTGCCTGTATTTCTATAAATGAAACGACTACTGTAGATGACCTCAACGCCATCATTTCAGTATTTGCTGAATTGGCCGAAAAAGAAGCTAAAGAAGTTGAAAAGCTTTCTGAAAATTCAAAAATTCCCGTTGATCTTCAGCGCAAAACTGAATTTTTAACTCACGAGGTTTTCAATATATACCATTCAGAAACTGAATTGATGCGCTACATCAAAAAACTGGAGCGCAAAGATCTTTCCTTGAATCATTCCATGATCTCTTTGGGATCCTGCACTATGAAACTGAATGCTGCTTCAGAAATGCTTCCGTTATCTAATCCGCAATGGGGAAATATTCACCCTTTCGTACCGGTAGAGCAGGCAGCTGGTTACCAGGAGGTTTTGAAAGAGCTTGAAGCTAATCTTACTGAAATTACCGGTTTTTCGGCAACTTCTCTTCAGCCAAACTCTGGAGCGCAGGGAGAATACGCCGGGCTTATGGTGATTCGTGCATATCACGAGGCCAATGGAGACAGCCACAGAAATGTTTGCTTGATTCCTTCATCTGCTCACGGAACTAATCCTGCATCAGCAGTAATGGCAGGTATGGAAGTCGTAGTAACCAAAGCTACTGAAAACGGAAATATCGATATAGACGACCTCCGTGAAAAAGCGATCAAACACAAAGATAATCTAGCTGCTCTGATGGTTACTTACCCATCCACTCACGGTGTTTTTGAATCGGCTATTCGAGAGATCACTAATATCATTCATGAAAATGGCGGACAGGTTTATATGGATGGTGCCAATATGAACGCCCAGGTTGGACTGACCAATCCTGGACGAATCGGCGCCGATGTTTGCCATCTGAATTTACATAAAACATTTGCTATACCTCACGGAGGTGGTGGACCGGGTGTTGGACCTATCTGTGTCGCGGAACAGTTGAAACCATTCCTACCTGGAAACCCAATTATTAAAACTGGTGGAGAGCAGGCAATTGGTGCAATTTCTTCTGCTCCTTGGGGATCTGCTTTAGTTTGCCTTATTTCATATGGCTATATTAAAATGCTGGGTACTGGTGGACTTCAAAAAGCTACAGAATATGCCATTCTGAATGCTAACTATATCAAAGAGAGACTAAAAGACCATTACAAAACGCTTTATTCCGGGGAAAGAGGTCGCGCTGCACAGGAGATGATCGTAGACTGTCGCCCTTTTAAAGAAAAAGGAATTGAAGTAACTGATATCGCCAAAAGGCTTATCGATTACGGTTTCCACGCGCCTACCGTTTCCTTCCCAGTTGCTGGTACAATTATGATTGAACCAACTGAAAGTGAAAGCAAAGCTGAACTTGATCGTTTTTGCGATGCGCTTATTTCCATCAGGAAGGAAATTGATGAAGCTACCGCAGATGATGAGAATAACGTATTGAAAAACGCTCCGCATACTATTCATATGCTTACGGCAGACGACTGGAATTTACCCTATTCACGCGCGAAAGCCGCATATCCACTTCCTCATATCCAGGATAATAAATTCTGGCCGAGTGTGAGAAGAGTGGATGAGGCCTATGGAGACAGAAACCTGATGTGTACCTGTCCGCCGATCGAAGAATATATGGAAGCATAAAATCAAGCCTGTCTTCGGACAGGTTTTTTTTATAATTGTAAAAAATTAACGTAAGAATCATTAAATTGTCTGATTCACAATAAACTCTAAATTCTGAAAATGTCCTGTAAAATAACTGGAACCGGAAGTTACATCCCGTCTGTAGTCACAAAAAATGACCACTTTCAGCAACATGAATTTTTAAATTCTGATGGAAGTATGTTCCCTGGAGACAATGATGCCACTATTCAGAAATTCAAGGCTATTACAGGAATTGAAGAAAGAAGATACATCAATGATAACCTAAACACTTCAGATATTGCGATTATTGCAGCTGAAGAAGCAATCAAGGATTCCGGGATAGACAAAGAAACACTGGATTATATCATTGTCGCTCATAATTATGGTGATGTCAAGGCAGGTGCCGTACAGAGCGATACTGTACCCAGTCTTGCAACAAGGGTAAAATCAAAACTTCGAATTAAGAATCCACGTTGCGTTGGGTATGATGTACTCTTTGGATGCCCGGGCTGGATCGAAGGAATGATCCAGGCTAACGCTTTTATAAAAGCCGGAATCGCCAAAAAATGCCTCGTGATCGGAGCAGAGGCACTTTCAAGAGTAGTTGACAAACACGATCGTGATTCCATGATTTTTTCGGATGGTGCCGGCGCAACGATTTTAGAAATTTCAGATGAAGAAGGCGGCATTCTGGCTCATGAAACAGCCACTTTTTCTTTCCAGGAATCGGAATATATCTACTTCGGAAAATCGAATCATTCCGAAGCTCCGGACGATATCAGGTATATTAAAATGAATGGCCGCAAAATCTATGAATTCGCTTTAATTAATGTTCCCAAGGCCATGAAAAGTTGCCTGGAAAGCAGCGGTAAAAAGATAGAAGATGTAAAGAAGGTTTTCATCCACCAGGCGAATAAAAAAATGGATGATGAGATCATAAAACGGTTTTATAAGCAGTTTAATATGACTCCGCCAGAAATGGTAATGCCCATGACGATTCATGAACTTGGCAATAGTAGCGTGGCGACCGTGCCTACTCTATACGACCTGGTAAATAAAGGAAAAATAAAAGACCAGCATTTACAAAAAGGAGACGTGGTGATCTTCGCCAGCGTTGGAGCCGGAATGAATATCAATGCGATCACTTACCAGGTATAGCATGTACGAAGGCAATTTCCCCAGTGAACGTTACAAAATTACGCTAAACTTTTTGGAAAGTGTTATTCCAAAAGATTCACAAATTTTAGACCTTGGAGTTGAGAACCCATTTTCAGAAATTATGCTTTCCAACGGCTATACTGTTTATAATACAAATGGAGAAGATTTGGACAACAATTTTGATGCGGTAAAAAACCCGGAGATCGATGTTGTCACTGCTTTTGAAATTTTTGAACATTTACTGGCCCCATACAATATTTTAAGGGAAGTAAAAGCAAATAAATTGGTAGCCAGTATTCCGTTAAATTTATGGTTTTCTTCTGCATATAGGAGTAAAACAGATAAATGGGATCGACACTACCACGAATTTGAAGACTGGCAGTTTGACTGGCTTCTGGAGAAAAGCGGATGGGAAATTAAAGATTCAATCAAGTGGGCACATCCGGTAAAGAAGTTAGGGATTCGTCCAATCCTGCGTAGATTCACTCCGCGCTATTATTTAGTGTACGCTGAAAGAATAATTTCTAACGGATAAGTGAAATATGAGTTATTTCTGGCTTAAAATCAGATACATCTGGAAATTCTAAACGAATCCAGTAGTCATCTGGCGGCATGGGCTTATCATTAAAAGTCCCATCCCAATAATCTGATGGGCCATTTAAAACTTTTAGTAATTTGCCGTAGCGATCGAAAATATAGCATTGGAAATTCCTTTTACAATTAGTATTAAGGATTTTCACCCTCCAGTTATCATGATAACCATCAGAATTTGGCGTAAAATAATTTAAATACTCATAACAGAGTTCTTCCTGTTGCAGTTCGCAATCTACTTCAAAATTTGGCAATGAGGCTTCACATAACTCCGAGTAAATAACTACATTGGTGTATGTTCCAGACGGTAAATTGGATATTTCAATCTCTCCGGCATCATCAGCATTATAATTTAAGTTGAAATTTTCTCCTTCATAATTATAAGACAAATTATAAGTATTGCCAGCTGAAAGATTTGCTATTATTACAGAACCGAGGGCTGCATTGCAAAGCTGACTAGATAGCACAGCATTAAAACTTTCTGAATCAGTTAAATCTATTACTTCAGAATACAAATAGCTACATCCCGAAGAAGTAACTATTTTAAAATCAAAATAAAAACCTGATTCTAATGCATCTAAAATAATAGTTCCATTATTGTTGGAAACCGCATTAATATCCACAATTTGCTCATTAAACTCATAACTAATTGCATAATTTAGAGATGGCTCTAAATTGCTAATTTCAATAGAACCATTATTAACCGAACAGCTACTTACTGTATTAAATTGAAATGAAGGAGATACGTTATTAGGATTGACTAATTCTAACTCTATCTCGTAAACCTGTTCGCAATTATTTAAAAGAATTCTAAAATCACTGTAAACTCCAGCATTTAAATTATCTAATATTATTATTCCATTTTCATTTGATGTATGAGGATTATCTAAGTTATCGCTACCATTAAACAAATAGGATATTAAAAAATCAGTGTTTTCGGGAAGATTTCCAATCTGAATCTGACCTTTTTCTAAGTTATCACAATCTGCCTGAGCAACAATAAATTCGGTTTCAGTAGTTATGTTTTCGGCAATTTGGAAGCTTTCGGTAAAACTGTAAACACAACCATTCTGCCTTAATACAAAATTGGAATACTCTCCTTCGTAAAGATTATCCAGTAGATACTGCCCATTATCATTGCTTGAAATCGCGATATTTTCAAAAGAGTCATTGAATGCGTAAGAAAGCTCGTAATCTGAATTTGGGTCAAGATCAGATATTTCAATTCCATTGATTGTACACTCTTCTGCAACTGATTTAATTGAGGCTGGAGATAGTTCGTTGTTAAAATTTAAAATCCAAATCGCACCTTCACTATCTTTTGGAGCTCCAACAGCAACTTTCATGGGATCTGTATTTATCAAATAACTCAATGCCATCCCAAAATGATCACCGTTACTCAATATTCCTTCAAAGCCTCCCATTTGATAAGAATATATAAACTGCTCACTTACTGTTCCATCCTTTTTCAATTCAATTAGATAAAATAGGCCCGTTTGAGAGCCGTTTACCGGATTATTACATCTTGCACAACCTACCAGAATTTCAATAAGCCCATCGGAATCTATATCAGAATAGCTGTCGATTGATTTTGCAAATATTGCATTACTATTTAGATTAAAAATTCCTCCTCCAGTATTAGCTGAAATTTTCTGGCTCTTCTTCACGGTGCCATTTTCATTCAAAAAAAGAATGTATAGAGCTCCATAATCCAATCCTCCATCATCATCTCTGTAAGCACCTACTGCAATTTCCTTAATACCGTCACCATCAAAATCATTCAAAACTGCCACAGCTCCACCAAAGTAATCTCCAACACCAAGATTTCCAGTAAACCCTCCTTCGGTTGCACTGATTTTCTTATAACTCTTCACTGTAAAATCATTATTTAAATAAAGAATCCATAAGGCGCCAGCTTCTATATATCCATCATTATCTCTTCTCGCTGCTACAATGATGTCTTCCACCCCATCACCATTAAGATCCCCCATATTTTCTACATCAGTACCAAAAACCACATCACCGTTGAAAATTCCATCAAAATTTCCCTGCTGATCGCTGATCTTGGAATGTTGATTTACCGTTCCGTCTGGATTCAAACTTAGAATCCAGACCGCACCATGCCAATAACCACCATCTCCATCATACTCTGCACCGACCGCTACTTCCAATAGCCCGTCATTATTCATATCACCAAGATTGGCCACAGAAGCACCAAAAACATCACGATCGTTTAATTTCCCTGTAAACCCGCCTTCTAGAGAACTGATTTTTTGCGATTTTAAAACAGAATCATCTGGACTCATAAATAATATATATACAGCACCACGATCTAGTCCACCATCATCATCAGTAAAAGCTCCAACGATTAAATCATTAGTTCCGTCATTATTTAGATCTCCAATATCGTCAACCGCATATCCAAACTGGTCACCTGAATCAAGATTTTGATTGAGATTTCCGCTAGTTTGACTAATTTTTGAATAACAACCAATTTCATAATTTTGGGAACTGCTAAGAAAATAACAAAAGTATAATAGAGCAGGTAGGAAAGTTTTTAAACTAACTTTGATCATCGAAATAGTTAACTTATGGTAATTACTATTATTATTCCAGCGTACAATGAGGAAAAATTTCTCGCACACTGCTTAAACTCCATAATCCAACAAACCAGAATTCCTGATGAACTAATCATAGTTGACGACAATTCCTCTGACTATACATTTGATACTGCTAAAAGCTATTCTGAACAATACAAATGGATCAAAGTATATAAAAGTGCCTCAAAAAATTCTGAACATATGCCCGGTGCTAAAGTAGTAAATACATTTTATTCTGGCCTATCCAAAGTAGAGTCGAATTTTGATTTACTGGGAAAATTCGATGCGGATATCATTTTACCAGAGAATTATCTTGAACAAATGGAAATAGAATTCACGAATAATGAAAAATTAGGAATGTGTTCAGGTCTTATTTTCATAAAAGATTCTAAAGGCAGATGGGTACACGAAAATATTTCAGATAAGACGCATATTCGGGGACCGGTAAAGTTATACTCTAAGAGATGTTTTAAATGGATTGATGGCTTAAGAACATCTGCTGGCTGGGATTCGGTAGATGAATTGCTTTCTAAATATTATGGATTTGAAACAAAAACATTAAAAAATCTTCATGTAAAGCATTTAAGGCCTACTTGGAAATCTTACAGCAACAAAACGAAACTACTTCAGGGAGAAGCATTATATCGAATGAGATACGGCTTTTTACTTTCCCTAATGACAGCGTTAAAAATGACTTTCAAGAAAAAGGATTTAAAACTTTTATACAATTATGCTAACGGATTTCTTCAGGCCAGAAAGAAAGAACTACCCTACATCGTTTCAAAAGATGAGGGTGTCTTTATAAGAAAATTTCGCTGGGCGAACATCAGGAAAAAATTATTCTGATTTTCCTGATTGATCCAGCATTTTATATAAAGGTTTCCCACTGGTTGCATTTGGAAATTCGATTCCCATTAAAGCTGCCATTGTTGGTGCAATATCGATAATTCCAGATCTTTCGTAGGTGCTACCATGAGGCACTCCTTTTCCGAAGAAAATCAAAGGGGCATGTGTATCGTAGTTCCATACGCTACCGTGCATACTGCCCTTCTGAAAGCCGCTGCCAGGATATTTTACAAATGCCAGGTCACCACTTCTTTTTTGATTAAATCCATTTTGAACCAGATAGCCAA
>CAXPUM010000001.1:0-53887 GCA_964220295.1 Flavobacteriaceae bacterium | reverse complement strand
CAATGACCTTCGCTGCTTCGGCTACTTTAATTGTAGGAGCTAAATGAGTTCCTGCTGTTATTACTTCGGAATATAAATTATTTACCTTTTGCCCAATTTCCGGAGTAGAACCTGCTGTAACTTTCAGGATTTTCTCTACCGTATGTTCTTTATCACCCGGGTTTATTCGCTCTGGTGAATAACCAACATAAAAATCTTGATTAAATTTCAATCCGCTGAATTTCTCGAGAACCGGGACACATTCCTCTTCGGTCACACCAGGGTAAACGGTAGATTCGTAAATAACTATATCACCCTTCTTAAGAGTTTTCCCAACCGTTTCACTACTCTTGTATAAAGGAGTTAAATCGGGACGATTGTTTTTATCTACTGGAGTAGGAACTGTCACTATATAGTAATTACAGTCCGCGATTGCCTGAAGTTCTGTTGTACAATGTAGACCGATTGAATCATCAGGTTTATCCTTTAAAACAGATTGCAACAAATCATCATCTACTTCCAAGGTTGAATCGGTTCCACTCATTAATTCATCTACTCTGGACTGGTTAATATCGAAACCAACCACAGAATACTTAGTAGCAAAAAGCCTTGCTAAAGGAAGCCCCACATACCCAAGGCCAATTATTGCTATTTTTTCTTTACTCATATTCTATTTATAAATTTTCCCAGTACCATTTTACAGCTTCTTTCAAGCCAGCTTCAATTCTAAATTCAGGTTTATAACCTAAAAGTTTTTCAGCTTTATCAACTGATGCTAATGAGTGGGGAATATCTCCTGGACGGTTAGGTCCATGCTTGATTTCCACATTTGCGATTTCAGAATCATATTCTGAAAGATATTTTTTTAGAAGTTGAGTAAGCTCGAGTAAATTCGTTCTATCCCCAACTGCAGTGTTGTAAACCTGGTTTATTGCCTCCGAATTTTCAGTGGTCAAAGCCAGCAAATTCATTTGAATAACATTGTCTATATAAGTAAAATCTCTGGAATAAGTTCCGTCACCATTGATCACCGGACTCTCATGCTTCATAAATTGCATGACAAATTTCGGAATAACCGCTGCATACGCACCGTTCGGATCTTGCTTCCGGCCAAATACATTAAAATATCTCAAACCTATTGTATCCAAATTATACGCATCATGAAAAATATCTGCATATAATTCATTTACATATTTTGTGATAGCATATGGGGATAACGGCTTACCAATTTGGTCTTCAACCTTAGGAAGCGCTTTAGAATCTCCGTAAGTAGAGGAACTTGCAGCATAAACAAATCGCTTGATTTTATTATCTCTTGCCGCAATTAGCATATTTAAAAATCCAGAAACATTCACCTCGTTACTGGTCTTTGGATCCTTTAAAGATCTTGGAACAGAACCCAATGCCGCCTCATGAAGAACAAAGTCTACACCGGAACAAGCCCTTTGGCAAGTTTCAAGATCGCGAATATCGCCTTCAATAAGGCTGAACGATTCGTTATCGATAAATTTTTCAAGATTTTTTCGGTGTCCTGTGGCAAAGTTATCTAAACAAATAACCTCTGCTCCTAATTGTAGCAATTTTTCGCAAAGATTAGATCCGATAAAACCTGCTCCTCCAGTAACCAATACTTTTTTTGAAGAAAGTCCTTCAAACTGAGAATCAGAATTCAAACTATTTTTTTTAACAATTTGCAGTTGGCAAATATAGAATATCCTATTTAAGAATTGTTAAACCACTTCTTAAAGATATTATAAAACTTAGTTTGTTTAAATCTTTGATGATTCTAGGTGAACAATCGTTGTTTCAATGATAACTTCATCAAATTTGCCTGGTTGGTTTTTACCTTCCAGACGATTATTCAGTAATTGCAACGCACTGGCCCCAAGATCACGCGGATGTTGCTCGATATAACTCATGGAAGGTGTCAGAAATTCTGCTACTTCTTTGCTGATAAAACCCATGACCTTGAGATCCTGAGGAATTTTGATATTATTTTCATAAGCAATTCTTGCGACCATTAAAGAACTTTCAAAATCTGTACATAGCACTACCTCAATTTTATCCTCTACCAACAATTCATAAATTTTTTCTTTGAGAAGGTCAGGCTTAGAACTTGCTGCGATTTTCGATTCATCCCCTTCTGTCAATGCACTTTCATAGCCTGCAATCCTGGACTTCCCTACCCCCACGTGGTGAATCGCCGAGGCAATACCAATTTTATTCAACCCTTTAGCTTTGAAATAACTGGTCGCCTCGTAAAAACTTTTTTCATCGTCCACTCCTACTTTATCTGCCGGAATATCAATATTGATTCGATCGTATACGACTACCGGAATATCATATTCTACAAGATTGAAAAGATGATCATACTCCCTTTTTCTTTGCGTTTCTTCAGAGACTGCTATTAAGACGCCATCTACAAAACCTGAAGTCAGTAAATCGCAAATTTGTTTTTCCCTTCCGAAGGATTCATTGGAAATATAGGTGATGACCTGAAGGTTATTCTTTTGAGCTTCCGCCTCAATTCCCGAGAGTACGCGAGCAAAAAAACTATTAGAGATATTTGGAATGACAACTCCTATCGTTCCAGTCTTACTTTTCTTAAGGTTAACCGCTACAGGATTGGGCTTGTAATTGTGCAACTTAGCCAGTTCCTTAACTCTCTCTGCAGTTTTCGGACTAATTTCCGGGCTGTCATTTAAAGCCTTTGACACGGTAGATACCGAAACATTCAAAAGTTTAGCCAGTTCTTTTAAAGTAATTTTACTTTTCATTGCATTTAGTATAAGAGTTAAAGATCAAAAATTTCGGTAATTCACGCAATTAAAAGCAAAATTAGTTCATTTCCTTTATTTCTGGCTAATTTCGCAATAAAGCTATTAAATGAATTTCCTTAAATCATACTGGCCTTATATTCTCGCTGCTGGAATCACGATTTTGGGCCTTATAACGGGCTGGTATTTCTTTCTATTACTTGTCATTCCATTTGGTGTTTTTGGTAATCGCAAAAATCAGTAAGCCAACTTAGAATCTGAGTTAAACTTATACTAAACCCCCCGTTATCTTTGGGAATATAGTAGGTTAGCAGTAATTTGAAATTAAAATCAAAACTGAAAAAATGAAAGATTACGGAACACTATCACAAGCAATCAATAAATTGAAATTAGAAGAAGGATATGAACACGATTTCAATTTATTGGATGAAAAAATAGAACTGAAAGCTCATAAAGAAACTTTTGGTGTTGAAGAATTTGAAGTTGATAAAGTACTTCGATTTGAAGGGATGAGTAATCCTGATGATAATTCAATTTTATACGCGATTACCACAACTAATGGCAAAAAGGGAGTTTTAACCGATGGTTATGGTGTTTCCAGCGGACAAGTTTCCAAGGAAATGCTCAAAAAACTCGATTTGAAAGATCATAGACCCATAGATGAATAGGTAGTTAATATTCTACTAAAGCCAGATGGAATTTTGTTCATCAGCTTAAACTATCATATTTTTGTATGGAATTTAAAAAATCAATAAGAAAAAACTATGAGCTATTTAGGTCTAAATGCTGAAAAAACTAAAGGTACTGTAGAAGAATTAAATGTTCTACTAGCTGATTACCATTTATATTATCAAAAACTTAGAAATTTTCACTGGAACATCATTGGTAAAAATTTCTTCGACCTTCATGAAAAATTTGAAGAATTGTATGAAGATGCGAAAGTTAAAGTGGATGAGATTGCCGAGCGTATTCTTACCTTAAGATTTCAACCAACAAGCAATTTAAGTGACTACCTAAAAATGTCGAATCTAAAAGAATCAAAATCTGAATTATCAGATTATGAAATGATCGAGATTCTTTTGGAGGATCACGGTTCAATTTTAAAACAGATGAGAGCAGTCATAAAATCGGCAGATGCTGCTAATGATGAAGGTACTATAGATCTTATCGGTGCATACATCCGTGAATTAGAAAAAACAAGCTGGATGTTAGATGCCTGGAAAATGAAAACTAAGGATGTTCATACTCCTATAAATTCATAATTTAATTCTCCTTTATGCTACTTAAATTCGATATCCAAGAATCTATAAAAGGAATATGGGAAAAATTAGGCGGATGGCTAGATAAATTAATTCTAGGTCTGCCTAATTTCATTTTAGCGGTAATCGTTTTTATCATATTCATCTTTATTGCCCGGTACTTAGGTAAATTATTTGACCGTTTATTCAGAAAACAAATCAAACAGGATTCAATCAGATTAATGGCTGTAAAAGTCCTTAAAGCTATTGTAATCCTCGTTGGTTTCTTTGTGGCTTTAGGTCTTCTGAATCTGGATAAAGTTTTAACCTCTGTTCTGGCAGGTGCCGGAGTAGTTGGTTTGGCAATCGGTTTAGCTTTACAAGGCACCCTGAATAACACATTTTCAGGTGTAATCCTAAGCTTTCTACCGGAACTTCAAATAGGTGATTGGGTCGAAACGAATGGTTATGCTGGCGCGGTTACAGAAATTAACCTGCGTAATATCGTAGTGAAGCAATCAGATAACAATTACGTAGTGATCCCGAATTCAAAGATAGTAGAGGAACCTTTCAAAAACTTTTCACGCACTCCTAGGTCCAGGATTTTTGTGAATTGTGGTGTGGGTTACGGAAGTGATTTGGAAATGGTTGAAAAATTAACCCTCGATATTATCAAAAAAGCTTTTCCTCAACGCGGAAATGAAGAGGTGGAATTTATGTATTCCGGTTTTGGCGACAGTTCTATTAATTATGTGGTTCGCTTCTGGACCGATGTAACCAAGAATCGTGATATTTTAGTAGCTCAGCATAAAGCTATTATTGAAATTAAGAAAGCTTACGATGCGAATGGAGTCAATATCCCATTCCCTATCAGAACTATCGATTTCAAGAATACTCTGTCTTTAAATAAAGACTAAGTACAATAATTTATAAAAAGAGAAAGCCGGTTTCGAACCGGCTTTTTTTATTCCTATAATTATTATTCCTCCTAAAATTTAAGTTCTAAACCGGCACTAATTCTTGGGCCTTCGCTACCGGTAAAAATGTTGAAGCTACCTTGTATCGCTTCTGCGCTATTAATCCAAAAACCTCCACCGTAACTGTCATGCCACAACTTGCTATCTTCATTTTCTGCCCATACTCGTCCAACATCATATCCACCATATACGCCTAACTGAAATGGAAGAAAACTGGTTTTAACCGTATCAAAACTGTACCTCAAATCAGCTCCAGTTCCAAAAGCACTTTTACCAGAATACCTTTCAAACCTGTAACCTCTCAAACCAGCATCTGCACCGAGAGTAGCGGCCTGATAAAATTCGTAGTCTGAACCTATATTTAAATGTGCATCAACACGAGTTTTTAAAACTAATTTCCGGTTTCTGGTTAGAGCATTAAAGAATCCCATATAAGGCTTAAAATAGCCAAAAGTTCTACTTGGATCTGCTGTGTTCATTTTACCACCTAGGTTTAATTCAAATAGCATCCCTCTAGTCGGGGTTAAATTATTATCATAGCTTTCATATCTGTAAAGCGCGTCTAGTCCCGCAAAATACTTCCTGTCGAAGAAATTTGGTGAAGGACTGGCGAACTCATCATCTACAAACCTGTCTCCGGTCTGCTCTACTTTAATTCCTTCAAATGTTGCTGAATAACTAAATAAACTACCAAACGGTGTTTTATTCTTCAATCCAACGCGTACACCAATCTGATTCAATCCCACCCTATTGTAGTCATAGCCCAGGTTATCATCTCTATTAGTGGTTTCATTTCCGAAGCCGAAGAAGTTATTACTCCAGTTAGGGTTTGTAAATGTTCCACCTAGAAACAAATTATAATTACCAACGATCGTTGCAAATTCTGCTTCATAATCTAACAATAGCCCGCTGGTTGCAGAATGATACCGAATTTTAAAGGAATGTTGTGAAGTAAAAGGGTTTCTTTTAAATTTATTATTAGCCTTGACGTAATCCAAGCCTACCGAAAGATGGTCATCTGGATTGTAACCGAGTTCAGGCAGAATGGATCCGGATGAAAATATCTTTTTATCCTTATCATAAGTATTGATTTCATAATTATCCGTGAATCGGAAAGCAGCTCCTCCCTCCTTCTCAATCGTGTTAGGTAATGACTTATGATCATAAATTTTCAGATTATTACCATTCTCGATATCGTAAATATCATTATCCTGCCCACCAATAACTCTTACGAAAATTTTTGATTTTGCATTTCCAGAAGAGAACACCTTGTCATCGTCATCCAGGCCATAGACCCATATTTCGCTGGTTTCATCTGGATGATATATTTTCTCACTAAGAGTTTCTGCTCTTTTTCCATCTTTATTTCGGGTAATGGTCACTTTGGTATCGCCATTTTCTATCCTTTCAATATCAATAAAATCATCTTTATCGGTACCGGTTACAATTGCCAGACTGGCGAGGTGTTGATAATATCTTTCGGCAATATCTACAATATTATCGCGTCGACCTTTTATATTCGAAATTAGCTCTTTAGTAGTTTCTCCACGGGTTTCCTTCGGTAATTTTGAAAATGCTTCTTCGATCACATCATCGGTTACATTTTCCTTAATGAATTGAGCCTGTTCCACCCAGGCTTCTTTTCCAACATTTTGAAGCAGCGACCTGTCTAAACCGAGGGCTGCAATATTAAACCATTCAACATCTTTGATATCATCGCCGTAAACGGCAAATTGGTTAGCAAATCCGGTTAATGCCCGCAGTGTTCCAAAAAAGGCTCCATCAAAATTTGAAAATACCTGATCCCTATCTCTTGGTACGGGCTCAAAATGATGAATACCTTCGGTATCTTCGATTTCAGACCATCTCCACTGATCCTGGTGGCGATCCCAATCGCCTATTAACATGTCAAAAATTCTGGCTCGTACGTATGCACTCTCATTAAGTACGTACTCTTCATCCCTTCGCAGTCTTTCGATCATTCCTGCAGTACTCACAATATCATGGTTGGGCTTTCCGAAAGTCTCGTAGCCTTTCCAGCCCTCTTCAGGACGCTCCACCAGCATATAAATGTCATCGCCGTGAACAGAGTTGTATTTTCCTAGTGCTTCCTGTTTAGGTAAATAATAAATTTCCGGATTGGTATGATAAACATTCGCTGCCTGGCTCAAATCTGGAATTGCCAGAAAACCATATGGATGCGCAGCCGTATAAAAATCCTGAATAAGGTTTTCAGCAATAGTATTATCGAGCTTGTTTTCTACCGGCTGATTTTTAAAGGCAACATTCTGCAAAAATTGTAAAGCATCTTTACGAACTCGCCTAAAATTATATTCGCGCCCAAGGCTATCTTTTACCCGGAGTGAAACGGTTTGATGACCCCCACCCTGCCGCATGACGGTGAGCCCACCATGCAGCGTATCCAAATCTGCAGTAGGCAGAGTTACTTTGGTTGCATAGAGCTTTCGGTATCTTTCTCCCCAAACTGTTCGGTGAACCGGACTTTTATCTGTTTCTTCTTCGGAATAAATAGAAGCGGTGAAAGTTTTCGGAAATTCATCAGGATACTGTTTTAGCTCATACGGAACAGGTGTTTCGAGGACTTCTTTCTGATAAAGCAGCTTGGGTTTATTATTCTCATTTCCGTAGTAACTTACCCAGGAAGAGCCATCTGTAAAAATGTCCAGTACGGCAAAGCCCTGACCATTATAAGCAAAATAACCATCGTTGCTCAAAGTGGCATAAGTCGCTTTGGAACCCGCACCAGATACGATTTGCTTCACGCTATCATGCTCGATATACTGCAAGGAATGCTCATGACCAGAAACAAAAACCAGACGCCCGTTACTTGAATTTGCTATTCCCGAAATTCTATCAGCCAAAGATTTATAGCGATTGTTCTGTGCATCCTGAATGGAAACACCTCCAGTGGTCCTGATTAATGTTGCCAAAGAACCTAATATAGGAATTGGAATTTTCTTTTGTGATGGATATAAGTGCCGATCCAAACTGTACTGCCCACCATGAATTCCGTTAGTGTAAACCGGGTGATGCAGTGCGACAACAATAGTTTTATTCTGGTTTTTCTTAACTTCTGATTCCAACTCTAAAAACATGGCCTCCCGAGTTTTAATCTGATCACAGCCATCATTGATCGTTGGATTTCTATCCCAATCTTCTAAATACCACTGGCTGTCTATCACCAGTAATTGAATATTTTCAGAAACATCTATAGATTCAAATCCGCAGGGAATTTCTGGAGACCAGACCAATGAATCCCCAAATTGTTCTTTTAAATAATCGCGCTGTCGCTCCAGACCAGCTATTCTTTCATTGTACCAACCATGATTTCCTGGAATAAAAATCACGTGTCCCTGGTAATCCTCAATAGCATCAAGCTGTGCATCCATGCGATATTCAGCTCGTTCACGCTCTTCAGATCCATTATCTGGAGGCATTCCATCGGGATAGATATTATCACCCAGGAATATGGTATAATTTTCAGGAGTGTTGACCGAATCTAGAAATCGCTTCAGAACTATAAGCCCTTCCGAAGTCCCCCCGGGAGGAGAATAACCGGCATCTCCAACTAAATAAAATGACTTTTCAATGCTTTTATCCTGAGGGTAACCAAAATTCTCTTTTGGTTCATCATTTCGATATTTTGGATGAACTGTCACACAAGAAATAATAGTAGAAAATAATAGTAGTGCGACCAGAAGTTTTAAGTTTTCCATAAAGATTTTTGGTGAATATTTTTTGTAATTTGCCTTACCATAACAAGAATCTTTAGTATGAATAATCTCGTTGAGAAAGCTGACCAATTTGTTGAAGAACTATTTAAAGAAAAGCTGCCAAACACCTTTATATACCACAATTATCTACATACGCAGCGTGTAGTTAAAAGTACTAAAGAATTGATCGATAAGTCTGAAATTAATGTTAAAGACGAAGAGGCTTTGCTTGTGGCTGCTTGGATGCACGACACAGGGTATACGAGAACTTATGAAGGTCATGAAAAAGAAAGTGCCAATATCGCTGAAGATTTTCTAAAAGAAAACAATGCGACTCCAGAACTTATTGAAAGAGTAAGAAAATATATTCTGGCTACTACATTTAGTGCCGAACCCCAGGATAAAGCCGAAGAGATCATTCGCGATGCAGATTCCTCGCACTTTGGAAAGGATTATTTTAGTGAAACCAGCGAATTGCTTAGACAGGAACTGGAATTGCACCGTATTAAAACTTTTACTGCTGCAGAATGGCTGAATGAGAATATTAAAGTCTTAACTGAAAAGCATCAGTTTTATACCGATTATGCATTAAAAGAATGGGAGCCGAAAAAACAGGATAACCTGCTGGAGCTTATTGAAGCTAAAAATAAGCAGGAGAAGAAACTGCAAAAAGAAGAACACAAGGCTCGGATGAAGGCCAAATACAAGAATGACAATCCGGAGCGTAGTATTCAGACTTTATATAGAACAACTCTTCGAAATCACATAAAACTGAGCGATATAGCCGATACAAAAGCTAACATTCTTCTTTCTGTAAACGCAATTATTATTTCACTGGCCATTGCCGATATGATTCCAAAGCTGGAGGCAGCTTCTAACAAACACCTTTTAATTCCAACTCTGGTCCTGATTCTATTCAGTGTGGCAAGTATGATCCTGTCAATTATGTCTACAAGACCCAATGTTACCAGTGGAGAATTCACAAAAGACCAGGTAAAGAAAAGAGAGGTTAATTTGCTTTTCTTCGGAAACTATCATAAAATGCCATTTGATCAATTCAAATGGGCCATGGATGAATTGATGAAAGATAAGGATTACGTGTATGAAATGCTGACCCTAGACCTGCACTCGTTAGGAAAAGTGCTTCACAGAAAATACATGTTATTGCGATTAACGTATACCGTATTTATGACGGGAATCGTCATTTCAGTATTGTCTTACATCTTGTCTTTCTACCTAATGTAGTTCTTCCATCAGATCTTCATAAGTAATCGTTTCTTCGGAATAGGTGTCATCTTTTGAATAAAGGATATTTACTCGAATTGCTTTCAGACCTACAACTCCCTGGACATCTTCCAGCTCAAGGATTTCAACGTTTTCGCCCATGTAATTCTTTGCCTGGAGATATTTGATATATTGTAAATACTCCCTTTCGTCTGAAGAACTGCTATAAACGATAGTCAGTTTTCCTTTTTGGGTCACGCGCTCTTCGGTACCTTTTACATAAGCTTTATCAATTCGCTTTTTGATAATTTCATAGCGAGCATTGTAAGTTCCATCTACATCAAATTTCTTTTCGTCCATTCTATAACGAATAGACATCGTAGAATTATATACCAGAATCAAAGAAGCTCCATCCAGTTTGATAGCCGTATGCTCCTGAAGCCTGTAGAACCTGTTTTCCATTTCGCACATCGTGCTCAACTGCCAAAGTCGTAAATTGAATAAGTAAACCTTATTAAATGGTCTTTGATTTGCCATAGAGGCACCGATGTACATGTTATGATCTACTCCATCAGTCTTATATCTCTCAAAGTAATGCGGATAGATCTTTTGAGCTTGTACCTGCTTTTTATCTATGTAACGAGACATGGTTCTATTGATCTGCTGAACCGTCTCATCATATTTTTTCCTGTGATTGTAAACGATCCCGGTTTCAGGATTCAGTTTATCTTTATAAGCATTGACGAGCTCTTTGATTTCATCAGATTGTTTTTTTAAATGACTCATCAATGGATTCACCTCTTTCTGTAAAAGATTGAAAACTTTTTGCTCGCTACTGGCATTCAGGTTATTTCCTAGTTCTTCTTTAAAGTCGGATATTCGATATTTTACCTGATCGTAAATCGGTAATTCCTCGATTTTATAGGCTTTATCAATAATGTCTAGAATAATATCCAGCTGATCCAGCAAATCCTGTTTGATGGAATCATTTCTTGCTTCCGAAGAAGCGACGATATCGATCTGCCCATAAAGTGGATACACATCTTTAAAGGTTATATCTTTGAAGGAGGCCAGGCCGTCCTTATCAAAATCTTTGATGAATTTTTTAGCTTCTTTCTCAAACACCCAAAGTACACTAGGGTGTATAGAAGTACATTCACTCTGAATAACGGCTTTTACCCTATTCTCAAAATCGTTTTGATTTCGCTCCATGGTTGAAACGATATAAGGCAAAATATCATCCAGTTTAATTGCATTGATACTATTCAATTCATTTCTACGGGTAGAAACAAGTTCCAAAACACCTAATAGCTTTCCTCCTTTTGCAATGGGAGCCAGAATGCAACTATTTATGTCATGTTTTTTCAGGTTTTTCGCTAAAAGGTTGTCATTCTTTTCCGCGTACGCCTCTACATTTGGAATAGTAAAATATTCATTATCCGCTATTAGTTTATCAAAACCTTCTTTGCATATGCCGGTATCACAATCATTCAATAATTCTTCATCCAGAATATAGCTCACGATATCTTCATTGTTGCTCAGCCGTTCAAAAAGCATATCCCTGCTATTGAAAACGGTAAAACCTACCCTTAAATCTGAAATCTTATAAATCGAACGAAAAATTTCCTCCAATTTCTCCAGTTCTTCCTTCTCATTAATTTCTTCAAACAGCAGCGTGGTCTTTAACTCAGATATAGCATCATCAATGGTAACATCAGTTAAATTAACAATAGTAAAGCCTTTGAACGTATAACAATTCGGCGGAAACTTCTTTTTCCAGGCTTGAATATCATCCACATTTTGAACCAGGTAATCCACATCTTCCTGTGTGATCTCGGGGGCATCATCTTTTTTGATGATCTCCACAAAATCTGCATTCATCGAAAGGCGGTAATGACGAATCACCCCATTTTTATCTGGAATATCGTAATACAAAGGGCGGGAAATATCAACTTGAAAACCATTCACTTTCAGTATTTGAACGCAAGCGTAGAAATAGCCAAGGTCCTGGTCGAAATTTCGCATCTCCAGCTTATAATCATCTCCGGCTTCCTTTAGAATTTGCTTGAATCTCTTAGAAGAATTGAAGATAATATTGTGAAAAGGAACTGATGCTGCCTTGATCTCGTTATTGGTGAGAATTGTTGGAAAAAGATCATCTAGAATGATCCTGATCTGAGGCTTATACTTTTCTATCAGTTCCGGGTCGCTAAATCCATCCTTAAGCTCAGGATAATCTTTAATATATTCTATAACTCTCTCGATGTACTCCCTGGAAATATCATTCTGAATTTGATCCAGTTCTTGTTCGTACTGATCAATCACTTTATGAAAGCTGATCTGTATATCGAAAGGAAATTCTGTGATTTTCTCCATCTTGACCGGGAATTTCAGTAAAATTAATTTTTCTGTGCTCCATAAGGACAGAGCCTTTCTAAATTAACAATAATTTATTAATTGGAAGCGGCTATGCGGAGTGAGTTCAGTACTTTTGTGGAAAATTTTTACAAATATGAAGAAATATTCAATTTTAGTTTTTGTATTAGGACTATTAATAATATCCTGCCAGGACGACAAAGGGTATAACCTTACCGGGAATGTTGACGGAATGGAAGATGGTAAAAAAGTCTTTGTATCTGAAATTGACATGCAAACCAGAAGCCCTAAAACCATCGATACGGCAGTGATCAAGGATGGGAAATTCGAGCTGGACATGGAAAATCAGGATATGCCAAACTTAAGTTTTCTGAGATTTGAAGGCCGCAATGGAAATGTGATGTTTATTTCAGAAAATCAAACCATCAATTTTGATATTGATAAGGATACGATCTATAATTCTGAAGTTTCTGGAGGACCTGAAAATGAGGCGTTGTATGAGTACTTCGATCACCTAAAAGAATTAGGTAAGAAAATGAACGGTATGCAGCAAGATATGCGTAAAGCCATGATGAGCCAGGATACGGCTAAGCTGAAATCACTACAGGAAGCACAAATCGAGTTGCGTGATAATAACAAAGTTTTCCAGGAAAACATTTTTGAAAAGCATAAAGATAAATTCGTTGGCATTATGGTGCTTAGCGATATGATACGAAACCAAACTCATACTCCTGCAGAAGTGAAAGCTTATTTTGAAGAACTTTCAGATAAAATGAAAGAGACCCCACTGGCAAAATCGCTCAAGGAAAACCTGGATAAAACGAAAGAAACAGATTTGGGTTCGAAAGCTCCAGATTTTACGGCTCCAGATCCTGATGGAAAGCAAATTTCTCTTTCAGATAAACTGGGAAAAGTAACGATTCTTGATTTTTGGGCTGCATGGTGTAAGCCTTGCCGAGCTGAAAGTCCTAATTTAGTGAAGACCTACGATGAGTATAAGGATAAAGGATTAAGTATCGTGAGCGTTTCATTAGACCGCCCGGGACAAAAGGAACAATGGCTTAAAGCTATTGAAGATGATCAAATTGGAGATTGGACGCACGTATCTAACCTTAAATTTTGGCAGGATCCTATCGCCAGAAAATATGACATTAAGGCTATTCCGGCAACTTACATTCTGGATGATCAGGGTGTCATTATAGCTAAAGATCTTCGAGGCAATGATCTTTATAATAAAATTGGGGAGCTTTTGAACTAAGCTTTCAACTGAAAACAAAAAAAGCGCCGATTGGCGCTTTTTTTATTGAATGTCGAACGAGGCATTTACAGAAATTTTAATTTCCAATTCACCAGGTGCAATTGTCTCACTGCTATCTCCAGCTTTCATCTCTGCCATATTATTCATTCTATACATGGGAAAATTAGGAGAGCTTTGATTTTCTGAAATTGAAACAGGCTTGCCAACTCTCAAAGCCAGCGGACTCAATAACTCGTCTGCTTTTTTCTTAGCATCTAATACCGCTTCTTTTCGAGCTTCAGCTTCATATTTTTCTCTTTCTGAAGATTTAAATTGAACGCCATCAATCCGGTTCAATCCATTTTCCAATAGACCTTTCATAATGACTTCATAGTTTTTCAGATCGTGTAAAGTAATTGAAATTGCCTGATTGGATGCGTAAAAAAAAGTGCCTTCATCGTAATTTTTATAACGCTTATCCAGATTCATATAATCTGTCTGGATATCTTTTTCAGAAATACCTTGTGATTTCAGGTATTTGATGATCTGATCTACGATGGCGTCATTCTGTTTTTTCACTGCAACCGCGTCATCACCTTCATGCTCGATACGCGATTTGATCACCACTTCATCTGGGATCACTTTTACTGTACCTTCCCCAGTGACAGACACCGTTCTACTATTCGAATTTTGGGCAAAAAAAGGAATCACACTAAAAAATAATAATGCGCAAACAAGATTTTTCATAACAATTGGTTTTAGATTTTTCTAAGCCCTATTCAATAAGAATACCAAACTAGATTTTCCCGGTTCTTTGAAGAAAGAATAAAACAACTATAGGAATGGCAAGCAGAATAACCATCAATAAATGTGCTTCCAGCACCCAGGCTGCAAAAGCTATAGTAAGAATATAGCCGGCAGTAGCTCCGCCAAAATGAGCATCATGACCTATATTATCATTTTGGCGCTTCATTCCATAAATCGTATAAAGCAAATACCCTATTCCGAAGACGTAAGCCGGTATAGGTATGATGAAAAACAGACCTAAAGTCATGTCTGGCTGCAAAAGAATGGCAGAATACAATATACCCATAACGGCCCCACTGGCTCCAACTGCCGTATAGTTATAATCATCTTTATGAAAATAGTAGCTAAACAGGTTACCAACTAGTAAACTTGCAAGGTAAACCACTATAAAAGCGGGACTTCCTAAAGCATAGATAACAATATTCGCAAAGAAATATAAGGTTAGCATGTTCACCATGAGATGGCTTACATTCGCATGCAGGAATCCGCTTGTGAATATCTGATATTTAGCGCCTGCCTTAATATCAGCAATATTGAATTTATATTTATTGAAGAAAGCCTGGTCGTTAAAACCTTTAAAAGAAACGATTACGTTAATGGCAATTATGATGATCGTTACAATGTGCAATTCTCCCATGGGCAGACAATTTTAGTTTCAAATATACCATATATTTGCGGAAAGATTTTTTATGCAAGGATTAGTTTTCTGGTTAGTCTACCCTATCCTATGGCTCGTTTCTATTTTACCTTTTCCCTTATTTTATGCTTTTTCTGATTTTGCCTGTTTTATGATCTATAACATCATTGGTTATAGAAAAAAGACGGTGACCAATAATCTAAAATTGGCATTCCCGGAAAAGAGTGATGATGAGTTCCAGAAAATCCGCTCAAAATTCTACCATCATATGTGTGATATGTTTCTTGAAATGATCAAGCATATGAGTATTTCAGAAAAAGAACTTAAAAAAAGATTTACCTATACCAACCTGGATTACCTGCGAAAACTGGAAAATCAGGATAAAAGTATTATTGTAATGTGCGCTCATTACGCGAGTTACGAATGGATCACTTCACTAAAGTTATTCGGATTAAAATATAGTTCTTTCGGTGTTTACAAAAAGATCAGAAACAAGCATTTTGACAAACTGATACAGGATATTCGCGGAAGATTTGATACCAAAATGATCAGCATGTACCGGGCGACTGATATTATTCGGAAAAATGAAGAACGCGGCGAATTGGGTATCTACGGAATGGTGGCTGATCAATCACCAAAATTACAGCGGGCTAAATATTGGTTCAATTTTATGGGCGTAAGGGTGCCAGTTTTTGAAGGATCTGAACGACTTGCACGAAAATTGAATATGAACGTGGTTTACCTTCATGTCGAAAAAAAAGATCGGGGATTTTATGAAGCGACTTTCAAACCTGTGACCGAAAATGCCGCAGCGGAAGCTCCTCATCAAATCACCCGAAAATTTCTAGATTACCTGGAAGCTCAAATTAAGAACAAACCAGAATATTATTTATGGACGCATAAACGCTGGAAGCATCGAAATGCAACTCTTCCCGCTCATGCTGAAATTATCGATTAGCCAGCGATTTCTTTGATCTCATTCATCATTTTCTGTGCTAAACTATCCGCTTCCTGCTGGGATTTTGCTTCCGTATAAATTCTAATTATTGGTTCCGTGTTGGATTTACGCAGATGCACCCAATTTTCAGGAAAATCAATTTTCACTCCATCTACCGTAGTCACTTTTTCATCAACATATTTCTGTTCCACTTGTTTTAGAATATGATCCACATCCAGATTTGGAGTAAGCTCAATCTTATTTTTACTCATAAAATACGATGGATAAGACTTCCGAAGCTCAGAAACGCTCAGTCCATTTTCTGCAAGATACGTTAGAAATAACGCTGCTCCTACCAGACTATCCCGACCATAATGAGCTTCCGGATAAATGATTCCACCATTCCCTTCACCGCCAATAATTGCCTCATTCTCCTTCATCAGCGTAACAACATTGACTTCTCCAACAGCACTGGCCTGGTAGTTACCATCTCTTTTCTCCGTAACATCGCTCAGAGCTCGAGAAGATGACAGGTTACTAACCGTATTTCCCGGTGTTTTGGAGAGGACATAATCTGCACAGGCGACAAGGGTATATTCTTCACCGAACATTTCTCCCTTCTCATCTATAAAAGCAAGCCTGTCTACATCAGGGTCAACAACGATACCGAAATCGGCGTTTTCTTTTTTTACGAGTTCGCAAATATCACCGAGATGTTCCTTCAAAGGTTCAGGATTATGAGGAAAATGGCCGTTTGGCTCGCAGTATAATTTTACCACTTCCACACCCATCTTTTCCAGTAACGCCGGAATCGCAATACCTCCCGAAGAATTTACCGCATCCACGACTACCTTAAAGTTTTTCTTTTTCACTTTTTCGGCATCAACAAGTTTCAATTTCAAAACTTCATCGATATGCCTGTCTATATAATTCTCAATTTTACTGATGTTTCCTAGCTGATCTACTTCCGCAAAATCGTAGTCCTCATTTTCAGCAATTTCCAGGATTTTTGAACCTGCTTCCCCATCTAGAAATTCACCCTTTCCATTCAATAATTTAAGAGCATTCCATTGTTTAGGGTTGTGACTCGCTGTAAGGATTATTCCTCCATCAGCATTCTCTAAAGGAACTGCCACTTCAACCGTTGGGGTGGTAGACAAACCTATATCTATTACATCAATACCAAGCCCTATAAGGGTTTGCATCGTAAGTTCCATCACCATTTTTCCGGAAATTCTGGCGTCACGACCAACCACTACCTTCAATCTTTCAGCATTAGATTGATTGCGCAGCCAGGTTCCGTATGCCGCAGCAAATTTCACTGTATCTATGGGAGTTAAGTTATCTCCGGTTTTTCCGCCAATCGTACCGCGAATTCCAGAAATTGATTTAATCAGACTCATTTATGTTATTTTTTAACAAATATAAATGGCGAGAGAAACATTGACCAAATGTTAACAAAAATTAACCCTTTCATCTTTGTATCTTTCCCAAATGAATTTTCTCGCCCACATCTATCTTTCAAACGAAATTGATGAACTTAAAATTGGTAATTTCATCGCTGATTCCGTTAAGGGAAAATCTTATTTAAAATATCCGGAAATCATTCAGAAAGGAATTATTCTGCATCGAGGAATTGATTCTTATACTGATAGTCATGAGGTGGTTCGAAAAAGTACGCATCGGTTATTTCCTTATTATAGCCATTACAGCGGAATTATTGTGGACATTTTTTATGATCACTTTTTAGCCGCTAACTGGAAAGAGTTTTATCCTTCGGAAAATCTGAAAAATTATACTGAAGATTTTTACGAACTATTGGAAAATAACCGGAAGCTTCTACCTAAACGAGTGCAAAATTTTATGGATTTCATGATAGCCGATAACTGGCTGCTAAGCTATGCAGATGTGGAAGGAATACAGCAGGTCCTGAACGGAATGAATCGCAGAACTGGCAGAAAATCGAATATGCATCTTGCGACGGCTCAGTTGCAAGAGTTTTACTCAGAATTTGAAAATGAATTTCGTTTGTTTTTTCCTGACCTCATTGCTTATTCCAAGAATCGCATAAAAGAATTGCTATAAAAAAAGCCGGCATTTAGCCGGCTTCCAAATCTACTTAACAAACCTCCATCGGCCGTTAATCAACTCTACTTCCTTCCATCCTTTTCCTTTGTAAACCCACCATTTATCATTTTTACGAAGAACAGATACTCCTTCAATTATATAAGTTTTTCCATTTTCGTAAGTAGGTTGGGTAGGTGTTGTAGTCGGCTCTGTGCTCCCTCCAGATCCGGTATTTGTTTCTGTAGATCCACCCCCGGTTTCTGAACTACCTGTATTTGTTGAACCAGTATCGGTAGACCCGCTATCAGTTGAGCCTGAATCGGTTTCCGTAGACGTTTGAGGTTGCGTGACTTCTCCCGGATACAGAACATTTATTCCGGCAATATCATCAGCAGAAAGAGCTGTTCTTTGTGCTCGGAAACTAGAACCATCTTTTTTAGTGATAGTTGGTGAACCATTGGCTGAAAAAGAATACGAACTATACATCATTATGGAACCAAGATCCAGATTAGCTGAATATTCTGCTCCGTCCCATCCTGACTCCTGATAAGTGTAAAAGTTATATTCTCTTCCCGGAACTATATTATTGTAATGAATTGTAATAATCTCATCCCGATCTGCACGACTTTGTTCGTGCCACAATCCTAAAGTATGACCTATTTCATGGATTGCGTTACCAGTTGAGCATGCATCAGCCAGATTGATATATTGTTTGCCACCAACCATTCCTACGTAAGACGAACATCCGGAACTTGGTGTGAAATACACATAATTAAATTCATCTGTTCGTTCAATAAAGCGGACTGCTGTGTACGTTTCCCAATGTTGAATTGCATTATACACCCGATCCTGATTTGGAAGGTTAGGGTCTATTTGGTAATAAACTATATTATTAGGCCATAAAAATTTTGTTCTACCCGTACTTTTAGCAGGATCTGGTTCTTCACCTGCTGGTAGTATTAAATTTTGTGGAGCTCGTGAAACCTTATTTTCTGGCAAAAAGATGTCTCCCTGATAAACAAATTTACCATCGATTTCCTCTACGGGTAATTTTTGTCCAAAAACATAAACATCAGACCATTTTCCAGTATGCTCCGGAAAGGCTATTTCCGTGAAATCGGTGATCGGGTCGATTCCCGAAATAGCATCGTTTTGATGATCTGTGATGGAATCTTTACTACATGAGAAAAACACTGGTAGTAGGGCAATCAAAAAAGATTTTGAAGTTTTCATAAGTAGGCTTTTAAATTTACGATTCAATTATCAACATTATGTATTTCATCGATTAAATATGCTTTTCAACTTGGGGTTCAAGCACAAAAATTTCTAGAAGATGAGACTTCTTAAATCAATGTGAAAATATTCTACAGGTATGTGTGGATTAGTGTGAAAATGATCTTAAAAAATCCGGTGAATAATCAAATCCACCGGATTTAAATGATTTTTTAAAATTTAAGCGTAGGTCCAGTAACCATTTTCCGTTAATTTAACTTCTCGCCAACCCAAATCATCAGAGTAATAATACCATAGTCCCCAGGATCTCAACACAGTAAGACCTGCGATTGTATAATATTCACCATTAATATAATTAGATTCAGAGGTATTAGAATTAGAAGAATACATGGAGTTTATTCCTTTAATATCTCCACTAGATAATGCTGAACGTTGAGCACTATAAATTGATCCATCTTTTCTAGTGATTGTAGGTTCTCCATTTGAAGAGAAAGAATACGCACTATACATCATGATGGATCCAAAATCTAAATTTGTGGTAAATTCGGTACCTTTATAACCAGATTCTACGTAAGTCTCAAAATTATAGTCTCTTCCAGATTCTATATTATTCCAGTGAATAGTAACATGGTTATCACGATCTGCACGACTTTGCTCATGCCAAAGTCCTAAAGCGTGACCGATCTCATGAATGATATTACCAGTGGTACAGGCATCAGCCATTGTAATATCCTGTTTTCCGCCAATCATACCGATATAGGAAGAACAACCGGATCCAGGAGTGAAATATACATAGTTAGACTGGCCTGACCTTTTGACAAATTTCACATTTGTATTGGATTCTATATGAC
Source organism: Flavobacteriaceae bacterium (assembly GCA_964220295.1). GTDB lineage: Bacteria > Bacteroidota > Bacteroidia > Flavobacteriales > Flavobacteriaceae > Christiangramia. The sequence goes on along the minus strand of CAXPUM010000001.1, from coordinate 33,813 downwards.
GTATAGCGTCATAAACCCGATCAGTATTTGATAATCTAGAATCTACGGAATAGTAAACGGTATTATCCGTCCAGTAATTGGAAGTTCTACCAGTACTTTTAGTCGTTGGCTCTTCTCCTTGTTCAAAAACCAATTGTACCGGACTTTTAGAAACCTGTCCTTTGGGAAGTAAAATATCTCCCTGATAAACATGTTTCCCTCTTACATTCTCAACAGGTAATTTCATACCAGTGTAATAAACGTCGGCAACTTTACCTTTTTCCTCTGGAAAAGCTATTTCAGTAAAGTTTTCAATTTGTAATTCTTCTTGATTTTCCGTTGCAATTTGGGCTTGGTCAGTAACGGAATCTTTACTACAGGCTATAAATGCTAATGCCGGCAGTAAGAATAACAACTTGTGTTTTTTCATAAGTAGGTTTTTTACGTTTTGATTCAATTAATTCCTTTTTTGTTTTGCCAATAAAATGCAAAGTCCATTCCATGATTTTTAAGAAATTTTAACGTTAAAATTTTAACAATTATTTTCTTACAAAATTTCCGCTATTTGAATTATGCGGATTTGGGTTTCACATAACTAACAAATAACCAAATTGAAAATGAACTTCTGAAAAGCTCTTATTTATCCATATTTCAACCGTTTTGATGAAGTAAATAGAACTTTATCTTATTGTCTTACAGCTGCTAACATATATATATTTTCTTAAAAAAAACAAAAAATTAAATTTTAACAATAAAAAAAGCTGCTTGGAAAAATCCAAGCAGCCCTGCATCATCTTACAAGAAGATGAGTAAATTAACCCGCAAAATTAGTCACCCCCCGGTCAAATAATTAAGTCGGGTTAAATTTTAATTAGTTAGTTGGGCAAACATTAGCCAGTGCCTTAATATAAATTGGATAACTTAAATCGCTTCCAACAGTTAAAGATGAAGTTGTACAATAAACATCTACATCTCCACTAGCATCTTTTACCTCAACTAGATATCCATCTACAGAATAATTTGTGTTCGCTACAAAGCTAAAGCTGATTGAGCCATCACTCAATGATGGTGTAAAATTACCAATAGTTGGACCATAACCAGTACCTAAATCTTGATATAATGGAATTGGTTGTCCATCATCACCAGACTCAATCATTAACCACTCTCCATTACTAGCATAATCTATTGGATCAGCTCCTGGAATTATAGCTCTCGTACAGTTAGCATCAGGGTCGCTTAAAGTTTCATTACAAGCCATAGGTTCAGTGGTTACACCACAATTATTATCAGGGTTATAAATACAACCATCATTCTCATCAACATTCAATATACCATCACCGTCGATATCAGCATCAACATCGTCACAGATACCATCTCCATCGAAATCATTGTCGCATTCTTCATTGCCACCATTTCCTCCAGAACCATCTCCGGTAGAAGCGCCTTCACATTCACCTAAAGTTAAGTGAAGATATTCATTTGTCTCACCGTCTTGGTTCAATAATCCATACACATCATTCCATGATAATTCGTATACAACTCCGGAATTGTCGATATCACCATAACTAGCATCCCAGTCTTGTGGATAAACAGTTAAAGTTAAATATGGTACATCATCATTTTCAAGATTTGCAGGTGGTCCAGGAATCACTAAACAAAGTGGATCTGCATAGAATTCGCCATCATTATTTGTTCCGGTCGTTGCCATTGCACTAGCCATATCAGAAGAATAAAGCACATGCATGATATTATCACCAGTACCATATTCAAGATCAATAGAATAGTCAGCTACCCAGTGTCTTCCATCCTCATTACAATAGTTAGCAAACAGACATAAAGGATAAATTGTATCAGGTACTATATCAAAAAATACATAACCATATTCATTTACCATTCGTCTATCAAAGCATAAGACTTCCACATCTATGTATGGCTTGGTTCCTGCTGCAACATCAAACATGAATGGAAGAGATTTTTCAACATATCCTGCAAACTGTTCTGGATTATCATTTGTTCTTCTCGGTGCAATCCAGATTAAGTTTCCGTACTCATCGCTGTAATACGCATCGCTAGGTTCTGAAGTGTCACCATCGTAGATCATGAATTCTTCTAAAGTAACTTCAGTAGATTCTCCAGTTACAGGAATTTTTAAGTCATCAGAATAGGCTGTAAAATATCCCTCTTCGTCATGAAGAATATCTACCGTCGCAGAGTAATCATCACCTCCATAAGAGAACTCGATCACCGCAACTGCAGGATCAGCGTCAGAACAATCAGGAACCTGATCGAAATGTGCTTTTGAGTTATTTGACATTGCTTTATTAGCAAGATCATTTAAAACAGCTCCAAAGGTAATTGTTGCAGCTTCTGAATTTGCCGGATCATCTAAAGTACCGGTTTCTTCTTTACTACATCCAGCAGTTACAAGCAGTGCGAACACTGATAGATATGCTAGATAAGAATTAATTTTTTTCATAATAAAAGTTTTGGTTCATCAATATTTAGAATGGTTTTAAATCTGCACCAGTTTTTAAACTGGTGCAGATTAATTTATTTAGTCAATCTCTTCACAAGATTGTGCATGAACAACTATATAGAAACCTTCTCCAGCTGGATCGGCTAGTGTATAAGTATGCCCATCCATCAAGTCATTTCCGGAATAGTTATAAGTATACTGTCCAGGAGCTTTTACGTCATTACCGTTTGGTTCTGATGCAAATACATCAACATGTAATTCAGTAAATCCATATCCATCAGCCCAGTCAATAGTTAAAGAAATTTCTTCACCATCAGTTGTAACAGTAGCAGTTCCAACAGGCATATCCATCTTGTAATTGTTACCGGCAGCGGCATAAATGGTATAAGTACCAGCGCCCATTGCTACCCAACCCCATCTTCCAGGAGCGTTGTCAAGATCACGGAATTCCAAATCATCGTTGTTTCCATACATGAAAGCTGTTTCACAGTTACCATAATCATTTGGGCAACCATTGTTATCTACTGGTCCGGCAACACCGTCACATTCGTCATAGCAATCTGGTGTTCCATCACCATCTGTATCAACTGTACAATCATCACCCGTAGGACAACCATTATTTTCTGCAGGACCTGCGTCATCATCGCATGCATCCTCACAGTTCGGCACACCATCTCCATCAGAATCAATTAAACAATCATCATCTGGACATAATTCTGGATACATATCACATTGCTGATCATCTGGAATACAGTCACCATTCATATCTCCTTCAGATGGAGTACAATCTCCTCCTCCAGGGTTATCACCGCAATTGATAAAAATGTGGATATAATCTGTAGTTTCATCATTTCCGTCTTCATCAAGAAGTGCTTTAATATCAGTCCAGCTTAAATGAACTTCCATCATTGGCTCTTCATCAATAGTTCCATAAGAATCTGCCCAGCTACGAGGAGTTACCTGGTAAGTTATGTAATCCATATCAGGATCATCAAATGGTGATTCAGGAACTACAAGACATAATGGATCTGCTGAATATTCTCCGCCAGTCATCCCTGTCATTGGAGTGGAATCTGTATAAAGTTGAATTGGTTCTCCTTCACCATCGTTATACCACACACTTACAGAATAATTTCCTACATAATGTCTTCCACTATCAGTACAGTAGTTTGCAAAGAAACATAGTGGATATAATTCTTTAGGAGAAATATCAAAAAATGGGTATCCATATTCGTTTACCATTCTTCTGTCAAAACATAAAACCTCAACATCTATATAAGGTTTTGTTCCAGCATCTACCATAAAAATTTTTGGTAAAGCCTCATCTACATACCCGTCAAAAAGACCAGGATTACCTTCTTCTGAAGGAGCAAGCCATATAAGGTTTCCGTTTTCATCATCGAAGAATGGTCCTTCACCTTCTGTAGCTCCATCATAAACCATAAAGGAATGTAAGGTAACTTCAGTAGGCTCGTCGCCAACAGGAACTTTAAACATTTCGTCATAAGCAGTAAAATAGCCCTGCTCATCTTCCATAATATCCACGGTTACGGTTCTAGTTGTTTCTCCAAAAGAAAATTCTACTACTGCCACTGCAGGTTCAGCATCAGAACAATCTGGAATGGCATCAAAATGCGCCTTGGTATTCATTGCTTTATTAGCAAGATCGTTCAATACAGCCCCAAATTGTAAAGTGGCTGAATCATTAGCATTTTCACCCGGAGTAGCTCCTGTTTCTTCTTTGCTACAGGAAGTAAACAGCATGGCAAACATTGCCAATACTCCCAGGTAAAGTTTAAGTTGTTTCATAATTAAAAAGTTTAGTTGTAAATATTTAGAATGGTCAATTCAAAGTGAACACTTTGATTTTATAAAGAATCGGCAGGAGTTTTAGTTCCTGCCGATTTATCTTTTCTTAGTTATTAGCTGTAAACTTACCACATGCGATTGGTAAAGATCCTATGTAACCACCATCAACAGTTAATCCGTGAACAACGATAACCTTATCTGTAAGCGGAGTGATTGTTGACTTAGATGGGTTTCCATCTGCTCCTAAAGTAATTGTACGTGTATAAACATACATGTTGCTACTATCTCCTACCGGCCATGGTCCATTTGAACTACCATCTGTTGCTCCAGAAGTAGTTAAGAATAGTTGTGGCGCTCCATATGCGCTGGCTCCTTCTCCAATTTCTAGAAGATTATCACCATCACCACCATTTTCAACCAAATCCTGGCTGATATCTGGACAGGTAGCTGCCATGCCATCAAAACCGTGAATATGTTGTGCGTGCATATTTTTCTCTACATCGTTAGCATATACTCTAGTAGTAAGCATGTTTCCTTCTAATTTTGCATATGCAAATACGATAGCTCCAGAATCATTCAGTTCACTTAAACAGCTTTTATAATTCATAGCCACATCTTCTGGATCGTTAAAAATTGGTGGGTTATCCTCTTCTCCACAATTTCCTACTTGGAAGTGATAGTATTCTAACATGCTGTCTCCCACAAACAGATTCTTAGCTTCCTGTTCTGTTAGGATACCTGAGCGTACAACTCGACCTTCATCATCACCAGCGTCATATTCAGGAGAATCAAGAAGCGTGATTTCAAAATAGTATTCTTCATTATCCATATCTGGATCATCTGGAAGTGCTACACATAATGGAGATTCCTCATAAATTCCGTCATCATTAGAATCTACGGCAGTAGAAGTTAGATCATCATAAATCTGAATACCACTATCGTCATTTCCAACCCAAACATCTACACTATAATTGGCAACAAAGTGTCTTCCACTAGGAGTACAGAAGTTTCCAAACAAGCAGAAATTGAAGATTTCTTTTTGATCAATATCAAAGAATACATAACCATATTCGTTCACCATACGTCTATCAAAGCATAAAACATCAATATTGATATAAGGCTTAGTTCCAGGGCTTAATTCAAAGCTGTATGGTAGTGGATTATCTACATAACCTGCGAATTGTGCATCATCACCATTAGTAGATTTTGGAGCAATCCAGATTAGATTTCCATATTCTTCACTAAAATACATATCATCAATTGCATCTGAAGTATCTCCATCATATACCATAAAAGAAGTAACGGTTACAGTGGTAGTTCCGTTACTTGGTACTGGTATTTTCAAATCTTCTGAGTAAGCAGTGAAGAAACCTTCTTCATCCTGAAGAATGTCTACTACGACTTCTTTTTCACCATCGCCGTAATCCAGACCGATCACAGCAGTTGCTGGTTCGCCGTCTGAGCAGGTTGGGATTTGATCAAAATGAGCTTTAGTCATGGCACGATTTGCCAGGTCATTAAGGACTGCACCAAATGTTATAGTTGCAGATTCGGATGGGTTGCTAGGATCTGTCCCGTTAGAGGTTTCGTCCTTACTACATCCTGTAAAAATAAGTGCAAGCGCAAAGCAGTACACTAGGTAGTTGTTTAACAATTTCATGTTACAAAGTTTTGGTTTATAAAATTTAGAATGGTTTATTTTTCGATCTTCGGACTCCTTGAGTCTTGTTGAAAAATTAGGTTGGAGGTCTTTCCAAATGAATCATACGTCAATATTTAGAATGGTTAATAAATAATATGTATATCAAAACCGGCCGTCGCCGAATTCAATAATCAGTCTCAATAAATTTGTAGGATTTGGGGGGCGTAGGATAATTAAATATTGAAGAGACAGGGGGTAACTTCTTTATTTAATCGCAAGGTAAATGTACCACTAAGCATTTTGTTTGTTTATGGGGGAAAACCCCTATATTCAATCTTCAAAAACCTGTTTAACAATACTTTAAGAAAAAGGTGAGTCTATTAACTTATGATTAAGAGCATAAACCACACTTTCTAAAATAGTTTCTGAATTAGTTCTTTTAATAATATTGGAACGGTGTTTTTCAATCGTTTTCGGTGATATAAAAAGGGTGTCTGATATTTCTTTAGTTTTATATCCTTTACACAATAAGGTAATGATCTCCTTTTCCCGTTTTGTGAAACTAAAATCAACCAGTTCACTATTCTCCTGGAAACATTCGGCTACCTGAGCTGAAGTTGTTCCCAGTTTCGGAGCAATACTAGTTGCCTCTTCCGTAAAGTCGATGATCATAATAAATTGATCTGCTATATTCCTGCTTAATTTAGAGAAGCTGATCTTAGCATTCCTAATTTTGTCATTACCTATTAAAAGCGAGGTTTTAGCCACCGCTTTTAAATGCTTTCCTCTAGAGAAATTTCGAAGACTGGTTTTAACCTTTGCCTTATTTTCAATATTTACGAAATCTGTCAATTTCAAACCGTTAGTATACTCTACCTTGAAAGTATTTTTAAAAGCATCGTTCATACCCAAAATCGAGTTTTGTCTCAATAAAACCACCGGCTTCGCCATGAGATTGAAAAGCCCCATAAAGCATTCGTACCAGTAATTGAAGTTGACCTGGTTTTTGTATGCCGCTTTCTTGAGCCTTTCCACGATTTTATCATCATCGTAAGATGCCGGAACAAATTCATCAATTAATGACTTGTACCGTCTATTGAGCATCGGTATCTCTTCTCTCCTACTCAATACGACGAGATAACATCTGGTTAGGAAATGTGTGGACTTAAAGTTTTTAAGATTCTTGAAATCTGTTACCTTATTATAAGAGTTCTTATCGAATAATATGGTATCGGGCAAAAGGCTCAAGGCGGAATTAAATGCCGAATGAATAGAACTCTCTGAACTTACCTCATAAATAACACTAATCTTTTCGGTTATTGAAGAGATCAAGTCCTGATCTCTACTTACAATCAATAACTGTTTTTTTTCCATTTTCGTTCAATACATTAATCAGTTAATACTACGTAGGTAAAGCTGCCTGAAAAAAAATTCAGATTAAGATTTGAGGATCTGTGCAATTTTGGGGAAGTCTTTTAAGTATTGATAAATATAGAGGAAAACCTGTAGTTTCAGTAAATTTTGTGGTAATATTAAACTGACAATCAGCAAAATATCCCTAGACTAAAGACACTTTTTAAGACATGAAAAATCTTTCTTAACAAGATCTTAATTCAATTTTGGCAAACCTCCTAAAAAGTGCTAAAGTTCTGCTATATCCTTTAAGAAGGATTGATTAGATACTTTCCTAATTATCATACAATAACTACCTTTGCCCTCTTGAATAATTTTATGGCATATAACGAAGAGCAGATAGAGGTTTTAGGAGCAAGAGTCCATAATCTAAAAAACATTGATGTAATTATCCCTAGAGAAAAGCTAGTAGTTATCACCGGCTTATCGGGATCAGGGAAATCTTCTTTAGCATTTGATACCATTTACGCGGAAGGTCAAAGAAGGTATATTGAAACATTTTCGGCTTACGCCAGGCAGTTTCTTGGTAGCCTGGAGCGACCAGACGTAGATAAGATCGACGGCTTATCACCGGTTATCGCGATAGAACAGAAAACCACCAGTAAAAATCCCAGAAGTACAGTAGGTACGATTACTGAAATCTATGATTTTCTTAGGTTGTTGTTCGCTCGTGCAGCAGATGCTTACAGTTATAACACCGGCGAGAAAATGGTGAGTTATACTGATGGGCAGATAAAGGACCTGATCATTGAACAATTCAAAGATCGCAAAGTCTCTATTTTAGCACCGGTAATAAGGAGTAGAAAAGGGCATTATCGAGAGCTTTTTGAACAAATCGCTAAACAGGGTTTTGTAAAAGTTCGGACTGACGAGGAAGTTCGAGACATCGAAAAAGGAATGAAACTGGATCGGTACAAAACTCATGATATCGAGATCGTTATTGATCGTTTGAAGATCGAAGAGAAGACAGATGCGGAAAAACGCCTGGAAGAAAGTATCAAAACCGCCATGTACCATGGTGATGACACTTTGATGATCCTAGACCAGGAAACGAATACTATTCGTTATTTCAGCAGGAACTTAATGTGTCCCACTACTGGTATAAGTTATCCCAATCCTGAACCAAACAGTTTTTCATTCAATTCTCCAAAAGGGGCCTGTCCTAAATGTAATGGAATTGGAACCTTGTACCAGGTCAATGAAACTAAGATCATCCCAGACAAAAAGAAATCGATAAAAGCTGGGGGACTTGCACCACACGGCCCGCAAAAGAAAAACTGGGTTTTTTCCCAGCTGCAATTAATTGCAGACCGATTTGATTTCAGTCTTACCGATCCTATTGAAAAGATTCCGGAAGAAGCACTGAACATGATTCTGAATGGTGGAAAGGAAAAGTTTTCGAAAGAATCCAAATCACTGGGCATCACCCGTGATTATAAAATAGATTTTGAAGGTGTTGCAACTTTTATTGAAGCAACTTACCGAAATAACGATTCCACTTCCCTTCGCCGATGGGCAAAAGAATACATGGATAAGGTTATTTGTCCTGAATGCGAGGGAAGTCGACTAAAGAAAGAGGCACTTTATTTCCGCGTTTCCAATAAGAATATCGCGGAACTTGCTGAAATGGATATTACTGATCTTACCAATTGGTTCGACGGTATTGAGAAAGAACTTTCAGAGAAACAATTACAAATTGCTTCAGAAGTAATTAAAGAAATACGCACGCGATTACAGTTTTTAGTCGATGTTGGATTGACCTATTTAAACCTGAACCGCAGTTCCAAATCACTTTCTGGTGGAGAGGCTCAACGAATCAGGTTGGCTACCCAAATCGGTTCTCAATTGGTCGGAGTTCTCTATATTTTAGATGAGCCGAGTATTGGCCTGCATCAGCGTGATAACGAAAAATTGATCAACTCCTTAGAGTCTTTAAGAGATATTGGTAACTCGGTTATTGTGGTGGAGCACGATAAAGATATGATCGAGCGTGCCGATTACGTGATTGATATAGGGCCCCGTGCCGGGAAACATGGCGGCGAGATCATCAGCGAAGGTACTCCTGCCGAATTGATGAAGCACGATACGCTTACCGCGCAATACCTTAATGGGCAAAAGGAAATCGAAATTCCCAAGAAACGCAGAAAAGGGAATGGAAAAAAGATCGAGCTTAAAGGTGCTTCGGGAAACAACCTGAAAAACGTGAGCATCAGTATTCCGCTTGGTAAAATGATCGCGGTGACCGGCGTTTCTGGAAGTGGTAAATCCACACTCATAAATGAGACGCTCTATCCTATCATGAATGCGCATTATTTTAATGGCGTTAAAAAACCTCAACCCTACAAAAGTATCAAGGGGCTTGACCACGCAGATAAGGTAATCGATATAAACCAGTCGCCTATTGGTCGTACGCCAAGATCGAACCCGGCTACCTATACCGGTGTATTTTCAGAAGTACGAAGTCTTTTTGCCAAGACTCCGGAAGCACTCATTAGAGGTTACAAGCCCGGGCGTTTCAGTTTTAATGTGAAAGGCGGAAGATGTGAAACCTGTAAAGGTGGGGGTCTTCGGGTGATTGAAATGAATTTTCTCCCTGATGTTTATGTAGAATGTGAAACTTGCCAGGGAAAGCGTTTCAACAGAGAAACTCTTGAAATACGCTATAAAGGAAAAAGCATTGCTGATGTTCTGGAAATGACCATCAATGAAGCAACCGACTTTTTTGAAAATATTCCGAAGATCTACCGAAAACTGAAAACCATTCAGGATGTAGGTCTGGGATATATTAGCCTTGGGCAGCAGTCAACCACGCTATCGGGTGGAGAAGCGCAACGTATCAAACTTGCCACAGAACTTTCCAAAAGAGACACTGGCAATACTTTTTATATACTGGATGAACCTACTACAGGACTTCATTTTGAAGATATCAGAGTTTTGATGGAGGTCTTAAACAGATTGACTAATAAAGGCAATACGGTCTTGATCATAGAACATAATATGGACGTGATCAAAATGGCAGATCATATTATTGATATTGGTTACGAAGGCGGCAAAGGTGGCGGGAAAGTCGTTGCAACTGGAACCCCGGAAGAAATTGTTAAAGATAAAAAAAGCTATACAGCTCAATTCCTCAAAAAAGAATTGAAATAGATTAAAAAATGATTAGAAAACACAATCGAAACAAAGCCTGGAACGAGATTAAAACCAACGATTCCTGGGCGATTTTCAAAATAATGGGAGAATTCGTGAATGGTTATGAAAAACTGAGCCAGATAGGACCTTGCGTGTCTATTTTCGGTTCGGCCAGAACAAAACCAGACATGAAATATTATAAACTTGCTGAAAAGATCGCGAAAAAGATCGTTGATCATGGTTATGGTGTAATTACCGGTGGTGGTCCCGGGATCATGGAAGCTGGTAATAAGGGTGCACATTTAGCGGGAGGAACCTCGGTAGGGCTAAATATAGAATTACCTTTTGAGCAACATGACAACCCTTATATCGATAATGATAAAAGCCTGGATTTCGATTATTTCTTCGTTCGTAAAGTAATGTTCGTAAAATATTCACAGGGATTTGTAGTGATGCCTGGTGGTTTCGGAACTCTAGACGAGCTTTTTGAAGCGATCACGCTTATACAAACTCATAAGATTGATAAGTTCCCTATAATCCTTGTTGGATCAGAATTCTGGAGCGGACTTGTAGACTGGATCAAGAAAACACTTTTGGACAGTTTTCAAAACATCAGCGCTGCAGATATTGATTTGGTGCAGGTTGTAGACACAGAAGATGAAGTCATCGAGATTTTAGATAAATTCTACGACGAATACAATCTAAGTCCTAATTTCTAGTTAATAGAATCAATGAAGGTATCAAAGTTTGTTTATATTTAGCGCAGATTGCTGATTAGTTAAATATAAAGGATACTTGAAATACCTTCATTTTTCCCTCTTCTTTTTTTTCATCTCCTTTTGGGTTTCAGCCCAAAACAGTATTGATGTCAATGCTAAGCTTATTGACAGCATTCGCAGCCTGGAAATTCAGCAAAGCATCCACTTCGTAAATACCGAAAAAAGAGAACTTGTCACTATTTATTTAAACGACTGGAATAATGCTTTCAGTTCCAAAAATTCCGCTTTAGCCAAACGTTTTGCTGAAGATTATAAAAGGCGTTTTCACTTTGCCAAAGATTCGGAAAGAGGTTTTACCTATATCCATTCAGTAAAGGATAGTCTCGACGGTGAACTGGAATGGGATCGCCCCGGAGAAACTTCAGATTTGATCCGGGTTATGCTGAAAAAACCGCTGAAACCGGGAGAAGCAATTGATCTCAATTTTGATTACACGCTTAAAATCCCTGAAGATAGTTTTACTCGCTATGGGATGGATAAAAATCACAACTACAAATTACGATACTGGTACCTGGTGCCCGCTCCATTAGATAATGGCTGGAAACTCTACCATCACCAGGATTTGGGCTTGCAATACCTCCAACCTTACGATATAAAGGTCAAATTAGACATTCCAACCGAATTTTATGCTGCTTCAGGCCTCAATCTTGATCGCACCAAAACGCAGCAAGGTTTCAAAACCATTTATTTTTCAGGAGAAGATCGCCTGGAAAGTAAACTTTATATCACGAAAACTTACATTTTTGAGTCGCTTGCCATTAAAGACAAGCAAATCATTACCAATATCGAAGATGAGGATATTGAGCTGAATAAAAAAAGGGCAACGCTTACGAAAGCTTTAAATTTCCTGGAAGAAAACCTTGGGCCTTTTCCGCATAAGGACATTTTTATCACACAGGAAGATTATTTGAACAACCCGGTATATGGTCTCAACCAGTTACCAAGTTTTATCCGGCCTTTTCCTGATGGTTTTCAGTATGACATCAAAATATTTAAAACACTTACTGATTATTACCTGAAAAATACCATTCTCATTAATCCTCGTACCGAAAAATGGGTCACGGATGCGATGATGTATTCTTTGATGATGGACTATGTAGACCTGTATTATCCAAAAATGAAATTATTGGGTAGTTTGAGTAAAGTGATAGGCCTGCGCTGGTTTCATGCCGCCGATCTTGAATTTAATGATCAGTACCAGTTTCTCTACATGAACGTAGCGCGAATGAACCTGGACCAGCCATTAACCACTTCCCAGGATTCCCTTGTAAAATTTAATAAAAACATCGCAAATGCCTATAAGGCTGGTGTGGGAATGAAATATCTTGAAAAGTACCTGGAAGACAAAAGTGTTCAGAAATCAATTAAGGAATTTTATACTGAATACGAACTGAAGCCGGTAAGTTCAAGACAATTTGAAACGATCCTTAAAAAGAATGCTGATAAAGACATCAACTGGTTTTTTGATGAGTATGTATCAACCAACAAAAAGATCGATTTTAAGATAGGTGATGTTCAAAAAACAGATGATTCAATCTCAGCCGTTATCAGAGATCTGCGAAACACCAATATGCCAGTAAGTCTCTACGGACTTAAGGATGGAGAAGTAGTTTATAAAGACTGGATTGATAATCCTGCAAAAAGTGATACAGTAACCATCGCACGAGCTGGTATTGATCGCCTGGCTTTGAATTACGAGCAGGAAATACCAGAATTCAATCAGCGTAATAATTATCGCGCTGTCACGAAATTATTTAATAAGCCGCTGCAATTCCGGTTATTACAGGATATTGAAGATCCTCGTTACAACCAGATCTTTTTTATGCCGGAATTCGATTATAACCTTTATGACGGTATTTCCATAGGACCGAAAGTGTACAATAAAACCGTTCTCAGTAAAACTTTCAATTTTAGTTTTTCACCGAAGTATGGTTTCAATAGTAATACAATCGTAGGTTCTGGAGGAGTTTCAAATACTCATCAATTCGATAATCAAAAATTATTTGCCATTAGATATGGTATCTCCGGAAGCCGTTTTTCTTTCGGTTATGATCTCTTTTATCAAAAATACACACCTTACCTCCTATTTGCTTTCAGAAATCCATATTTGAGAAGTAACGAAGGTCAGCGTTTACTAATTAGAAACGTAAACGTTAGGCGAGACGAAAACCCGTTGCAACCACTGGAACAGCCAAACTACAATGTGTTTAATGTACAATACAGTTACAGTAACCCGAATTTTATTAAATACTTGACTACTTCACTGGATTGGCAGCTTTCTAATAAATTCAGTAAAATTTCTGCAACTGCCGAGTATCGTAAACTTTTCACAAATAACAGGCAGATCAATCTTCGCTTTTTCGGAGGAACTTTTCTCTATAACGACCGCCTGGATAACAACTATTTCAGTTTTGCTTTAGACAGACCTACAGATTATCTTTTTGATTATAATTACTACGGAAGAAGTCAGGGAAGTGGTTTATTCAGCCAGCAAATCATAATGGCAGAAGGTGGTTTCAAATCGCAGTTACAGCCAGAATACGCCAATGAATGGCTAATGTCTATGAATGCCAGCACCAATATCTGGAACTGGATTTATGTGTATGGAGATATTGGTATGGTGAAAAATCGAGGAGAAAATGGCGAATTTTTGTATGACTCGGGTATCAGAATCAGCCTGGTACAAGATTATTTTGAATTGTTCTTCCCGGTATATTCCAACTTAGGTTGGGAGGTAGGAGATCCAGATTACGATCAAAAAGTTCGTTTCATCGTTTCGCTTGATATCAATACGCTAATACGCTTATTTACAAGGCGTTGGTATTAAAGCCAATTTTACGGTATTGAAAGTCCATTTCGGTATCTTCAATAAATTCGGAATACTTCTCCGTATATTTTAAGAAAAAATAATAAATAAAGGTTAAAATTATCGAATTGTCAATAATACGCTAAAATTATGAATTGTATTTAAAGTTGATTTTCGTTACATTTGTTGACATACAAAATAATGTTCATGCAAAGCGAGATACAAACTGAAAGTTCAATTTCATTCGATGAATTCAAATCCCGCGTTCTTGAGGACTATCGCATCGCAGTAACTAGCAGGGAATGCAGTTTACTGGGACGAAGAGAAGTTCTTACTGGGAAAGCGAAATTCGGAATCTTTGGAGATGGAAAAGAGGTTCCTCAGCTGGCAATGGCAAATGCCTTTCAGAAAGGCGATTGGAGATCTGGTTATTACAGAGACCAAACTTTTATGATGGCCATTGGTGAACTAACACCAGAGCAATTTTTCGCAGGCTTATACGCCGACACTAATATGGAGAATGAGCCAATGTCTGCCGGAAGGCAGATGGGCGGTCATTTCATGACGCATAGTCTGGATGAAAACGGTGATTGGGTAAATTTGATGGAACAAAAAAATTCCAGTGCTGATATTTCTCCAACTGCCGGCCAGATGCCAAGACTGCTTGGTCTGGCTCAAGCTTCCAAAATTTACAGAAACGTAGACGGCATTAATGCTGAGAAATTTTCAGATAAAGGAAACGAAATAGCTTGGGGTACGATCGGAAACGCCAGTACCAGTGAAGGGCATTTCTGGGAAACGATCAATGCCGCGGGAGTTTTGCAGGTACCTTTGGTTATGAGTGTTTGGGATGACGAATATGGAATTTCTGTACATGCCAGGCATCAAACAACTAAAGAAAATATTTCAGAAATTCTGAAAGGTTTCCAGAGAAATGAAGATGAAAAAGGCTACGAGATCATGGTCGTTCATGGCTGGGATTACGTAGCTCTAATGGAAGCTTATGAAAAAGCTGCCGAAATAGCTCGTACAGAGCATTGCCCTGTTTTAATTCACGTGGTTGAGCTTACACAACCTCAGGGTCATTCCACTTCCGGTTCACATGAACGTTATAAAAGTGAGGACCGCCTGAAATGGGAGAAAGAACATGACTGTAATGTAAAATTCAAAAAGTGGATTATAGAGAATGATTTTGCGACGGAAGACCAGATGAACGATTTGGAAAAGCAAATCAAAAAAACCGTTCGAACTGCTAAACAAAATGCCTGGAATGGCTATCTCAAGCCAACCATGGAGAAAAAACGCAGTCTGCTAAGTATTCTCGACCAGGTTATCAAAGAAAGTGCGAACGCAAATTTTATAAAACCCTTAAAAACTGAACTTAAGGAGAATCGCGAACCTCTAAAGAAAGATATTGTTTCAGCCGCGAGGAAAGCTTTGAGATATGTCATTGGTGAGAACCATGATTCCAAAAACAAGCTGGTACAGTGGTTAAATGATTTCGAAAAAGAGGTGAATTTTGATTATTCATCTTACTTATATAAAAAGGAAAATTTTTCAGATGAGATTTTACCAGCGTATTCTGACGATACCAATGAGGTTGACGCCAGGATCATTTTAAGAGATAACTTTGAATATATTTTTAATAATCGTCCTGAGACTTTAATCTTTGGTGAAGATGCCGGGGAAATTGGTGATGTAAACCAGGGTCTGGAAGGACTGCAGGAAAAATTCGGAAAATTCCGTGTATCTGACACCGGTATTCGTGAAGCCACCATTCTCGGTCAGGGAATTGGGATGGCAATGAGAGGTCTTAGACCAATTGCTGAAATTCAGTATTTGGATTATGTAATGTACTGCCTGCAAGGAATGAGCGATGACCTTTCAACCTTGCATTACCGAACAAAAGGAAAGCAAAAAGCTCCTCTTATCGTCCGAACCCGTGGTCACCGGCTGGAAGGTATCTGGCACAGCGGTTCACAAATGGGAGGCCTCGTTCATTTACTTAGAGGAATGTATGTTCTTGTTCCCCGAAATATGACCAAAGCAGCTGGTTTTTACAATCAACTACTGGACCTGGATACTCCAGCACTGGTCATTGAATGCCTGAACGGTTATAGGCTGAAGGAGAAAATGCCTGAAAATATTGGGCTGTTAAAAACACCTATTGGAAAAGTAGAAACACTGAAAGAAGGTAAAGATATTACTCTTGTTTCTTACGGTTCTACGCTACGAATTGTCGAGCAGGTGGCCAAGGAATTGAATGAAGTAGATATTGATGCTGAAGTCATTGATGTCCAATCATTATTGCCATTTGATCTGGACCATGATATTGTAAAAAGTGTTCAGAAAACTAACAGATTACTGGTCATTGATGAAGATGTTCCGGGTGCCGCATCTGCTTACATCATGCAGGAAATTCTGGAAAAACAGAACGCTTGGAGATACCTGGACAGCAAACCACAAACTTTAACTGCGAAAGAACACAGACCGGCTTATGGCAGCGATGGGGACTATTTCTCCAAACCATCTCCAGAAGATATTTTTGAGAAAGTTTATGCTATCATGCATGAAACTAATCCATCAAAATATCCGAAGTTGAGATAAAAATTACTTGATCAGAAAACAAAAAAGCCGCTAATTAGCGGCTTTTTTATTGATGAAACACTCTTCTTAAGGAATCCATTTCTTATGAAAGTTAGGCTTACGCTTTTCGAGAAACGCATCTCTACCTTCTTTCGCTTCATCGGTCATATAAGCCAAACGAGTAGCTTCACCCGCGAATACTTGCTGACCTACCATTCCATCATCGGTTAAATTCATAGCGAACTTCAGCATTTTTATAGAAGTCGGCGATTTGGCTAATATCTCCTGTGCCCACTCATAAGCCGTATCCTCCAGTTCTTCGTGCGGTATTACAGCATTCACCATTCCCATTTCATAAGCATCCTGAGCCGAATAATTTCTACCAAGGAAAAATATCTCTCTGGCTTTCTTCTGCCCTACCATTTTGGCCAAATATGCTGAGCCGTAGCCGGCGTCAAAACTGGTAACATCTGCATCGGTTTGTTTAAAAATAGCATTTTCTTTACTGGCAAGAGTCAAATCACAAACCACATGAAGACTGTGTCCACCACCCACAGCCCAACCAGGCACCACGCAAATCACCGCTTTTGGCATAAAACGGATGAGACGCTGTACCTCTAAGATATTTAATCTATGGTAACCGTCTTCTCCAACGTAGCCCTGGTGTCCACGGGCTTTCTGATCGCCACCACTACAAAATGCCCATTTCCCGTCTTTTGCGGAAGGACCTTCCGCAGAAAGTAATACCACTCCTATCGAAGTATCCTCGTGCGCATCACGAAAGGCATCTAAAAGTTCAGAGGTTGTTTTAGGTCTGAAGGCATTTCGAACTTCGGGCCTATTGAAGGCTATCCGCGCAACACCATTCGATTTTTTATAGGTAATATCATCATATTCCTTTACAATTTTCCAGTCGATCTTGCTCATAAAAATGTTTTTGTAAAAATACGGTTTATGGTTTTATGAAAAAAGAAAAGCCCGCAATTGCAGGCTTTTTCGTATTCCAATAGAGATCTACTGCATATATTTCGCCATAATTGGCTGTAGTTTCATTGCCCATGCCTGGCCCAATTCCATACCTTTCTTGGTAATTTCAGGTAAAGAAGCGACCATTTTCTCTCCAACCGGAGTATGGTAAAACTCGAGGATTTTATCAATTTCAGCTTCCGTGAAGCTTTCCATATAGATATCAGCCATTTGCGCGTAAAGTTCTGAGGTGCTATCTGTCAGCTCTTTTTTGAATGCTTCCTGGTTTTCTTCCGGGACCATTTTCACCAGTGGATCCATCATTACTTCGAATTGTTGACCGGATGTCATTTTGATCAATTCAACAGTTTTTTTCTCGAAACTTGAGGTTTCTTGTGCACTCATACTCCAGCCTATAAAAATAGCTGCAATAATTACTAATTTTCTCATGGTTTGTTTGATTATTCAATTGAGGCGGAAAGATACCTTTTTAAATAGAACTGCCGAGAACATTTTTTCCCGGCAGCTAAAATTTGAATTATTTTAAAGATTATTCGGCATCCCACCAAACTGGTGTTACCGGTGTTTCCTGGTTCTCAAGGACCACATCTCCATTCCTGTTTAATTCGGTTGAAGGGTAAGTTGCTCTTCGGAACCACATTCCTTGATAATCGCCGCTCTCTCCTTCATCTTCACGAATGGTCAACCCTTTAAAAACATCATCTGAAAAATCGTATCTACGGAAGTCTACAAAAGTTTCCGGATTCAAGAAGTTATGGATATACTTCTCTTTCATAATGTGATTTAACATCAGGTTTTCCATTCCAACATCAACTACTGGATCATCTAAATATGCAGAGCCATCAACACCGTATTTTTGCATACTGGCGCGAATTCCTTCCAGATAAGCGGCATACCCTTCCGCAGTAATTCCTGAACTGGTAGTGGTTCCTCCATTAGCTAAAAATTCTGCTTCAGCCTTAATAAATTGAGCCTCGGCATAGGTTATAATTACAATTGGCGAATCGATGCTGGTGTAATAGCCTCCTTCTACAAACTGAACATTCCCAGGTGTACCATCAGGAGAAACTCCTCCACCGCCGCTAACATAACCTTTCCATTGTGAATCTTCCTCATTATCTATAGTTCCGAAAACCGGAAGACGCGGATCTATTTCCAGCGCATCGCTCTCGAATGGATAATAATCACCATTCATCGTGCTTACAATCTGGCTGGCAAGGTCGTTATGAAAATTCCCCGTATTTCTCGAAAGAATTTCCAAGGCGTATCTAGGATTGATATTACGATCATCATAAGACATCTGGAAATCATCATCGTTAGATGTGAAGCCATTTTCAATGCTTGTCAAAACGTCCTGAGGACTTGTGACTCCTTTATTCACAAGGTGCAATTGATATCTTGCCTTTAAAGTATAAGCGGCACGCAGCCATTTATCATAATCCCCGCCATAAATTAGATCTTCGCTTCCCATATTGATACTCGAATCGTCCGGACCTTCAAGAGCCGCTATCGCTCCATCTAATAAAGAAAAAAGCGTTTCGTAAGCTTGTTGCTGGGTATCAAAAGATGGGAATAAATTTTCATCGCCCATTGATGCTTCAGAAAGCGGAATATTATCCCAGCTATCTGCTGCAATACCAATATTAATAGCTTTTAAAATATCTGCAACTGCGGCATAATGTGTAGCCCCTTCTGCTTCTGCTTTCTGCTTGATTACATCAATATTTGGGAAAGCATACAAATAAATATTTGCCCAAAGCCCGGAGGCGGTAGTTTCTCCGGCAGCAGTTCCTCCCTGACCTACGAAATACTGCGTGTAATTTCCAAAGGTGAGTTCAGCGGAATATTGCCCTTCTACTGTTCTAAAAATAACAGGTGCCAACAGGTCATTGATTCGGAGTTCATCCAGATCGGCCGTTCCTGATGGCGTATTTACATCAAAATAGTCATCGCTACAGGCAAAAATTCCTGTAAGCATCACTAAACAGATAAGTTTATATATAGTTTTCATACATCAATTTTTTAAAATCCTAATTTAAATCCAACAGAATAAATCTCTGCCAGCGGAGTGCTTAAACCGGCAAAACCGTACACGTTGCTCCCTGCACTATACTGGTTTCCTTCAGGATCATATCCATCATAAGGTGTCCAAACCAGAATATTCTGGGCGCTGACTGAAACTGAAAGATTTCTTGCGTGTATTGCTTCAAGAATGTTTCCTTTGAAATTATAGCCAAGCGAGATATTTCGAAGTTTCACCCAAGATGCATCCTGAACCAGGATTTCTGCGGCACGGTTATAAGCAGTAGAACTACGATAGTAATCCTGATCGATTAATGCTTCCTGTGTATTCTGAGTGTAGCCTCCATTTCCATCATCCATAACGCCATCCAGAACGGTTGTTTCATCTCGGAATTCGGTTACTTTTAAAATTCCATTTCTAAGGGCATTTCTTCTTCCTGAGTCATACAGGTCTCCACCTTTTTTCCATTCAATCAGAAAATCAAAGTTGAAACCTTTATAATTTAATCTGTTACCTAAAGACGCGATAAAATCTGGAAACGCATTTCCTACTTTTACTCGCTCATCTAAATTAACAACTGGATAACCATTTTCGTCGATATAACGTTGACCGTTCTCATATCGCCAAGTGTAACCATACAAAGATCCTAACTTGTCGCCATCCCTAATTTCAGAAGTGATACCCGCAAAACCGGAATCAGCAAAAATCAAGGCTTCTATATCATCTGGCAGCGCCACGACCTCGCCGGTATTCGTAGACCAGTTCAGGTACGTTTCCCATCCGAAATTCTCATTTTTAAAGATATCATAAGAGACTAATAATTCGTGACCCCAGGATCTGAACTTACCGGCGTTTCTAACAATTCCTGAAAGACCTGTTGAGTAAGCCGTTCCAACAGTAAATATCTGATTGTCTACAGTAGTTCTATAATAAGCATAATCAAATCGAAGCTTATTTTCAAAGAAGCGAATATCCGCCCCAACTTCAAACGAACGGTTCTTCTCAGGAAGTAATAAAGGATCTCCTATTGAAGTGTCGGCTCGATAGCCGCCAGTGCCTCCAAAAGGAAAATTGGAATCGGAAACATAATAGCTACCAACCTGACCAAATAATGGTCCTTTTCCAACCTCAGCCCAAGATGCTCGAAGTTTACTAAAAGAAAGGAACTCGCTGTTTTCGTCTATTAAATTATGGAAATCGTATGCTAAACTTACAGATGGATAGAAGAAAGAACGATTTTCTTTCGGCAAGGTAGATACCCAGTCATTTCTTCCGGTTACGGTAAGAAATAATTCGTTTTTATAATCCAGTTTCAGCTCTCCGAAAACACCCACATTTCGTATCTGGTCTTCCGTTTTATTTCCGAAGATATTAATCGTATTAGAAATGTCATTAATCCCCGGTACATTCAGGTTTTCTCCACGAATGAAAGCATAATCTCTTTTGCTGTCTGAAATCTGGTTACCAAGAGTTAGAGAAGAACTAAAATCATCTGTAAAATCTTTCGTGAAATTGATTAATAAGTTAGACTCTAAGCCAAGGAAATCATTGTATTGTTCCAAGACGAATCCTCCAACCTGAGTTCCCACATCTAGATCTGGTGGAACAAATCTATTGCGTCTATCAGAATAATTATCAACCTGTGCAGAATAGGTCACGTTCATCCATTCCTTCGGATTCCAGTTCAAAGAAATGTTACCAATCCATCTATTCACATCATCTTTTAACGGACTCTTTTCCAGCAAATATCTTGGATTATCAATTACTCCAAATGAATAGTTTCTTTGCGAACCATCAGGATTTTGATAATCATTGATAGGGAAAGTCGCTGAATAATAAGACAGCGAACTAAAAACTGATTTATCTCCACCATTACCGCGTGCCCCTCCGCTATTTGCATAGGTTAAAGAAGTATTGATATTAAAGTTATCAGTCACATTATAACCGGCTTTTAACCGAAGGTTTGTTTTGTCGTAGTAGGTATTTGGCAAAACCCCTTCCTCGCTGTCATTACCTACAGAAAAGTAATAATTCATTTTCTCTGTAGCACCACTAACACTAAGGTCTACTTGTTTCAACACCCCGGTTCTAAAAAGATCGTAAGGATCGTAAAAACGGTCTCCGCTTAAATCTACCACAGTTCCATCTTCAAGTGTATAGGAATCATCACTATATCTAGGACCAAAAGAATAAAAAGAAGTTCCTCCAAGCCTTGTAAAACCGGTTTCAGTATCGGGAGTATAAAGTGTTCTAGGAGCTCCGCTGAATCCTTCTCTATAGGTTTTTTGCAATTCTGGAGCCTGCGTAATGTTCTTAAAACTGGTAGAAGCCGATAGATTGATCTGAGCTTTTCCCTGTTTTCCTTTCTTTGTGGTAATTATAATCGCTCCATTCGCAGCTCTCACCCCATATAATGCTGTAGCAGCAGCTCCTTTTAACACGTTGAAAGATTCAATATCTTCCGGGTTTAAATCGGCAGCCCTGTTAGTGAATGAAAACTGTTCCGAACTGCTTGGAGAGTTCGAACCAGAACTAGGCCTAACATCTCCCGCGAATGTTGAGTTATCCATAGCGAGACCATCAATAACAATTAATGGTTGGTTTCCGCGCTGTGGATTGATAGAAGTGATACCTCGAATAAGAATATCCACACCACCACCCGCAGTACCGGAACTTTGGCTGATCTGAACACCGGCTACACGACCCTGGAGTCCCTGCACTGGATTGGTATTCCCTGTAAGATTCACGTCTTCAGCATCAACCTTCGTTACCGAATATCCTAGAGAACGTGTCTCTCTTTCGATACCGAACGCTGTAACTACGACTTCTCCAAGGGAATTTTCGTCCTGAGCCATTGTGACATCCAAAGTGGAACCAGAGACAACGAATTCCTGTGTTTCATAACCCACAAATGAAAATACTAATGTATCTCCATCGCTGGCGTTAATAGAATAGTTACCATCAAAATTGGTAGTGGTACCTGTGCTGGCACCTTTCAGTTGAATGGTGACCCCCAGCATGGGCATCCCATTTTCGTCAATTACTTTCCCCTCAACTACATTCTCCTGAGCATGAAGAATTAAGCTGAATAAGGTCAAAAAGACGACAAAAAATTTTGTGATTTTTTTTGTCATAATATCGGTTTTTGATTAGGTGAAAAGTAAATATATGTAAAATCTATGTTAAAATAGAGGTTTTTATCGTGCATTACGCGCGGAATAGAGAGAATTATTGATTCATGAAATTTTCTTTGATTTATTTCGTTTATCGAAAAACCTGTAAAGAACATTATGAAATTTTGAAAATCCTGACTTTCTTCAAAGTTTGAAAATTCTTCTATTTTTGCACAGTATTTGATTCTTTTCCAAAAAAAACCTGATGAAATATCTTCTTATCATATTCTTATTCTCGGCAAGCTTTGTCAGCGCGCAGGAATATGAGTATTGGAATCCGGAAGATTTTGATATTGGCAGAAAGGAAATTGGGATTGGATGGAAGGAATATGCTTTTAACTGGCAAATTCAGTCAGATTTTAATCTACCAGATGGAACTTTTCTCAACGGAGATCCAACTGGTCAGAAAAAGCAAGTAGATATGCTGGCAGCGATGGATGAGATCAATCGTAAGAAAAATCAATATACTCCAAATTTTGAATCGCCTTTGTCTATTCCTAAGCGGGAAAAGAAATCATTTGAAGTGCAGATAAACGGTTACGAACGCGATGATAACAACACGTATATCAATCCGTTTATAGCGCCTACGCTGGATCGCAATTACCGCTTTAGAAACCGTTCACCCTTCAGAACTATTTATCTTCAGAATTAAGGTAGATCCCATCTTTGCGAATATCGATGATTCGCTGCTTGTACAATGTACCGATCGCTTTCTTAAAACTTTTTTTGCTCATCCCTACTGTATCATAGATCAGTTCTGGATTAGATTTATCTGAAATATGCAGCACGCCACCTGCATTTTTCAATTTTTGAAAGATTTTATCGGCGTTAGGTTCAATACTTCTATAACCAGGTCGTTGTAGTGTCACATCAATTTTATGATCCTCGCGTATTTTTTTGATGTAACCGGTAGTGTGGTCTCCCTCTTTAAGATCTTTAAAAACTTCGTCCTTATAGATCAAACCAAGATGTAATTGATTAATGATCACATTGTATCCAAGCTCTGTTTTATTACTTATAATCAGATTAACCTCTTCAAATGGTTCTACCGTAAGTTCTTCATTATCCAAATACCCATGAACTCTGGAGGATGCGGCAAGCCTATTTGTTTCCAGATCAATATAGCAAAAGATCAGGTATTCGTTACCTGCTTCCATTGGGATCACCTGTTCTTTAAAGGGTACAAAAAGGTGTTTTTCAAGACCCCAGTCCAGAAACGCACCAACTTTTGTTACCTGTACACACTTCAATTTAGCGAACTGATCTAATTTCACATAAGGTTTAAGAGTAGTGGCAACCGGGCGTTCCTCATGATCGAGGTATACGAAAACCTCCAGTTTATCATAAACCTTCCAGGTTTCAGGAACATATTTATTTGGCAGAAGCACTTCATCGCCTGCATCATTTTCAAGATAAACTCCGTGGTCAGACTCCCTGATGATAAGTAATTCGTGGTATTCGCCAATCTGGATCATAGTACAATTTTAGGTCACAAAGATAGGAGATATAAAAAGAAAAATCCGTCTTCTCATGAAAACGGATTTTTGCGATATCCTATCTATTAGTCTATTTGTAAAGACTTTCTTTTTTAAAATGCTTGGTCAGTAAATAATATACCACCACACGATATTTGTTTCGGTTGGATTTACCGTATTTTTCAATTACCTGGTTTAGCGCTTCGTTAGCTTTTCCTTCATCGGTTATACCAAGTTTACCCATAATAAACTTTTGCTTTACTGTATCCATCTCACCCTCACTGGAAGAAGATACAGTTTCCGCATCGGCATTATAGATGCTTGGCCCCTGCGCCTGCGCAATCTTACGCACCAGGTCAATATCAGGATTGCTTTCACCAACTTTACTTTTCAGGTCATCTATATACTGACCCACTTTTTCATCTAACTTACTCATAATTTTATTTTTTAGTTGCTATACAATATAATAAAAGACTGAATTATAAGTGTTAGACAAATTTTAAGATTTCATAAAATTGAAATATTCTAACAGAACTTTATCATTGACTTTTCGAGGTGTGAAAATCTCTAAAAGTTTTGGCGAGTCAGATTCTGAAAAGAAATCCTGCAGTGAATCCTTTATTTCCTCCTCATTCGTTGCTTTGGAATAATCAAAACCATACAGCTCACAAAGCGGCCTGGCATTTAACTCATGAATGGTTTCAAAATACTTCTCAAAATTTGGGTTGTTCTTATTTCCTGGTAAAATCCTGAAAATTCCCCCACCCTGATTATTCAATACGATAATTCTGAAATTCTTCGGAATATAACTGTTCCACAACGCATTGCTGTCATAGAAAAAGCTCAGGTCGCCCGTTATCAGCATAGCAGGTTCTTCGGAAGAAACTGCTGCTCCCACGGCGGTAGAGACCGTTCCATCGATACCGCTGGTTCCCCGGTTACAAAAAATCTTTAAAGAGGTATTCCATTGAAATAATTGCGCATAACGAATGGTCGAACTATTTCCAAAATGCAATACTGTATTTTCAGGAACTTTAGGAACAACCAACTGCATAGCTTTCAGGTCAGAATACTCAATTTCAGCCATATATTCTTCGTGCCTAACCTGCCTTTTTTCGCGAATATCCTTCCAGAACCTGGCATAATCACTATTTACCTGATTGGTTTCCGGCAGAAATTCAGTGAAAAATGAATTGACTTCCGTTTCAAAATGTTTATTAAGACAAAAGAACGTATTGTAAGCTTTCTTGGAATCGATATGCCAGTGGTTAACCGGATTATAATTCCGAAGAAATGCCTTGATCTTTTTGGAAACGATCATTCCGCCAAAAGTAAGCAGAATATCAGGTCTCAATTTTCGGAAAAGCCCTTCCCTGTCCTGGTCCTTTTCAATAGGACCAATTAGCGTATCGATCCTGGTAAAAAAATCATTTTGATGAAGATTGGAAGTAGTTTCAGTTAAAACGATCACGCTAGGATCTTCCGCCAGCTGATCCAGGAATTGCTGTTCTACTACGTTTGGCTGCGCAACTCCTACCAAAACCATTTTCTTTTCTGCCCTGTTCCAGACATCCAGGTAAGGTTTCAGCTGATTCTTGGTATAATGTCTTTCTTTCAGCTCCGGAAATATTTGCAGAGGTTTAACCTCGATATCTTCCACCACATCATATAAAGGCTCATAGAATGGCACATTGATGTGTACAGGTCCCATTTCTTCAACAGCCCTGTTTAAAGCAATATTCACTTCCCGCTCATTGTGCTTCTGAGCTTCAAATTGCTTTTGCTGAAGTTTTGGATCGTCGGTTTCATGATCCAAGACTAATTCAGAATAAAGATTAGCGGAATACAGAATATGATTCTCAAAAACGTTTTTCTGCCTGATCGTTTGCCCGTCACCTATGTCAATTCTTTCTATTGGCCTATCTGCGGAAATCACTACTAGCGGGATATCACTGTAAAAAGCTTCAGCGATCGCAGGGTAATAATTGAGTAAAGCAGAACCAGAAGTACAAACCAGGGCAACCGGCTTTTTAATTTGCTGGGCCATACCCAACGCGAAAAACGCCGCACATCGCTCATCAACAATGCTATATGCTTCAATGGCGGGGTGATGCGTAAAACCAATGGTCAAAGGAGCATTCCTGGAACCTGGTGAGATGACTACGTGTTTGATGTCTTTAGCAACGCAAAGGGCCACGACCGAACGGGCCACGGGAATCTTGGAGTATTTCATAATTACTCCAAAATTACGATTTCATGACAATTTTATGGAAAGCTTTGAGGCTTATTTAACAAGAACCGATTTCATGGTTTCCGCTTTATTCAAAGTTTCGGTCCATTCCTGCATTGGCTCACTATCTTTCGTGATTCCGCCACCAATGTAAATTCTGGCATTTCCTCCCTTTAATTTCATGCAACGCAGATTTACAAAAAGGTTGGTTTGCTTTAAGATGGCTGCGAATTGCTGATTTTCCTGGTTTCTTCTATTAGAGTTCCGTTTCTTTTCTTTTTTCAGATTCAGCTCTCCTAAGAATCCGGAATAAAATTCCCGGTCGTAGTTCTCATTCTGAAGAATAAAATTCAGCGCTGCCTCACGTGGGAGTCCGCATACGGCTGGTGTCGGGTGTAAAGCATGGATTAGTTTCGCCTGGTCCTGCTGTTTCTGGATTGTACCGGAAATATCGGTTTGAATATGCAGCAAATTCCCAGCATGGGCCGAAAATGGTTTGGAAGTTTCCGTAATTTCGATTTCAGGCAGATCCTGTAAGGCATTCAGAATGAAATCGGTTACCAGTAATTGCTCTTCAATCTCTTTAGCAGCCCATTCTACTTTTTCCTGACCTGTATTGAGCTGTGTTCCGGCAAGTGCCATTGTCTGGAAGCGATTTCGCTCGACATTTAGTAAGGTTTCCGGGGTGGCTCCCATCCAAATTCCGGTCTCAGGATGAAACCAGCAATAGACAAAAGCCTGTTTGTATTTATGCAATAATTTTTTGAAAATAGGCAGGACACTCGGATCGGCCAGTTCCACTTTTTCAGATCGTGATAAAACCACTTTTTTGAATTGTCCATCTTCAATAGAATCAATTCCCTCTTGAACCAGCTTTTCATGTTTTTTTTGATCAGCTTCCGAATTGGAAAAAATTCCGCTGAAATTTTTCTCGATTTGGTCTTCACCAATCAAATCATCTGGCAGCTGAAAACTAAAAATTTCCGCTTCCTCTTGCGGAATCAGGTAGCGTTTTGCTTCCGAATTAAAGGGTGCGAAAATGAATCCGCTTTCATTAAAATCGGTTACTGTATGTGCCTGCTTGTCATTCTGAAGCATCAAATAAGCTTCGTTATCGCCAGGTTTTCTATAGCAAACAAATGGCTTGCCTGCCTGGTGATGCTCCAGTAATTTCCCAAAAAATTCTTCCTTCGTCATTATTTTTTCTCTTTCGGTAGCGCGATAGTGGTTAATTTAATCAGCGATATCAGGTTCTCCGCTTCATCGGTCACCTTAATTTCCCAAAGCTGAGTGGTTCTGCCTTTATGAATAAAAGACGCCCTTGCAAAAACATAGCCTTCTTTAATACTTTTCAAATGATTTGCAGAGATCTCGATTCCACGAACAAAAAATTCATCCGTATTCAGAAAAACATAACTGGCCATACTGCCAACACTTTCTGCCAAGGCAACGGTGGCGCCACCATGTAGTACGCCATCTGGCTGATGAACCTTTGAAGTTACCGGCATTTTCGCGATCATGTAATCCTCACCGGCTTCCACGAACTCGATTTCCAAAGTTTCCATTAGTGTATTTTTGCAGGCCTTTTTGGAAAGTTCAAATATTTCTTCCTGTGTCATCTTTTTAAGATTGGTTATTTTTCCACAACTTTGAGATTGAATCTAGCTGAAAAAGTAAAAATACAAAACAACGAACAGATGAGCATTGAGAAAAATGTCTCTTACCAGATACAAAACACCTATTCCACTTTAAATGAACACACTGAACAGACAAAAAATATCTGGCTGGTCTTCCACGGAATTGGTTATTTGAGCCGGTATTTTCTTCGCCACTTTCAAAATTTGAATGCTACTGAAAATTATATCATCGCGCCGCAGGCCCAATCAAAATATTATCTGAATGGGGAGTATCGGCACGTTGGAGCTTCTTGGTTAACGAGAGAAAACCTGGATGAAGGAATTGAAAATATGCTGAATTATCTTGATGCGGTCATTGAAGCCGAAAATTTAAAGGAAGTGAAAAACCTCAATATCCTGGGTTATTCTCAGGGAGTTTCTGTCGCTACACGTTTTGTGGCCAGGAGGAAAATAGAGTGTAAAAATCTCATCATGCATTCGGGCAAAGTACCACAGGAATTGAAAACAGCAGATTTTCAGTTCTTGAAGGATACGAATTTTACTTTTATCTACGGCAGCAAGGACGAATACCTTAAAAAAGGAATCATCGAGGTGGAGGAAAAAAGACTTCAGCAGCTTTTTCCGAAGAACCTGGAAATACGGCAATTTGATGGCGGCCATGAAGTAAATGCCGAATTGATCACTAAATTTGCTTAATTTGATACTTGCCGCTCATGAACTTTTTTCAGCTGCTTAATTTAGAACGCTGGCTGATATACAGTTATAAATTTTTATGAAAGAAAACTCAGGTCTGAAAACCTCAATTTTAAAAAGCCTTGGTCCAGGATTTTTACTGGCCGGTGCGGCAATTGGTGTTTCTCATCTCGTCCAGGCCACCCGTGCCGGAGCCGATTATGGCTTTTTGCTGCTCTGGGTACTCATCCTGGCATGCGTAACAAAATATCCGTTTCTGGAGTTTGGACCGCGCTATGCGGCCGGTACCGGGAATCATATGATCACAGGTTATCGTAAACTGGGCAAATTTCCATATGTCACTTTCATAGCCATCACCGTTGGAAGTATGTTTATAATCCAGGCAGCCGTCACTATTGTAACCGCCGGGCTGGCAGAGAAATTATTCGGAATGGGCTGGTCAACCTTTACCTGGGGTTTTCTCATTATTGGTTCTTGCATCGCTCTATTGCTGATTGGAAAATACCCTGCGCTTGATAAAACCATGAAATTTATCGTGAGTCTTCTGGGATTGGCTACACTGACTGCGGTACTTCTAGCATTTGGGGACGGACGCCTTGATAAAACTTTATCAACTGAAGCTCCTGATGTTTGGAATAAAGCGGGAATAGCTTTTATTATTTCTTTTATGGGATGGATGCCAATTCCCTTAGATGCGGCTGTATGGCATTCTATCTGGACCAAAGAAAAAGCGGAAAGCAATAAAAGAAGAACTTCTATTAAAGAAGCATTTTTCGATTTTAATGTGGGGTATCTGGCCGCCGCAATCATCGGGCTCCTTTTTTTCCTGATGGGAGCGCTGGTCATGTTTGGCAGCGGGATCAGTTTTTCCGGAAACGGGGTGGAATTCTCTGGTCAGCTTATCGACCTTTATGGAAGAACGCTTGGAGAATGGAGCAAGCCGCTTATTGGAATTGCCGCTTTTATCGCTATGTTTTCTACCACACTGGCCGTTGCCGATGCTTTCCCACGAGTGATTTCAGAAATTTTCGCGGAAGAAAAAACTAACTGGAAACCTCAGCAAAAATGGCAGAATTATAAGCTCAATGTATTTATTATTCCAGTTCTCTCGCTGCTCATTTTATTTTTTTTCAATGCTTCTTTTACCATTCTGATAGATTTTGCAACGGCTTTGTCATTTATTTCTGCACCATTTTTAGCGTGGTTCAACTACAAACTGGTCACTGGCGATCAAATGCCAGAATCTGAAAGGCCCAGCAAAAATTATCGGATTTTCTGTCTGACCTGTTTAGTTGTATTAATACTTTTCAACGCCGTTTATATCTATACACTCTTCAATTAATTCATATAAAGTTTAAATAAAACTTAAAAGGCGAAACATCAGTCCAACCTGCTTCAAAACTTTGTAAATTAAGTTCAGGATTTCTGATCTATGACTTATAAATTCACCCTTCGAAGCAAAACATATAATTTCAAAAACCTGAAGACTGTAATGGCAAAAGCCACTCCTGAAAGATCTGGAGATGCGCTGGCAGGAATTGCTGCGGAAGATAACAAAGAGCGGATCGCCGCTCAATATTGCCTGAGTGAAATTCCATTAAAAACTTTCCTGGACGATCTTTTAATTCCGTATGAAAATGATGAAGTGACCCGGTTAATCATCGATGATCACGATCATGAGACTTTTAAGCCAATTTCAAGCTTGACGGTTGGTGAATTTCGAGATTACCTGTTGTCTTATCAAGCATCGGGAGCTATTCTGAAAAAGCTCGCTTCAGGATTAACTCCAGAAATGATTGCCGCGGTTTCCAAAATAATGCGAAATCAGGATTTGATTTCAGTGGCTCAAAAAATAGAAGTGGTCACTAAATTTAGAAATACAGTTGGCAAAAAAGGGCATTTTTCAGTTAGGCTTCAACCAAACAATCCATCTGATGATCCCAAAGGAATTGCGGCAAGCATCATTGATGGACTTATGTATGGGTGTGGTGACGCGGTGATCGGTATTAATCCCGCAACCGATAATCCGCAGGAAGTTTCGAAATTATTGAAACAACTGGATGATTTTAGACAGCAATATGAAATTCCAACTCAGAATTGTATTTTAAGCCACCTCACTACCACCTTAGAAATTATAGAAAAAGCTCCGGTAGACTTGATTTTTCAATCCATAGGCGGAACGGAAAAAACCAACTCCTCATTCGGAATAGACCTGAAACTTCTTCAGGAAGCTTATGATGCGGGGAAAGAATTGAATCGCGGGACGGTTGGTAACCAGATGATGTATTTTGAGACCGGACAGGGTTCTTCCCTTTCTGCGAATGCGCATCACGGCGTGGATCAGCAAACCTGCGAAGCACGGGCCTATGCAGTAGCTCGAAAATTCGATCCTTTTCTGGTGAATACTGTGGTTGGTTTTATTGGTCCGGAATATTTGTTTAACGGGAAACAAATCACCAGAGCGGCTTTAGAAGATCATTTCTGCGGAAAATTGCTCGGCCTGCCAATGGGATGTGATGTATGTTATACGAATCACGCGGGCGCAGATCAGGATGATATGGATTCGCTTTTAACATTGCTGGGTGTTGCCGGATGTAATTATATTATGGGAGTGCCCGGAGCTGATGATATTATGCTGAATTACCAGTCGACTTCCTTTCATGATGCAATGTATCTTAGGAAAGTTTTGAATAAAAGACCGGCACCGGAATTTGAAGAATGGCTGCTGAAAATGGGAATTATGGATGAAAATGGAAATCGCAATGATCTTCCTGAGCAAATCTTAAAGCTAGAATAATGGCGAAAGGAATTTCAAATAAGAATTATCTCCAGAAAGATCCTTGGGAGAATTTGAGATCACTCTCAAAAGCGAGGATTGCTTTGGGAAATAGCGGCGGAAGTTTACCAACGAAAGAAGTGCTAAGTTTTCAGGAAGATCATGCTTTTACAAAAGATGCAATATATTCCAAATTAAATGAGAAGGAACTATTAGAAGAACTTCGGAAATTTGATCTACCGTTATTCCAGTTCCAGACAAAAGTTTCTGATAAACAAGAATATTTGAAACGTCCTGATCTTGGTAAAAAGCTGGCAGAAAATTCCGAAGCCGAAAAAGGAAATTTTGATATACTGTTTATTCTAACCGACGGACTTGCTGCCGATGCGATTAATGAAAGAGCTATTTCTTTACTTCAGGAAATACTTCCCAGAATTGAAGATTATAAAATCGGGTTATGCCTGGTGCAATATGGTCGGGTTGCGATTGGTGATGAGATCGCTGAAAAAATCGGCGCTAAATTCACAGCGGTTTTAATAGGAGAACGCCCTGGACTTTCTTCTCCAAAAAGCCTCGGAATTTATACCACTTTTGAACCAAATCGTGGCACTACTGATGAACGCCGAAACTGTATTTCCAATATTCACGAAAACGGACTCAGCATCGAAAAAGCTTCTGAATTACTACATTATTTCATCAAAGAATCTTTCCGAAGAAAACTAAGTGGTGTGAAATTGAAGGCTGGAATTAAGAAGCTGGAGTAACGTTTTCCTACCTAAAATTTATCCACACTTTAGCTATTTATTTTAGTGCCAAAAAACATTGAACAATATTTAGAATGAATAATATCTTATTCTATCTCGTTACAACTAAATAATTCTTCAACCTCTCTATTCGAATTATGTAAGTATTCCCGACTTTCTTCGATCGTCATTTCTTTAACAACCTCACCCTGACAATTATACAATGTATACTTAACTTGAGTATAACATAATTCATCAGTTATTTGAGTGTAAAACACTGTCTCACCTTCATATGTACTTTGAAGAAGAGAAATTTTGCAGCTATATTGGCCACAAGCCATACTATCAATTAAGTTTTGATACCACTCTGACCCCTCTGGACTATCATCACAATTGAATACTAATGAAGCTTCTTGAAGATCCTGTACTTCGGAATCGTCACTACTACAACTAATAATAACAATTGATAAAACAAATAAAAATACTATTTTTTTCATAATGGTTAGTTTATATGTAAATGCCAAATAATTGAAATTTCGGGTGAGTCACAATTAGATAGAAGAAATCTACTCGACACAGAAATTTAGTTTAATAATGTAATTTAGATTCTTTTCAATATCATCTCGACATAATCCAGCAACATCATCTATAAAACAATCCGGATCTTCGGAAATTCTAAAACTTTTTATGACATCAGTTTCACCGCTAATAGTTAATTTCAAATTTCCATCTTGATAATCATCAAAATTCACAATAATTCCCTCTCCATTATCAACTCCAAATTCATTGATTGGTTTGTCATTACTTATAAAATAAGCACGATTCTCTGTTCTTTGACCTGGAAAGCGCAAGATAAAGTCAATGTGTTGAAAATATTCTTCTATGTTATCTCTGGAAAAATTATTTATAATTTCTGGATCAAAATAAATATAAAATTCAAATTGTTCGTTAGCATAAAGATATCCGCGGTAATCAAAACTGTCATCGCATGTTTCCCCTGCCGGACAATTTATTCTGATATCATCTTCACAGATGTCTTCTGTACCAACGCTGTAACTATAGTTATTTAAATTAAAACCCGGTTCTATCTCATTATCATCGGAATTACAAGAAAGAATTAATAAGCTAAAAAAAATGAATAAAATTTTATCATTTTTCATAATGGCTGGTTTCTATTTAGATGCAATCATATAGAAAAGGTTGCGTCAAGACATAAAAAAACCCTCACAAATCTGTGAGGGTTTTCAATTTATAATGGTCGTTTCAGATTACTTAACTTCTTCGAAGTCTACATCTTCCACGTCGTCTCCACTGTTGGATTCTCCACCTTCAGCAGCTCCGCCCTGAGCTCCGGTAGCACCTTGTTGAGGTCCGCCGGCTTGACCGCCCTGAGCTTCTGCCTGTGCTTTATACATTTCTTCTGAAGCAGTTTTCCATGCTTCATTGATTTTGTC